>NZ_JBQRUW010000077.1:0-46679 GCF_052663305.1 Streptomyces cyslabdanicus
TCGAGCCCCCCCGCCACCAGTTCGCGTGTCCTGGGGACGTACGCGGGTCAGACCTCCACGACGACCGGGAGGATCATCGGCCTGCGCCGGTAGGTGTCCGAGACCCACTTGCCGAGGGTGCGGCGGATGAGCTGCTGGAGCTGGTGGACCTCCGCGACGCCCTCCTGGGCGGACTTCTCCAGCACCTCCGCGACCTTCGGGAGGACCTCGGCGAAGGCGGAGTCGTCGATGCCCGAGCCGCGGGCCTGGACGTGCGGGCCGCCGGTGATCTTGCCCGTGGTGGAGTCGACCACCACGAAGACCGAGATGATGCCCTCGTCGCCGAGGATCTTGCGGTCCTTCAGCGCGGGCTCGCCCACGTCGCCGACCGAGAGCCCGTCGACGTAGACGTAGCCGGCCTGGACCTTGCCGGAGATCTTGGCCTTGCCCTCGACGAGGTCGACGGTCACGCCGTCCTCGGCGATGACGATCCGGTCGTGCGGCACTCCCGTGAGGGCGCCGAGTTCGGCGTTGGCCCGCAGGTGGCGCCATTCGCCGTGGACCGGCATCAGGTTCCGCGGGCGGCAGATGTTGTAGAAGTACAGCAGCTCGCCGGCCGAGGCGTGGCCCGAGACGTGGACCTTGGCGTTGCCCTTGTGCACGACGTTGGCGCCCCAGCGGGTCAGTCCGTTGATGACCCGGTACACCGCGTTCTCGTTGCCCGGGATCAGCGACGACGCAAGGATCACCGTGTCGCCCTGGACGATGCGGATCTGGTGGTCCCGGTTGGCCATGCGGGACAGGGCCGCCATGGGCTCGCCCTGGGAGCCGGTGCAGACGAGCACGACCTCGTGGTCGGGCAGGTCGTCCAGGGTCTTGACGTCGACCACCAGGCCCGGCGGGACCCTCAGGTAACCCAGGTCCCGGGCGATGCCCATGTTGCGGACCATGGACCGGCCGACGAAGGCGACCCGGCGGCCGTACTCGTGCGCGGCGTCCAGGATCTGCTGGATGCGGTGGACGTGACTGGCGAAGCTGGCCACGATGATCCGCTTGCGGGCGCCGGCGAAGACCTGGCGCAGCACGTTGGAGATGTCCCGCTCGTGCGGGGTGAAGCCGGGGACCTCGGCGTTGGTGGAGTCGGTGAGGAGGAGGTCGATGCCTTCCTCGCTGAGCCGCGCGAACGCGTGGAGGTCGGTCAGGCGGTTGTCCAGCGGCAGCTGGTCCATCTTGAAGTCGCCGGTGTGCACGACCATGCCCGCGGGGGTGCGGATGGCGACCGCGAGGGCGTCCGGGATGGAGTGGTTGACCGCGATGAACTCGCAGTCGAAGGGGCCGACGCGCTCACGCTGTCCTTCCGCGACCTCGAGGGTGTACGGGCGGATGCGGTGCTCCTGGAGCTTGGCCTCGATGAGGGCGAGGGTCAGCTTGGAGCCGATGAGGGGGATGTCCGGCTTCTCGCGCAGGAGGAACGGGACACCGCCGATGTGGTCCTCGTGGCCGTGGGTGAGGACGATGCCCTCGATGTCGTCGAGGCGGTCACGGATGGACGAGAAGTCCGGCAGGATCAGGTCGATTCCGGGCTGCTCCTCCTCGGGGAAGAGCACTCCGCAGTCGACGATCAGCAGGCGGCCGTCGTATTCGAAGACGGTCATGTTGCGGCCGATCTCGCCGAGACCGCCGAGGGGGGTGACCCTCAGACCGCCGTCGGAAAGGCGCGGGGGCGAACCCAGTTCGGGATGCGGATGACTCAAAAGACTCTCCTCAACCACGCGCGCCACGTACCGGTGGGCACGTGGCGCGCGTGACGTTCGTGCAGAAGCAGTTGTCATGGTGGGATGCGGGCACCGGTGTGGCCCGCTTATTCAGTTGTCAGGCCTCGGGTGGTGCGGGGTGGTGCGAAGTCTCGTTGTCAGAGCTGTACCCCGCCGGCGGCAAGATCGATCTTGAGCTGCTCGATCTCCTCGGGCGTGAGCTCGACCATCGGGGACCGCAGCGGCCCTCCGGGCAGGCCCTGGAGGGCGAGCGCGGCCTTGGTGGTCATGACGCCCTGGGTGCGGAACATGCCGGTGTACACCGGGAGCAGCTTCTGGTGGATCTCGGTCGCCTTCTGGACCTCACCGGCGGTGTACGCCTCGACGAGGGCGCGCAGGTCCGGGGTGACGACGTGGCCGACGACCGAGACGAAGCCGACCGCGCCCACCGAGAGCAGGGGCAGGTTCAGCATGTCGTCGCCGGAGTACCAGGCGAGTCCGGAACGCGCGATGGCCCAGCTCGCCCGGCCGAGGTCGCCCTTGGCGTCCTTGTTGGCGACGATCCGCGGGTGCTCGGCGAGGCGGACGATCGTCTCGGTGTTGATCGGGACGCCGCTGCGGCCGGGGATGTCGTAGAGCATGACCGGCAGGCCGGTGGCGTCGGCGACGGCCTTGAAGTGGCGGTACAGGCCCTCCTGCGGGGGCTTGTTGTAGTACGGCGTGACGGTCAGCAGACCGTGCGCGCCGGCCTGCTCGGCGGCGCGGGCCAGTTCGATGCTGTGGCGGGTGTCGTTGGTGCCGACGCCCGCCACGACGTGGGCGCGGTCGCCGACCGCGTCCAGGACCGCGCGTACCAGGTCCGTTTTCTCCGCATCGCTGGTGGTGGGGGACTCGCCGGTGGTGCCGTTGACGATCAGGCCGTCGTTGCCTGCGTCCACCAGGTGGGCGGCGAGCCGCTGCGCGCCGTCGAGGTCGAGTGCGCCGTCCGCCGTGAAGGGCGTGACCATGGCGGTGAGGACCCGCCCGAAGGGGGTCTGCGGAGTCGAGGTCGGAGCCATGGGTAACACGCTACTCGCTGCTCAATGTGGGGGCTGCCCTCGGGGGGCGGGCCGGCGGGTGGTGGCAAAGGTGGAGCCCGGCACTGCCTGCTCGGGGGTTCAAGCAGTGCCGGGTCCGTTTGATCAGGCTAGATGAACTTCTCCAAAGCCCGCAATCCGGACACTTCACACGGCTGAACCGTACATCTGTACCGGCTCGGGCAAGCGATCGCCGGCTACGGCGCGACCCTGCCGTTGGCGTTGAAGGCGGCGTAGGTCAGCGGCATGAGCCTCGCCCACTCGGCCTCCATCTTCTCGCCCACCATCTCGATCTCCCGCTGCGGGAAGGACGGCACCTTGGCCAGCTCGTGCTGGGTGCGCAGACCGAGGAAGTGCATCAGCGAGCGGGCGTTGCAGGTGGCGTACATCGACGAGAACAGGCCGACCGGCAGGACCGAGCGGGCCACCTCGCGGGCGACACCGGCCGCGAGCATCTCCTGGTAGGCCTCGTACGCCTCCCGGTAGGAGTCCGCCATGACCCGGCCGACCAGCTCCTGCTGGGCCTGGGTGCCCTCCACGAACCGGTACTTGCCCGGGCGCCCCTCCTGCACGAGCTTGCGGGACTCGTCCGGAACGTAGAAGACCGGCTCCAGCTCGCGGTAGCGACCGCTCTCCTCGTTGTACGACCAGCCCACGCGGTGCCGCATGAACTCGCGGAAGACGAAGATGGGGGCGCTGATGAAGAAGGTCATCGAGTTGTGCTCGAAGGGGCTGCCGTGCCGGTCGCGCATCAGGTAGTTGATCAGGCCCCTGGAACGCTCGGGGTCCTTGTCCAGCTCGGCCAGGGACTGCTCGCCGAGGGTCGAGACACGGGCCGCGAACAGCACGTCGGCGTCCGACGCGGTCTGCTTGACCAGTTCGACGGTGACATCACTGCGGAAGCTGGGCTTCGGGTCGTCGGCGGGGGTGGCGGTCACGGCTCGGAGGGTCCCTTCCTTCACGTCTGCGGGGCGGCGCCCACTCTACGGCCCGGCCCTGACATCGGGGCGATCGGTGCCGACGCGCGACATCTTCGGTGAAGAACTGCGATTTCGGCGGAACAGGGCACCATTTGGGACACTCGGTCGTCTGTATGGGTGAGACACCTGTATGGGTGAGACCCCTCAGTTCGACCCCCGGAAGGAGTCGTACCCCCGATGCCCCGTCGGCGCGAACCCGTACCGTTCGCCTTCGTCGCCGAAGCCGATCGGTTCCGCAGCAATGTCGCTCCCCCGCCCCGCGAGCGCGCGTCCACCGGCCGAATAGCCGGGCGCTGCCTGCTGGGGCTGACCATCGTCGCCGCGCTCGTGGGCTCCGTGATCCTGGGGACGCCCGCGCTGACCATCAGCCACTCCCCCGCCGAGACGCAGCAGTCCCAGGTCTCCCCCGGGCACTGAGCGAGTACGGGCCCCGCGCCAGCGGGACCGACGGCACCGGCGGCGTCTCCCGGCCCCCGCGGCTGGTGGGCACGGGCACAGGCGGATAGCCTCACCGGGCACAGCCCATGCATGGATTTGAGTGAGGACCAGCCGTGCCCCTGTCCTTCCTGACGGCCGACCGCACCTTCGACGCGGCGGACGACGAAGCGCTGCCGTTCGACAACCGCGAGCGCTGGCGACGTCCCTACCGGCCCGGGCCGTGGCGCGTGGGGGCGGCCGCCCTCCTGCTGCTGCTCGCCTCCTTCGTCCTGCTCGCGGGGGTCGTCACAGCGCTCACCGCCACACTCTCCTCCGCCGGTTTCTGCTTCGTCCTCGCCCTGGTCGTGATCGCCGGCGCGCTGCGGCTGCTGCGCATGGGCGTCTGGGTCGGTGCGCGCGGGCTGCGCCACGTGAGCCTCCTCGTCACCCGTACGACGCCGTGGGCGCAGGTCGCCGGCGTGCGGACCGTGCAGCAGCCGGTGCGCTGGCTGGGGCTGCCGCGCACGGTGCAGGGGCAGGCGCTGGTACTCAGCCGCAAGAGCCGTGCGCAGCAGGGGCTGCCGCCGCTGCTGACCACGCACAACGCCGACTTCCTGGGACGCGCCGAGGCGTTCAACCGGGCGGCGGACGCGGTGGAGGCGTGGGCGGCGGAGAACAGGAAGCGCTGACCCCGGCCGACGGCATGCCGAAGGGGCCCGGTCCGCGTGCGGACCGGGCCCCTTCGCGTTCACGGGGTGTCGTGGGTGTCAGGCGGCCTGCACCGGTTTGCCGTCGTGCAGCGCGATCGCCCGCTGCATCGCCTTGCGGGCACGGGGGGTGTCCCGGGCGTCGTGGTAGGCGACGGCGAGGCGGAACCAGGTGCGCCAGTCGTCGGGCGCCGCCTCCGTCTCGGCCTTGCGCCGGGCGAAGACCCGGTCGGCCGAGTCGCGGTCGACGCGCCCGCTGGGCGTGCGCGCCAGCTCGTCGACGGGCAGGCCCCCTTCGGCGTCGAGTTCGGCGGCGAGCCGGTTGGCCCGGCGGACGAACTGGGTGTTCTTCCACAGGAACCACAGGCCGATCACCGGCAGGATCAGCACGGCGATGCCGAAGGCGACGGTGACGGGTGTGCCGTACTGGATGAGCATGACGCCGCGGCTGCCGACCAGGACGAAGTAGAAGACCAGGACGGCGGCCGTGACGAGGTAGGTGATCTTCGCGCGCATGAGGGGCTTCAGGGGCTCAGTTCAGGTCGAGGAAGTGCTCCAGGCCGACGGTCAGGCCCGGAGTGGTCACCACGCGGCGCGCGCCGAGCAGGATGCCCGGCATGAAGCTGCTGTGGTGGAGCGAGTCGTGGCGGATGGTGAGCGTCTCGCCCTCGCCACCCAGCAGGACCTCCTGGTGGGCGAGCAGTCCGCGCAGGCGCACGGAGTGGACCGGCACCCCGTCGACGGCCGCGCCGCGCGCTCCGTCCAGGGCGGTGACGGTGGCGTCCGGCGCCGGGGCCGAGCCCGCCTCGGCCCGGGCCGCGGCGATGAGCTGTGCGGTGCGGGTGGCGGTGCCGGAGGGGGCGTCGGCCTTGTTCGGGTGGTGCAGCTCGATGACCTCGACCGACTCGAACCAGGGCGCGGCGATCTGCGCGAACTTCATGGTGAGCACGGCGCCGATGGAGAAGTTCGGGGCGATGAGCACACCGGTCTGCGGGGACTGGGCCAGCCAGCCCCGCAGTTGCGCGAGGCGCTCGTCGGTCCAGCCGGTGGTGCCGACAACGGCGTGGATGCCGTGCCGTACGCAGAAGTCGAGGTTGCCCATGACCGACCCGGGGGTGGTCAGTTCGACCGCCACCTGGGCGCCCGCCTCGGCGAGGGTCTCCAGCTTGTCGCCCCGGCCGAGGGCGGCGACCAGTTCCATGTCCTCGGCGGCCTCGACCGCCCGTACCGCCTCGGACCCGATCCGGCCCTTGGCTCCGAGGACCGCCACGCGCAGCTTGCTCATCTCTTGCTTCCTTACCACCGACGGACGGGACAGAGGTTAGGCGACCGCGTCGTCCAGCCGTGCGGCCTGCTTGTCCTTGAGCGGGCCGATGACCGACAGCGACGGGCGCTGTCCCAGGATGTCCCGGGCGACGGAGCGGACCTCGTCCGGGGTGACCGCCGCCATCTTGGTCAGCATGTCGTCGACGGACAGCTGCTCGCCCCAGCACAGTTCACTCTTGCCGATACGGTTCATCAGCGCACCCGTGTCCTCCAAGCCGAGGACGGTGGAGCCCTGGAGCTGGCCGATGGCGCGGCCGATCTCGTCGTCGGTCAGGCCGTTCTCGGCGACGTGGTCGAGTTCGTCCCGGCAGATCCGCAGCACGTCGTGCACCTGGCTCGGGCGGCAGCCGGCGTAGACGCCGAACAGTCCGCAGTCGGCGAAGCCGGAAGTGTAGGAGTACACGCTGTAGGCCAGACCGCGCTTCTCCCGGACCTCCTGGAAGAGGCGGGAGGACATGCCGCCGCCGAGGGCGGTGTTCAGCACGCCCAGGGCCCAGCGCCGGTCGTCGGTGCGGGCGAGTCCGGGCATGCCGAGGACGACGTGCGCCTGCTCCGTCCTGCGGTTCTGCAGCTCGACCCGGCCGGCGGTGCGCAGGGTGCGGCGGCCGTCACGCGGGGCGATGGGGGTGGCCAGGGTGTTCTTGAGGGCGCCGGCCTTTTCGAAGGCGGCGCGGACCTGACGTACGACCTTGGCGTGGTCGATGTTGCCGGCGCAGGCGACCACCAGGTGGGTGGGGTCGTAGTGCTTCTTGTAGAAGCGGCGGATGCGGTCGGCGGTAAGGGCGTTGACCGTGTCGACCGTGCCGAGGACGGGGCGGCCGAGGGGGTTGTCGCCGAACATGGTGTGCGCGAACAGGTCGTGCACACAGTCGCCGGGGTCGTCCTCGGTCATGGCGATCTCTTCGAGGATCGCGCCGCGCTCGACGTCGACGTCCTCCTCGAGGATCAGCGAGCCGGTGAGCATGTCGCAGACGACGTCGATGGCGAGGGGCAGGTCGGTGTCGAGCACGCGCGCGTAGTAGCACGTGTACTCCTTGGCCGTGAACGCGTTCATCTCGCCGCCGACGGCGTCGATCGCGGCGGAGATGTCCAGGGCGGACCGGCGGGACGTGCCCTTGAAGAGCAGGTGCTCCAGGTAGTGCGTGGCGCCGCCCAGCGCGGGAGTCTCGTCGCGGGAGCCGACGTGCGCCCAGATGCCGAAGGTGGCCGAGCGCACGGAGGGCAGCGTCTCGGTGACGACGCGCAGGCCGCCCGGGAGGGTGGTCCTGCGGACGGTGCCGATGCCGTTCTGGCCCTTGATGAGGGTTTGGGTACGGGCGACGGCCCGCGCCTCCGAGGAGGTGCGGGCCGTCGCCTTGAAGCCACGGGACGTCACTTGTCGGCGTCGTCCTTCTTGTCGTTGCCGTCTTCTTCCTCGCCCTCGATCACGGGGACCAGGGAGAGCTTGCCGCGGGAGTCGATCTCGGCGATCTCGACCTGGACCTTGTGGCCCACGCCGAGCACGTCCTCGACGTTCTCCACGCGCTTGCCGCCGGCCAGCTTGCGGATCTGCGAGATGTGCAGCAGACCGTCCTTGCCGGGGAGCAGGGAGACGAACGCGCCGAAGGTGGTCGTCTTCACGACCGTGCCCAGGTAGCGCTCGCCGACCTCGGGCATCGTCGGGTTGGCGATGCCGTTGATCGTGGCGCGGGCGGCCTCGGCGGACGGGCCGTCGGCGGCACCGATGTAGATGGTGCCGTCGTCCTCGATGGTGATCTCGGCGCCCGTGTCCTCCTGGATCTGGTTGATCATCTTGCCCTTGGGGCCGATGACCTCACCGATCTTGTCGACCGGGATCTTCACGGTGATGATCCGCGGCGCGTTCGGGGACATCTCGTCCGGCCTGTCGATCGCTTCCATCATCACGTCGAGGATGTGGAGGCGGGCGTCGCGGGCCTGCTTCAGGGCGGCGGCCAGCACGGAGGCCGGGATGCCGTCCAGCTTGGTGTCGAGCTGGAGCGCGGTGACGAACTCCTTGGTGCCGGCGACCTTGAAGTCCATGTCGCCGAAGGCGTCCTCGGCGCCGAGGATGTCGGTCAGCGTCACGTAGTGCGTCTCGCCGTCGATCTCCTGGGAGATCAGGCCCATGGCGATACCGGCGACCGGGGCCTTGAGCGGCACACCGGCGTTCAGCAGCGACATGGTCGAGGCGCAGACCGAGCCCATCGAGGTCGAGCCGTTGGACCCGAGGGCCTCGGAGACCTGACGGATCGCGTAGGGGAACTCCTCGCGGGCGGGCAGCACCGGCACGAGCGCGCGCTCGGCGAGGGCGCCGTGGCCGATCTCGCGGCGCTTGGGGGAGCCGACGCGGCCGGTCTCACCGGTGGAGTACGGCGGGAAGTTGTAGTTGTGCATGTAGCGCTTGCGGGTCACCGGGGAGAGGGTGTCCAGCTGCTGCTCCATGCGGAGCATGTTCAGGGTGGTGACGCCCAGGATCTGGGTCTCGCCACGCTCGAACAGCGCGGAGCCGTGCACCCGCGGGATGGCCTCGACCTCGGCGGCCAGGGTGCGGATGTCGGTGACACCGCGGCCGTCGATGCGCTTCTTCTCCTTGATGACGCGCTCACGGACCAGGGTCTTGGTCAGCGAGCGGTACGCGGCGGAGATCTCCTTCTCGCGGCCCTCGAACTCGGGCAGCAGCTTCTCGGCGGCCAGCCCCTTGACGCGGTCCAGCTCCGTCTCGCGCTCCTGCTTGCCGGCGATGGTGAGTGCCTGGGCGAGCTCGGGGCGGACGGCGGCGGTGAGCGCCTCCAGGACGTCGTCCTGGTAGTCGAGGAAGATCGGGAACTCGCCGGTCGGCTTGGCGGCCTTGGCGGCGAGGTCCGACTGGGCACGGCAGAGCACCTTGATGAAGGGCTTCGCGGCGTCCAGACCGGCGGCGACGACCTCCTCGGTGGGGGCCTCGACACCGTCCTCGACCAGCTTGATGGTCTTCTCGGTGGCCTCGGCCTCGACCATCATGATCGCGACGTCACCGTCCTCCAGGACACGGCCGGCGACCACCATGTCGAAGACGGCGTCCTCGAGCTCGGTGTGCGTCGGGAACGCGACCCACTGGCCGCGGATCAGCGCGACGCGGACGCCGCCGATCGGGCCGGAGAAGGGCAGGCCGGCCAGCTGGGTGGACGCGGACGCGGCGTTGATCGCCACGACGTCGTACAGGTGGTCGGGGTTGAGCGCCATGACGGTGCAGACGACCTGGATCTCGTTGCGCAGGCCCTTCTTGAAGGACGGGCGCAGCGGGCGGTCGATCAGGCGGCAGGTGAGGATCGCGTCCTCGCTGGGCCGGCCCTCACGGCGGAAGAAGCTGCCGGGGATCTTGCCGGCGGCGTACATCCGCTCCTCGACGTCCACCGTGAGCGGGAAGAAGTCGAGCTGGTCCTTGGGGTTCTTGGAGGCGGTGGTGGCCGACAGCACCATGGTGTCGTCGTCCAGGTACGCCACGGCGGAGCCGGCGGCCTGCTTGGCCAGGCGGCCCGTCTCGAAGCGGATGGTGCGGGTGCCGAAGGTGCCGTTGTCGATCACGGCTTCGGCGTAGTGGGTCTCGTTCTCCACTAGCGTTTTCTCCTCGTCGTCGTCCTCCCGCCCGTGTGGCGGGGGGACGGTGGCGGAGAGGCGCTCCGTCTGGTGCGGGCCGGTCTTCGATCGAAGCACCCGGGGTTCTTCTCCCGGGGGCCACTACCGAGGACCGGCGGCGGCGAGGTGCGCTCCTCCTCGTTCGTCAGGCGCGATGACGTACCGTGCCCTCCTCGGGCAGGCGGTATCACGCCGTGTCATGGGGTACTGCGTCTACTGCGTCGTGCTACCACACTACAAAGCGGCACCGACACTCCGCACGTTCCCGTACGTTCCCGCATCCACTCCGCACGCTCCCGCGCGGTTCCTGGCTCGCGTTCCCGTATGTACGGCAAAGGGAGCGGTCCCCTGTCTCCCGGGAACCGCTCCCCTCACGACGTCTTACTTGGCGCCCGCCGCACCACGGCGGATGCCGAGGCGGTCGACCAGCGCACGGAAGCGCTGGATGTCCTTCTTGGCGAGGTACTGCAGCAGGCGGCGACGCTGACCGACCAGGATCAGCAGGCCCCGGCGGGAGTGGTGGTCGTGCTTGTGGGTCTTGAGGTGCTCGGTCAGGTCGGAGATCCGACGGGACAGCAGAGCGACCTGGACCTCGGGGGAGCCGGTGTCACCCTCCTTGGTACCGAACTCGGTGATGATCTGCTTCTTCGTTGCGGCGTCGAGCGACACTCGTACTCCTCGTGCTCCGTGAGTGGCCTCCGAGTGCCCCCGGTCTTCGTCTCGGGGGACCTTCCGTTACTCGGGAGGCGGGGATCCGCTGGGCGCGGCCTCCAGGACCCGCAGGACTTCCTGCGCGGGCTCCGGGGGTGCGTACACAAACGGCCGTCACACAGGGTACCAGGACACGACGGCCCGTTTTCCCCCGGTTCTCCGACCACGACGAGACAGGCCGGCGGGCCACTAGGGTGAGCCCGGCACCGTAGGGCACGTCTGGAAGGGGTCGCGGCGACATGGCGGAGACGGAAGCGGAGATCAAGGCCCGCAAGGAGCGCGAGCGCGACGAACTCTACGCGCTCGACATCTCCGGTGTGCGGTGGCACTGCGCGCCGGGTACGGAGGAGCACGAGGAGCGCGTCGAGATCGCCTACCTGCCCGACGGCGCCGTCGCCATGCGTTCCTCGCTCGACCCGGACACGGTACTGCGCTACACGGAGGCGGAGTGGCGGGCGTTCGTGCTGGGTGCACGGGACGGTGAGTTCGACCTGGAGCCGGCGCCGCACAACGGGGGTCTCGCTTCCGAGTGAGGGGTGCGCGAACGCGCGAGGGGGCGGCACGTGCGCGTGCCGCCCCCTTTTTTGTGTTTTTCTGTCAGCTTTCCGTCAGCCATGCCGGTCGACCCGTCAGATGTGTGCATCACATGTGCGTCATGTGTGCGCCATAGGCGTGTGGTTGACGGGTCGGGCCTTCAATGGACCGGCCGCACGGGCCGGTTCGTGAGCCCTGGTGCATCGGGTTCAGTGTTCATCTTCTGTACGACCTGGCCACGGTTGTGTCCGGTTTGCTGACGGATGCCTTGCCGCGTACGGCGATTCCGGGCCGGTTGTCGTCAAGTGGGCGGGCACCACGAGACGGACGGGCCTGCCATGGTGAGTCTCCTGGTGATTAGGCTGGTACATGGGGGCGCGATGTCAGAACCCGTGGACCGGACATCGTCGTCACGGGGGGAAGTCGGTGGATCGGACGACCTCGAACGACCAAGGACGACGAGTAATGGTCGCCCCCGCACGGCATTGAGGGTGCTCGACCACACCAGGAGGAACTGTGAGCAGCGATCGGGACGGGATCCGCGGGGGCTGGGCCACGCCCGGCGACGACCAGCCCGACACGGCGTCCTCCATCGAGACGACCGGCGAGTTCACGATCGACTACGCACCGCCCGCCTGGTACACGCAGAACGCGTCGAGCGGTTCGGGATCGGGGTCCGGGGCGGAATCCGGGGCAGGGCAGGGGGCCAACGCGGGTGGTGCGGCCCCCGGGGGTCCTTCCTCCGATGCGCCGGCTTCTCCGGGCGGTCCCCTGCGGCCCGCTGGCCCGAGCGGTCCGGTGCCCGGGCTGACTCCGCCGCCGCACGCCACCGCGACGCCCGGCGCTCCCTTCACGCCTCCTCCGCCCGCGCCGGGTGCGCCCTTCACTTCGCCGGCTCCCGCGCCGGGGGCGCCCTTCACTCCGCCGGCTCCCGCGCCGGGCGCGCCCTTCACGCCTCCCCCGCCGCCGGTGGGGAGCCCGATCGCGGTGCCGAAGCTGCCGGTGGGGAGCGGGTTCGAGCCGCAGGGGGCGGCCTCGCCGGACACGGATCCGGCCGGTGCCGGGTCCCCGACGGCGGTGCCGAACATTCCGGTGGGCGGGTTCCCGTCGCCGGGAGCCCGGACGGCGCGGCCGCAGGGTGAGCAGGGGGCGGGTGCCGGAGTCGGTGACCTCGAGAGCGGTGCCACCATGCGGATCTCCGCCGTCGCCGTGCGGCGGGAGGTGACGGAGGCGGCCGAGGAACAGGGGGAGGCGTCCGGCGCCGAGGGCCGGGAGGACGAGTCGGCCGCGGCGACGGACACGGAGCCCGGGGCCGAGACGGCCGAGGCCGAGACCGCGGTTGACGAGGCCGACAAGGCGGACGACGACGCCGGGGAGTCCGGGGCCGGAGAGTCCGGGTCGAGCGACGTGGCCGAGGTGTCCGGGCTTCGAGGCGGAGCCGACGCGGAAGCGGAAGCGGGAGCGGCCGAGGAGGTCGACTCGGCCGACGTGGACACTGCTCCGGCAGACTCCGCCGCCGAGGTGGACGACGAGGACCAGGTGACGGAGACGGCATCCGCCGCATCCACATCCACGGAATCCGGGGAATCCAAGGAAACCAAGGAAACCAAGGAATCGGACGAGGCTGAGGCGGAGGCTGAGGAGGCGGAGCTCGAGGGTGCCCCGGACGCCTCGGCGTCCGACGTCGAGCCGGCCGACGGGGCGCCCGAGGACTCCGCTGCCGCGATCTCCCTGCCTGTCCCCGCCGAACCCCGGGACGCCGCTCTCGAGGACTCCACGCCCACCGCGGAACCGCAGGACGCGGAACCACGGGACGCCGCCCCTCAAGATGCGGAGCCGCAGGACGCCGTTCCGCAGGAGTCCGCACCCGAGGACTCGGAGCCGCAGGACGAGGCTCCTCAGGACGCCGTGGCCCGGGCCTCGGCGGCCCAGGACATGGTGTCCCAGGAAGTCGCCCCGGCCCCGGCCGCCGAGGCTTCGCAGGGCGCGCCCGCCGCCTGGGCTCCGCCGCCGGTCCCGCAGGGTCCGGTGCCGCCCCTTCCGCCGTCCTACCGGCCCGCCGCGCCCACGGCGGCGGCCCAGTGGCCCAACGAGCCGCAGTCGGCCGCTCCGCAGGGGCAGCCGCACGTGCCGGCCCAGCAGCCGCCCTTCCAGCCGCAGGCACCTCAGCCGGCCCCCGCCGCCTGGAATCCCCCCGCCGCGCCGACACCGCCGCCCCCGGCGGCCCCGCAGCAGGGTTACGGCTTCCCGTACCCCGGCGCGCAGCAACCGCCTGCCCAGCAGCCGGCGCCCGGCCCCACCGCGCCCCCGGCCAACCCCCAAGCCGGATACGGCTTCCCCCCACCCGGCACCCCCGGCGCACAACCCTCGCCGGCGAGCCGGCCGCCGGTCGGCCCCACCACGTCCCCCGCCAACCCCCAACAGCCCGGTTACGGCTTCCCCCCACCCGGCGCGCAGCAACCGCCTGCCCAGCAGCCGGCGCCCGGCCCCACCGCGCCCCCGGCCAACCCCCAAGCCGGATACGGCTTCCCCCCACCCGGCACCCCCGGCGCACAACCCTCGCCGACGGGCCAGCCGCCGGTTCCGGGTTCGGTGGTCGCGGAGCAGCCGCACGGCTACGGATTCCCCCAGGCGCAGGCCGCCGCGCCCGGTGTCCCCAACCCGCCCGCGCAGCCCGACGGGTACGGCTTCCCGCAGCCGCCCGCACAGCCCGACGGCGCTCAGCCCCAGCCGCCGGCCGCCCCGCAGCAGCCCGTGGATCCCCGTCTCGGGGCCAGTTGGCCGCAGCCGATACAGCACGACCAGCGGCAGCCGATCAACCCTGGGGCGGCGCCGCTCGGTTACACGGCGGCCGTGGAACTGTCCTCCGACCGGCTGCTCAACAACAAGAAGCAGAAGGCCCGCAGCACTCGGCCCGCTGGTCCCGGGCCGCGGTTCCGGATCGGCGGGAAGAAGGAGGAGGCCGAGCGGCAGCGGAAGCTGGACCTGATCCGTACGCCGGTGCTGTCCTGCTACCGCATCGCGGTCATCAGCCTCAAGGGCGGCGTCGGCAAGACGACCACCACCACCGCGCTCGGCTCCACGCTCGCCACCGAGCGGCAGGACAAGATCCTCGCCATCGACGCCAACCCGGACGCCGGCACGCTCGGCCGCCGGGTGCGCCGGGAGACCGGGGCCACCATCCGTGACCTCGTCCAGGCGATCCCGTACATCAACTCCTACATGGACATCCGGCGGTTCACGTCCCAGGCGCCCTCGGGCCTCGAGATCATCGCCAACGACGTCGATCCGGCCGTGTCCACGACGTTCAACGACGAGGACTACCGCCGCGCGATCGACGTGCTCGGCAAGCAGTACCCGATCATCCTCACCGACTCCGGCACGGGTCTGCTCTACAGCGCCATGCGCGGTGTGCTCGACCTCGCCGACCAGCTCATCATCATCTCCACGCCGTCCGTGGACGGTGCCAGCAGTGCCAGTACGACGCTGGACTGGCTGTCGGCGCACGGGTACGCCGATCTCGTCGCCCGTTCCCTCACCGTGATCTCAGGGGTGCGCGAGACCGGCAAGATGATCAAGGTGGAGGACATCGTCGCGCACTTCGAGACCCGGTGCCGCGGCGTCGTCGTGGTGCCCTTCGACGAGCATCTCTCCGCCGGCGCCGAGGTCGACCTCGACATGATGCGGCCGAAGGTGCGGGAGGCGTACTTCAACCTCGCGGCGATGGTCGCGGAGGACTTCGTCCGGCACCAGCAGGCGCACGGGTTGTGGACCTCCGACGGCAACCCGCCGCCGGTCGCGGCCCCGCCCATGCCGGGCCAGCCGATCCCGAACCAGCCGTACCCCGGTCAGCCGTATCCCGGTCAGCCGGTTCCGGGACAACCCGTCCCCGGCCAGGCCGCCCCCGGGCAACCGGTTCCGGGCCAGCCCGGCGTCGGCCAGGCCTACCCCGGGCAGCCCGTCCCCGGTCAGCCTGCCCCCGGTCAGCCGTACCCGGGCCAGCCGCAGCCCTATCCCGGCCAGCCCGGCCAGCCCATTCAGCCGGGCCAGTCCGAGCAGCCCTACCCCCAGGCTCCTCACCACCCCCAGTACCCGCAGCACCCGCAGTACCCGCAGTACCCGCAAGGGCAGACCCCGCCTCCTCCCCCGCCCCACCAGTAGCTCGGCCGCACCGCTCAAGGGCCCGCGTCGTCTCCCACGGCGCGGGCCTTCGCGTGTTCGCAGTCAGAACCGGTCGAATTCCGCCGCCACGCCCTCACCAGCGAGGCTTCAGTGGTCTCAACCAATGGGAGCAAGATCGCGGTCAAGTCGTTATTTCCGCAGGCCACATGGGGTTTGACATACCGTTGACGCGCGCAGACTGGCGCTGGTAGACACTCACTTCATTCCGACGGCGTCACCCGATCAAGCCCGTTCAAGCCCGCCCGGCAGGAGGCGCAAACCGTCTTCTGCGTGCGACGACGCGAGGTCACCGAGCCATGAAGACACATGATCAGCACGGCAGAGGACGTACCGGCCCCCGCCTGAAGGGGATACGGCTTCTGGCCGCGGGCGCCGCCGCGCTCGTCCTCACGGCCGGGCTCGCGTCCCCGCTCGCTCCGGCCTCGACGCAGGCCCACGCCGCGGAGAGCGCGCAGAGCACCAAGGACACCAAGGGCAAGAAGGTCCTCACGGTCGCCGTCGCGCAGAGCGTCGACTCGCTCAGCCCGTTCCTGGCGGAACGCCTGCTCAGTACGAGCATCCACCGGCTGATGTACGACTTCCTGACCAACTACGACCCCAAGGACGCCCACGTCGTCCCGGGTCTGGCCACCAAGTGGGAGACGTCGCCGGACAAGCTGACCTGGACGTACACGATCCGCTCCAACTCCAAGTGGTCGGACGGGCAGCAGGTCACCGCCGAGGACGCGGCGTGGACGTTCAACAAGATGATGACGGACGAGGGCGCCGCGACCGCCAACGGCAGCTTCGTCAGCAACTTCGCGGAGGTCACCGCTCCCAGCCCCACCAAGCTGGTGATCCGGCTCAAGGAGCCGCAGGCCACGATGACCGCGCTCGACGTGCCGATCGTGCCCAAGCACGTCTGGGAGAAGGTCACCGACTTCTCCAAGTTCAACAACGACACGAGCTTCCCGATCGTCGGCGACGGACCGTACATCCTCACCGACTACAAGCCCGACAGCTATGTGCGGCTGGTGCCCAACAAGAACTTCTGGCGGGGGGCGCCGAAGTTCGACGAGCTGGTCTTCCGGTACTACAAGGACCAGGACGCCGCCGTGGCCGCCCTGCGTAAGGGCGAGGTCTCCTTCGTGGCCGGGTCCCCGGCGCTGACGCCCGCCCAGGCCGCCTCCCTCAAGGGCGAGAAGAACATCCGGGTCAACGAGGGCCCCGGCCGCCGCTTCTACGCCATTGCCGTCAACCCGGGCGCGCAGGCCAGGAACGGCGAGAAGTTCGGTGACGGCGACCCGTCGCTGCTGGACGAGCGGGTGCGGCACGCGCTGTTCATGGCCGTGGACCGGAAGACCATCGTCGACAAGGTCTTCCAGGGCCACGCGGTGGAGGGCCAGGGCTACATCCCGCCGCGCTTCCCGTCGTACTTCTGGGAGCCGTCGGCGGACCAGAAGCTGGCGTACGACCCGGCGAAGGCCGCCCAGCTCCTCGACCAGGCCGGCTACAAGAAGAACGCCGACGGCAAGCGGGTGGGCAAGGACGGCAAGCCGCTGAACTACCGCATGCTGTGCCACGCCACCGACCCCAACGACAAGGCGGTCGGCCAGTACCTCCAGGAGTGGTGGGGCAAACTCGGCATCGGGGTCACGCTCAACTGCCTGGACAACGTGACCGACCCGTGGCTCGCGGGCAAGTTCGACCTCGCCTTCGACGGCTGGTCGGTCAACCCCGATCCCGACTACGTGCTGTACATCCACACCTGCGGCGCTCGCCCGGCGACCCCGAAGGACACCGACGCCACCGACGACTTCATCTGCGACAAGAAGTACGACGAGCTGTACAGCCAGCAGCTCTCGGAGTACGACCCCGCCAAACGGGCCGACCTCGTCCAGCAGATGGAGTCCCGGCTGTACGACCTCGGGTACATGAACGTCATGGCGTATCCGAACGCGGTCGAGGCCTACCGCACGGACCAGATCGAGTCGATCACCACCATGCCGTCCGCGGCGGGCAACATCTACGGCCAGGACGGCTACTGGAGCTGGTGGTCCGCCGTTCCGGCGAACTCCGGCGACTCCTCGGGCGGTTCCACGTCCACGGGGGTCATCATCGGGATCGCCGCCGGTGTCGTCGTCCTCGCCGGCCTCGGAGTGCTGTTCACGGTGCGCCGCCGGGCCACCGCGGAAGAGCGTGAGTAGACAGTGAGTGCGCATGACCGCTGAAGCGACTCCCGCGCTGGTCGAGGAGTCCGCCGCCGACCCGGGAAGCTCCGGGCCGGCGGCGGGCCGCGGGCCACGGGCACGGACCGGGACCGCGTATCTTCGGTACCTGGTGGGCAAGCTGGCCGGCGCCGCCATCTCGCTGCTGGCCGTCCTCGTCACCAGCTTCTTCCTCTTCCGGCTGATCCCGGGCGACCCGGTGAAGTTCATGACCGGCGGGCGTCCGGTCTCCGAGCAGCAGATCGCCATCTACCGGCGGGAGTTCGGGCTCGACCTCCCGCTGTGGCAGCAGTTCACGGACTACTGCGGCAAGGCGCTGACCGGGGATCTGGGCACCTCGTACCAGTTCCGCGCCCCGGTCATCGACAAGATCACCGAGGCGCTGCCGAACACCCTGCTGCTGACCGTGACGGCCTTCGTGCTGTACACCGCCCTCGGCATGTTCCTCGGTACGCGCTCCGCCTGGCGGCACGGCCGGCTCGGCGACCGGTTCAACACGGGGCTGGCGCTGACGCTCTACTCCATTCCCGCGTTCTGGCTGGGGCTGCTGCTCATCATCGTGCTGTCGGTCGGCGTGGGCCCCATCCCGGGTCTGTTCCCGACCGGAGGCATGGAGTCGGTCGGCAAGGAGGGCTTCGCGTACGTCCTCGACGTCGCCCACCACCTCGTCCTGCCGGTGGTGACGCTGGTCGCGGTGGAGTACGGGCAGACGCTGCTGGTGACGCGGTCGGCGCTGCTGGACGAGATGGGCGGCGACTATCTGACGACCGCGCGCGCCAAGGGACTGCGGGACGACGTCGTACGGCGTCGGCACGCCGTGCCGAACGCGCTGCTGCCGACCGTGACGCTGATCTTCGTCAATCTCGGCCGGACCGTCGCGGGTGTGATCCTCGTGGAGACCGTCTTCTCCTGGCCGGGCCTGGGCGGACTGTTCTTCCAGGCGCTGAGCGTGCCCGATCTGCCGCTGGTGCAGGGGCTGTTCTTCGTCTTCGCCGCAGCGGTGATCCTGATGAACACCCTGGCCGACCTCCTGTATCCACTGCTCGACCCGAGGGTGGGCCGATGACCGCCGACACCGCCACGACCACGGGCCCGCGCACGCTGGCCTGGCAGCGCCGCCGGGCCTCGGCCCTGCGCTTCTGGAGGGAGTACCGGACCCACCGCGCGGGCCTGTTGGGCCTCGCCGTGCTCGTGCTGTGCGCGCTGATCGCGCTGACGGCGCCGCTGACCGTCGGCGCGGACGTGCAGAGTGTGACCGAGGCACCCGGCAAGGCACTGGAGGACCCGAGCGCCCGCTTCCCCCTCGGCACCGACCAGTTCGGGCGCAACCTGCTGGGCCTGGTGATCTGGGGATCGCGCGTGTCGCTCCTGGTCGGGCTGCTGGCGGCCGTGCTGTCGGTGGCGATCGGGGCGCTCATCGGGATCACCGCGGGGCACTTCCGCGGCTGGTACGACACGGTGATGATGCGGATCACGGACTGGTTCCTGGTGATGCCCACGCTGGTGCTGGCCATCGCGCTCGCCACCGTGTTGTCCCGCTCGCTGGGCACGATCATCCTGGCGATCGGCGTGACCACCTGGCCGACGACCGCCCGGCTGGTGCGGGCGCAGACGCTGGCGGTGGAGTCACGGCCGTACATCGAACGCGCGAAGGCGCTCGGCGGCGGCCACGGACACGTGATGTCCCGGCATGTGCTGCCCAACGTCATGCCGCTGGTGCTCGCCCAGACGACCCTGATCATCTCCTCGGCGATCCTGGCCGAGGCGACGCTGGCCTTCCTCGGGCTCGGCGACCCGACGGTCGTGTCCTGGGGCGGGCTGCTGCAGAACGCGCGGGAGGCGGGGGCGGTCAGCTCCGGCGACTGGTGGTACCTGGTGCCGCCGGGCATCGCCATCGCGGTCGTCGCGCTGGCGTTCACGCTGTGCGGCCGTGCCGTCGAGTCCGTTCTCAACCCCAGGCTGGGGGTGTCCCGTTGAGCCTGCTCGACGTCAGGAACCTCGAAGTGACCTACCCCGGCGGGGTGGCCGCGGTGCGCGGCGCCGACCTCTCGCTGGAGGCGGGCGAGAAGCTCGGCATCGCGGGCGAGTCCGGCTGCGGCAAGTCCACACTGGCGCTGGCGCTGCTGCGGCTGCTGCCCGCCGGCACCCGGGTCGGCGGCGAGATCCTGCTCGACGGCGAGGACGTGCTGGCCATGAAGTGGGGCCGGGTGCGGGCGGTGCGCTGGGCGGGGGCGTCCATCGTCTTCCAGGGCGCCATGCACTCCCTCAACGCCGTGCACCGCGTCGGCGACCAGATCGCCGAGCCGATCCTGCTGCACCGCAAGGCGACCGCGGCGGGCGCGAAGAAGAAGACCGGGGAGCTGCTGGAGCAGGTCGGCCTGCCCGCGGCCCGGGCGGGCGCCTACCCGCACGAGCTCTCCGGCGGTCAGCGGCAGCGCGTGATGATCGCGATGGCGCTGGCCTGCGATCCGCGTCTGATCATCGCCGACGAGCCGACCACGGCGCTCGACGTGATGATCCAGGCCCAGATCCTGCGCCTGATCGAGGGGCTGGTGAGCGAGCAGGATCTCGGTCTTGTCATGATCAGCCATGACCTCGCCGTGCTGGCCGACACCTGCGACCGGCTGGCGGTGATGTACGCGGGCCGCGTGGTGGAGGAGGGTCCGGCCCGGCAGGTCTACGACGACGCCCGGCACCCCTACGGCAGGGCCCTGTCGGAGGCGTTCCCGCGCATCGGCGACCCGTCGTCGCGGTTCGCGCCCCGCGGCCTGCCGGGCGACCCCCCGGACCCGGCCGCCGTGCCCGCCGGATGCGCCTTCCACCCGCGCTGCCCGGTCGCGCTCGACCTGTGCGCCACCCAGGACCAGTCGCTGCGGGACGCGGGACCGGCCCGGCGGGCGGCCTGCGTGCACGTGGCGCAGGAGGCGCAGGAGGCGCAAGCGGTGACGGTGGAGAACGACGCGAGGAGCAGTAACCGATGAGCAATGCGCCGCTGCTGAGCGTCGAGGGCCTGCACGTCACGTTTCCCGGGCGGCACGGTGCGGCGACCGCCCGGGCCGTGGACGGGGTCGACCTCGACATCCGGCCGGGCGAGATCGTGGCCCTGGTCGGCGAGTCGGGCTGCGGAAAGACGACCCTGGCCCGCTCGCTGCTCGGTCTGGTGCCGCCGACCGCGGGCCGCGTCACCTTCGACGGCGCCCCGCTCGACTACTCGTCGCGCGCCCTGAAGGCGTACCGCAAGCGGGCCCAGCTGGTGCTCCAGGATCCGAGCGGCTCGCTCAACCCGCGGCACACGGTCTACGACGCGGTGGCCGAGGGGCTGCGCATCCACGGGTACGGCGGTGACGAGCGGGCGGCGGTCGCCGATGCCCTGGCCCGGGCGGGGCTGCGGCCGCCCGAGCGGTTCTTCCTGCGCTACCCGCACGAGCTCTCCGGCGGTCAGCGCCAGCGGGTGGTCATCGCCGGCGCCCTGGTCCTGGAACCCGAACTCGTGGTCGCCGACGAGCCGGTGGCCTCCCTCGACGCCTCGGTCCGCGGCGAGATCCTCGCCCTGCTGCTGCGGCTGCGCACCGAACTCGGCCTGGCCGCGCTGGTGGTGACCCACGACCTGGGCCTGGCCTGGAACATCGCCGACCGGGTCGCGGTGATGTACCTGGGCCGGATCGTGGAGACCGGCGAGGTGGAGCAGGTCCTGACGGCGCCCCGCCACCCGTACACCCAGGCCCTGCTGTCCGTCCTGCCCGAGGCGCCCGGAGAACCGGTCGTCCTGTCGGGCGAGCCTCCGGACCCGTCCCGGATCCCCTCCGGCTGCCGCTTCCACGCCCGCTGCCAGATCCTGGCGAGCGGCGAGGCCGAGCGGGCGGGCGTCGCACAGGCGTGCCGCGGCCGGGACCTGGAGATCCTGGGCGGGGGCGGGGAGGCACAGGTGGCGTGCCACTGGGCACGGGCCCAGGCAACCGCCGAGACCGTCCCGGAACCGTCGTAAGCCGGACCCGCAAGCCGGTCGCGCCGTCGTAAGCCGGTCGCCGGAACGGCAGCCGACGCAAGGAGGCACCCGGGACGAGCGGCCGGTCCGGAACGGCCCCCCGAACGGGCGGGCCGTTCCGGAACCGCCAAGCCGGATCCGCCATCGCAAGCCGGTCGCCGGAACGGCAGCCGACGCGGGCAGCCCCCGGGATGGGCAGCCGACGCAGGACAGCCCCGGGATGGGCGACCGGCGCAGGACAGCCCCCGGGGCGGTTACGCGCGGGCGATGTCCGCGGTGATGATCTCCCGGCACTTCTCGACGTCCTTGGCCATGGTCGCCAGGAAGGCCTCCAGCGAGTCGAACCTCGCCTGGCCGCGGACGAAGTCGAGGAAGTCGACGCCGACGTGCAGGCCGTACAGGTCGAGGCCCACCCGGTCGATGGCGTACGCCTCCACCGTGCGCTCGGTGCCGTCGAACTGCGGGTTCGTGCCCACGGAGATCGCGGCCGGCATGACCTCGCCCTGGGCGTGCAGATAACCGGCGTAGACGCCGTCGGCGGGGATCGCGGTGTGCGGGAGGGTCTCGACGTTGGCCGTCGGGAAGCCGAGCTCGCGGCCGCGCTGGGCGCCGCGGACCACGACACCCTCGACCCGGTGCGGGCGGCCCAGGATCTCCCGGGCGCCCCGGACGTCGCCCTCGGCGACCAGGCGGCGGGTCAGAGTCGAGGAGAACGGCCGGCCGCCGCCCGCCTCGCCGGTGACGTACAGCTCGACGACCTCCACCTCGAAGTCGTAGGTCTTGCCCTGTTCGGCCAGGAAGTCGACGGTGCCCGCGGCCTTGTGCCCGAAGCGGAAGTTGGGGCCCTCGACGACCGCTTTGGCGTGCAGCTTGTCGACCAGCACCTTGACGACGAAGTCGGCCGGCGACAGCTTCGAGAACTCCGCGGTGAAGGGCAGTACGAGGGTCGCGTCCACGCCCAACTCGGCCATCAGCTCGGCACGGCGGTGGTGCGGGGCGAGCAGCGGCGGGTGGCTGCCGGGACGCACGACCTCGCTCGGGTGCGGGTCGAAGGTGACGACGACGACCGGGACACCCAGCTCGCGGGCGCGGGCCACGGCGTGTTCGATGATCAGCTGGTGTCCGCGGTGGACTCCGTCGTAGGAGCCGATGGTGACGACGCTGCGCCCCCAGTCCTGGGGGATGTCCTCCAAGCCACGCCAGCGCTGCACTGTGACCGCTCCTCGTCGAACCCGTGTCCGTGTTGCCTTGGTTGTCTTGCTGTCTTGCTGCCTTGTCCGCAGGTCTAAGGGTGCCATGCCCGACGGTCGCCGCCTGCATCGGCATGGGGAGCTGTGACCGGGCGCACGTCGCCGGGCGAGGGCCGGTCCGCCGTCAGACGGGGACGGGTACGCCCGCGATGTTCTCGATCATCCGGCGGGTGCTGGGGCCCACCACCACGGCCCAGTCCCGCGGGGCGTCGGTCAGCCAGCCGGCCACGCGGGCGGCGAAGCCGGGCACCTGCCGGCCCAGCTCCACGAGGGCCCGGTCGAACACGGCCGCGCCGTCGGGGGTGCGGAGGAGGAGCAGGCCGACACGGTGGACCAGGCCGGGGAGGTCCTCCTCGGCCGTGGAGGCGGCGGCGCGCAGCACGGCATCCAGGACGGCCGGGGCGTCCTCGTGGGCCAGGAGGAAGTCCAGCAGCTCCCGGCGCAGCGGACGGGAGGCCGGGGTGCCGGGCACGGCGAGCACGCCGGCCAGCGCGGAGCGCAACCGCTCGGGGCCACCGGGGCCGCCCTCGTCATCCTCCCCGGCGCCGCCTCCGTCCCCGCCTCGCCCGCCGTTGCCGTCGCCCTCGAGGAGGCCCGCGACCAGGGAGAACAGCACCGAACGGGCGGCCAAGTCGTCGTCCAGGCGCTGATCGACGTACGCCGCCACCGGTCCGGCGGCCTCCGGGTCCCGCGTCACCGCCTCGCGGACCAGGACGGCGACCCTGCGGGCGAGCGCCGGCGTGGCGACGTCGCTCAGGGCGCGCAGTACCTCACCGATACCGATACCGGGACCGGCTCCTCGGTGCAGGCACGCGCCGATGGCCGTGAGGACCGCCTCGGGATGGGTGACCAGGGCGGGCGCCAGCGCGCTCGGCGGCAGGTGCGGGTCGCCCGCCGCGAAGTGCCGCAGCGCCTGCGGCAGATGGCGGGCGCGGGTGTGCGGGTCCCGGACGAGGAGGGCGAGCGCGCCGCCGTGCAGGGCGGAGTCGTCGGGGTGGTCGAGCAGGGTGAGGGCGGCGTGGCGCAGCAGCTCGCGGTCGGCCCCGCTACGTACCTGGGGCGCGGTGCGCAGGCCGTACGTCAGGGCCGCCGCCCGCAGCGCGGGGCTGTCGTCGTGCGCCCACCGGTCCACGGCCCGGCACAGCGCCGACGGCTCCTCCTCGGCGAGCACGGTCAGCAGTTCCTCGGCGCGCGGGTGCGCGCATGCGGCCAGTGTGTCGGTGAGGTCGTCCAGGGCGCGGTCGCGGTGGGTGTGGAGCAGGGCCTGGGCGGCCGTGGCCACGGTGGCGTGCGGCGCGGCGGGCAGCGGGCGCTCGTCCGCGAACCAGCGTGTGAGCTGCGGTTGCACGGCGGCGGGGTCGGCGGTGAGAAGGTGTGCGACGGCGTCCAGGTAGCGGGACGGACGGCGGGGTCCGGCGCTCGCGCCGCGGCCGTCCCGGGGTGCGCCGTCGGCGAGGAGGAGACGCCTGAGCAGGTCGCAGCGGTCGGCGTCGGACAGTTGGAGCGCGGTCCAGAAACCCGGCCCGAAGCCGGACGGCACGGGCAGGTCGCACTGCTGCCACACCACGATCCGCTCGGCGAGCAGCCGCAGCACGCGGACGTACGGTGTCGCGTCCGCCGCGCGCAGCAGTACGGCGGCGAGGAGGCGGGACGCCCACCAGGAGTGCGGGTCGGAGTCGAGGGCGCACAGCAACTCCTCGAGCCGGACGGCCAGTCGGCGGGTGCCGTGCTGGCGGGCCAGGAGAAGCAGGGCCTGGACGACGGGGCCGATGCGGTGGTGCGGGACGGGCTGTGCGGGGCGCGGCGATCCAGGCGTGTGCTGTCGGTGCACCAGGACGCGCAGGGCCTCGTCCAGGTCGAGGTGCATGCCCTGGATCCAGTCGGCGATCTCCTCGTGCGCGAAGCGGTAGCCGCCGCCCACCGGGACGAGCAGGCCCTCGGTGAGGACGGCCGCCGCCCAGTCGCTGCCGCCGCCGAGGCGGGCCGGGGCGGGGCCCTGCGGGAACACCTCCTCGAACGCCGCCCGGTCCAGTTCCCCCCGGCCGAGACTGCGGCGGGCGGCCTCGTGCACCTGGCCGGAGACCTTCGCCGCCAGGCGCCGTACGGCGGTGCCGCGCAGGCCGTTCTCTGCGGCGAGGCGGACGGCGATACGCAGGCACATCAGGTCCAGGTGGGCCGCGAGGACGTCGTCACGGGCCAGCGGGGGATGGCCGGCGGCGTCGGGGAGGGCCGCGCGGACCTCCGACAGGAGCCGGAGGGTGAGCGGGTGGCGGGCGGCGGCGTCCGCCAGTGTGCCGTCCGGGATGCCGTGGCGGGCACGGGCCGCGTGGGACTCGGCGGGGGTGAGGCCGCCGAGGGGCAGGCAGGGCGGCAGATGGCCGGTGCGGCCGTCCGGGCCGGCCGCCGCGGTGACCGGGGTGTGGAGCAGGTCGGCCGGGAACAGCGCGCCCGCCGTCTCCCAGTAGGCCTCCTGGCAGGCCACCACCAGCCGCGCCCCCGTACCGCTCAGCCACCGCGCGGTGTGCTCGGTCCACTCGGGGAGCCGGTCGGCCAGAGCGGGCGGCATCTCCTCGGGGCCGTCGAGTAGGAGCAGGAGGGGACGGCCGTGGGCGCGGGCGAGACGGGCGACGCGCTCCGGGGTGAGGTCGGTGCGCTCGGTGGGCAGGGGCGACCGAGCGGACGCGACGATCCGGGCCGCCCGGTCCAGCGCCCGGCCCACCGCGTCCGCGACCGAGGCGTCGGTGCCCAGCAGATCGGCCCCGCGCAGCCACAGGGTGGGCGCCGGCGAACCGCCGCGGGCACGGCGGCCGGCCTGCGCGGCGAGCTCCGTCGTACGCCCGCTTCCGCACTCCCCGACGAGTCCGAGCACAGTGGCCCGGCCGGCATCGAACGCGGCCAGTTCCCCCGCCACGGCGGCGCGCTCCACCGGTCCGGCGGGCGACCCGGGCCCGCCCGGTTCCGGACGGGGGAACGGCAGGGTTCCGGCGGGGCCGTCCTGGGCCAGGGAGGTGGCCGTGAGTTCGAGGACGGCCGCCAGGTTCAGATCGGGGCCGTAGGCGGCGACCGTGGCCTCGTTGCGGGCGAGGAGGTCGGCCAGTGGGCCCTCGCCGGGGCGGTGCAGCGGCACCGCGAAGCCGGCGTCGCCGCGGCCGGAGCGCAGTGCCGTGCCGAGGACGGCGACCACGGCGCCGGTCTCCACGTCCAGGACCGGTCCCCCGGCGGCCCCGCCGCCCGGCCGGAGCGCGTCGCGGCCCGCCGTGCCGATCGCCAGCTCCGTCACGCCGTCGAGGAGGTGGGGGCGGTCCGTGGCCGTGTCCGTGGCCCTGTACGTCACCGCGGCCGCGCCGAGCACGCGGGCCTCGCGCCAGCCGTCGGCCGCGATCCGGACGTAGGTGCCGCCGCGGACTGCGTCGCGCACAGTGACGGGAAGCGGCTCCACGCCGAGGCCCTCGGCGCGGACGAGGGCCAGGTTCAGGGTGGGCAGCGCGGTGATCGCGTCGGATGTCACCACGCAGGAGCGCCCGCCCACGCCGGGGGCGTGCAGCACGAGACGGGGCAGGCCGTCGACGGCCTCGTGGCTGGTGATCACCGTGCCCTGGTGGTCGGCCGCGAAGCCGGTGCCGCGGGGTCGTCCCGCCAGGTCGTGGATGCGGATGAGGGAGCGGTCCAGGGCGCGGTCCCGGGCATCCGCCGTCACCCGCCGCCGGATCGTGTCAGCTGGTTCCCGCCCGTTCGGGGCCGGCTGGAGCGCGCGGGGGACGGAGCCGGATCCCTCTGATCCGTGCGCCTGTGTGGATTCATGGAGGCCCCGCCCCGCCATGCCCGAACCTTCCCGCCGTACCGCCGTGCCTGCCCTCGACGGTAGGCGGCTGATGATCAGCGGACCAGGGCATGCCGCGAACGCGCCCCCCTGCACTCCCCCTGTTCACTCCGAGCGCCCGCACGGCCGGGTGAATGGACGCGTGCCGTTGGACAAAGCTCATGGGTGGGGGAACCGAGGGGGGACGGGACCGTGGAGCGGCGGCCGGGGAGCACACCCCGTGTCCGCCGCTCTACGGGCACCGCCGCGTGGTCAGCCGAAGACGGCCAGACTCTTGGCCTTGCCCCGCTGCTCCTCCACGAGCGCGAGGAGGCGGCCGTCGGGGCCGTAGACGGCGATGGCACCGGCACCCGCGTACTCGTCGGGCACCTCCAGCCGTACGCCGTTGGTGAGCAGCCGGGCGCGCCGGGCGTCGACGTCCCAGCGGGGGAACGCCGCCGCGGCCGCCTCGGCGATCGGCATCACGGTCAGTTCCTTCTGGAGCTGGTCGAGCGTCCTGGCGGAGTCCAGCTTGTACGGGCCGACCCGGGTGCGGCGCAGCGCGGTGAGGTGGCCGCCGACGCCGAGGTCGGCGCCCAGGTCACGGGCGAGGGCGCGGATGTAGGTGCCGGAGGAGCAGACCACGGACACCACGAGGTCGAGCACGGGGGTGCCGTCGTCGGCGACGGCGTCGCGGACGTCGTGGACAGCGAAGGAGGAGACCGTCACCGGCCGGGCCGGGATCTCGAACTCCTCACCCTCCCGCGCCCGCTTGTACGACCGCACGCCGTTGATCTTGATGGCGCTGACCTTGGACGGCACCTGCATGATGTCGCCGGTGAGCTTGGCGACGGCGGCGTCGACGGCGTCCCGGGTCACCTTGGAGGCGTCCGTGGCGGAGGTGATCTCGCCCTCGGCGTCGTCGGTGAGCGTGTTCTGGCCGAGCCGGACGGTGCCGACGTACTCCTTCTCGGTCAGCGCGAGATGGCCGAGGAGCTTGGTGGCCTTCTCCACGCCGAGCACGAGCACACCGGTCGCCATCGGGTCGAGGGTGCCCGCGTGGCCGATCCGGCGGGTCCTGGCGATGCCGCGCATCTTGGCCACGACGTCGTGCGAAGTGAAGCCCGACGGCTTGTCGACGATGACGAGGCCGTCGGGCGGGGTGGGCTTGCTGGTCATGCGGTGGTGTCGTCCGTCCCGTCGTCGGACCCCGGCTTCTTGTACGGATCCGCCTCACCGGCGTAGGAGGCACCGGCGGACGTCTCGCGCACCTTCGCGTCGGAGGTGCGGGCCTTGTCGAGGAGGTCCTCGATGTTCCGGGCGGTGTCCGGCAGGGCGTCCGCGACGAAGGCGAGGGTCGGGGTGAACTTCACTCCGGCCGCCCGGCCGACCTCGGAGCGCAGGATGCCCTTGGCGCTCTCCAGGCCGGCGGCGGCGGCCTTCCGCTCCTCTTCGTCCCCGTAGACGGTGTAGAAGACGGTCGCCTCCCGCAGGTCACCCGTGACCCGGGTGTCCGTGATGGTGATGTGCGAGCCGAGCCGCGGGTCCTTGATCCCGCGCTGCAGCTTCTGGGCCACCACCTCTCGGATGAGGTCCGCCAGCCTTTTCGCCCGCGCGTTGTCGGCCACTGGTCCGTCTCCCGTTCTTTCTTCTTCTGCTGCTTGTGCGGTGTGGATGGTGCGGTGGGTGCGGTCTAGTCGTCCTCGCCGTGGAAGCGGCGTCTGACGGACAGCAGCTCCACCTCGGGATGGCCGGCGACCAGTCGTTCGCACCGGTCCAGCACGTCGGTCAGGTGCGTCGCGTCGCCGGAGACCGCGGCGAGACCGATGACGGCCCGCCGGTGGAGGTTCGTGTGGTCCACCTCCGCCGCGCTCACCGCGTACTTGCGCTGGAGCTCGGCGACGATCGGGCGGACGACGGAACGCTTCTCCTTCAGCGAGTGGACGTCGCCGAGGAGCAGGTCGAAGGACAGAGTCCCCACGTACATGTGTGTTTCCGGGTTGCCCGCCGGTACGGGGTCGATGGTCCTGCCTTCTTGGTGGGCAGGGACATCAAGAACGGTACCGCGAACCATGCCGGTGACTCGACGGGTTTCCCGCCGCCCCGGTGGGACGGGGATTCCCGCCCCCCGGTCACGGCCCGTGGGGCCCGTGTCCGGAGCCTCGCGGCCCCGGACACGGCCGTGCCGGCCGACGGGAACTGGTCCCGCCGGCCGGCACGGGGTGTCTGCGGCGTTACGCCCGCGGCTTCTCGCGGAGCTCGTACGTCGCGATGACGTCGTCGACCTTGATGTCGTTGAAGTTTCCGAGGTTGATACCACCCTCGTAGCCTTCGCGGATCTCGGTGACGTCGTCCTTGAAGCGGCGCAGACCCTCGATGTTGAGGTTCTCCGCGATGACCTTGCCATCGCGCAGGAGGCGCGCCTTGGTGTTGCGCTTGACCTCGCCGGAGCGGATGAGCACACCGGCGATGTTGCCCAGCTTGGACGAGCGGAAGACCTCGCGGATCTCCGCCGTGCCGAGCTCGACCTCCTCGTACTCGGGCTTGAGCATGCCCTTGAGGGCCGCCTCGATCTCCTCGATCGCCTGGTAGATGACCGAGTAGTACCGGACGTCCACGCCCTCGCGCTCGGCCATCTGCGCGGCACGCCCGGCGGCGCGCACGTTGTAGCCGATCACGATGGCGTCCGAGCCCATCGCCAGGTCGATGTCCGACTCCGTGACCGCACCGACGCCGCGGTGCAGGACGCGGATGTCGACCTCTTCGCCGACGTCGAGCTGGAGCAGCGAGGACTCGAGGGCCTCGACCGCACCGGACGCGTCGCCCTTGATGATGAGGTTGAGCTGCTGCACCTCGCCGGCCTTGAGCACCTTGTCCAGGTCCTCGAGCGAGACGCGGCGGACGCGCTTGGCGAACGCGGCGTTGCGCTCACGGGCGGCGCGCTTCTCCGCGATCTGACGGGCCGTACGGTCCTCGTCCACCACGATGAAGTTGTCGCCCGCACCCGGGACGTTGGTCAGACCCAGGACCTGCACCGGCGTCGACGGTCCTGCCTCGGCCACGTTGTTGCCGTTGTCGTCGAGCATCGCCCGGACACGGCCGTACGCGTCGCCGACCACCATGGTGTCGCCGACCCGCAGCGTGCCTCGCTGGACGAGCACCGTCGCCACGGCACCGCGGCCGCGGTCGAGGCGGGACTCGATCGCGATGCCCTGCGCGTCCTGCGTCGGGTTGGCCCGCAGGTCGAGCGAGGCGTCGGCGGTCAGGACGACCGCTTCCAGCAGCGAGTCGATGTGCAGACCCTGCTTGGCGGAGATGTCGACGAACATGGTGTCGCCGCCGTACTCCTCGGCCACCAGGCCGTACTCGGTCAGCTGACCGCGCACCTTGGTCGGGTCGGCGCCCTCGACGTCGATCTTGTTGACCGCGACGACGATCGGGACGTCGGCCGCCTTGGCGTGGTTGAGCGCCTCGACCGTCTGCGGCATGACGCCGTCGTTGGCCGCGACGACCAGGATGGCGATGTCCGTCGACCGGGCACCGCGGGCACGCATGGCGGTGAACGCCTCGTGACCCGGGGTGTCGATGAAGGTGATCGCCCGGTCCTCGCCGTTGACCTCGGTCGCGACCTGGTAGGCACCGATGTGCTGGGTGATGCCGCCGGCCTCGCCCGCGATGACGTTCGTCTTGCGGATGGCGTCGAGCAGGCGGGTCTTGCCGTGGTCGACGTGACCCATGACGGTGACGACCGGCGGGCGGACCACGAGGTCGTCCTCGCCGCCCTCGTCCTCGCCGAACTCCAGGTCGAAGGACTCGAGCAGCTCGCGGTCCTCCTCCTCGGGGCTGACGATCTGAACCTGGTAGTTCATTTCGTCGGCGAGGAGCTGGAGCGTCTCGTCGGACACGGACTGCGTGGCCGTGACCATCTCGCCCAGGTTCATCATGACCGCGACGAGCGACGCCGGGTTGGCGTTGATCTTCTCCGCGAAGTCGGTGAGGGACGCACCGCGCGACAGGCGAATGGTCTCGCCGTTGCCGCGAGGCAGCATCACGCCGCCGACCGACGGGGCCTGCATGGCCTCGTACTCCTGGCGCCTCTGCCGCTTCGACTTGCGGCCACGACGCGCGGGACCGCCGGGACGGCCGAAGGCGCCCTGCGTGCCACCACGGCCACCGGGACCACCCGGACGGCCGCCGAAGCCGGGACGGCCACCGCCGCCACCGAAGCCGCCGCCACCGCCGGGACGGCCGGCGAAGCCGCCACCGCCACCGGGACGACCGGCACCGCCGCCGCCACCGCCCGGACGACCGGCGAAGCCGCCGCCGCCACCGGGACGACCGGCACCGCCGGGACGACCCGCACCACCCGGACCGCGACCGCCGCCACCGGGGCCGGGACGCGGGCCGGCAGCGGGACGCTGCGGCATCATGCCGGGGTTCGGGCGCGGACCGCCCGGACGCGGACCGCCCTGCGGACGGGGCATCGAGCCCGGGGTCGGGCGCGGACCGCCCGGAGCCTGCGGACGCGGACCGCCGCCCTGGCCGCCGGGGCCCTGCGGACGGGGACCGGCGCCGGGGGCACCGGGGCCACCGGGACGCGGACCGCCCTGCGGACGCGGCGCCTGCGGACGCGCCATGCCGGTGGAGCCACCGGAGGTGAAGGGGTTGTTGCCCGGACGCGGACCGGCCGGACGGGCACCCGGACGTCCACCCTGACCACCGGGGCGCGCGGCACCCTGGCCCGGACGCGGGCCCTGGCCCTGGCCCTGACCGGGACGGGAACCGGGCTTGGGACCGGCGGGACGGGCGCCGGGCTTCGGCGCGGACGGAGCCGGGGCCGACGGCGGAGCGGTGAACTCCGGCGTGGTCGGCGCTGCCGGAGCCGGACGCGGCGCGGGCTTGGGACCCGGCACCGGACGCGGACCGGGGGCCGGCGCGGACGCCGACGGGGCCGCGGGCTGCGCCGGGGCGGGCCTGGGCGCGGCCGGCGGCTTGGGCGCGGCCGGACGCTCACCCGCCGGCTTGGCCGCGCGGGAGGGACCCCCGGCCTGCGCCGGCGAGGGCGCGGGGGGCCTGGGGGCGGCCTTCCTCGGGGCACCCGGCTTCGCGGCGGACCTGCCGCTGCCGTTGCCCTGCTGGAAGGCGTCAGTCAGTTTGCGTACTACGGGCGCCTCGATCGTCGAGGACGCCGATCGGACGAATTCACCGAGTTCCTGGAGCTTGGCCATGACGACCTTGCTCTCCACGCCGAACTCCTTGGCGAGTTCGTATACCCGGACCTTAGCCACTTCGCTCCTTTGAGGTCCGGGTTGCGGCCGGACCGTCGCTAGTTCATGGGCGTACTCATCGCGTACTCATCGAGTGCTCATCGCAATCTCGACCTGCTTTCGACTCGCGAGGTACCAGGCCGCACGGGGGCTTCCGTACGGCACGTTTTCCTTGCCGTGTTGCCTCAGCAACCTTGTGCCTGCTCGACGTACCGGCGCAACGCCAATACGTCGAGCGGTCCCGGGACGCGGAGTGCCCGCGGGAACGCCCGGCGGCGCACCGCCTGGTCGAGACAGACCGGGGCGGGATGTACATAGGCACCCCGGCCGGGCAGCGTACCGCGAGGATCGGGGACGCACTCTCCCGCGACCACCACGGTCCGCAACAGTTCGTTCTTGGCCGCTCGCTCCCTGCATCCCACACAGGTACGCTCAGGGCATGCGCGGGCACGCGTCCGGCCAGACACAGCTAAGTCTACCTCCCCGCACCGACCTCACCCCCGCGGGGCAAGGATCGAACGGCCGTTGTCGTATTCCGAGCGACCTGTGGCCCGGTTTCCATTCCCCCCGTACGGGTGAACTCCCCCCGCGGCCCCGCCCGAACGCCCGGGGGCGCCTACTCGGACGCCTGCTCGGTGTCCGGGCGGATGTCGATCCGCCAGCCGGTGAGCCGGGCCGCCAGCCGGGCGTTCTGGCCCTCCTTGCCGATCGCCAGCGAGAGCTGGTAGTCCGGCACGGTGACGCGGGCCGACCGGGCGGCCAGGTCCACGACCTCGACCTTGGAGACGCGGGCCGGCGACAGCGCGTTCGCCACCATCTCGGCCGGGTCGTCCGACCAGTCGACGATGTCGATCTTCTCGCCGTTCAGCTCGCCCATCACGTTGCGCACCCGGCCGCCCATGGGGCCGATGCAGGCGCCCTTGGCGTTCAGGCCCGAGCGGGTGGACCGTACGGCGATCTTGGTGCGGTGACCGGCCTCGCGGGCGATCGCGGCGATCTCCACGGAGCCGTCGGCGATCTCCGGGACCTCCAGGGCGAAGAGCTTCTTCACCAGGTTCGGGTGCGTACGGGACAGGGTCACCGAGGGGCCGCGGACGCCCTTGGCGACCCGGACCACGTACGACCGCAGCCGCAGGCCGTGCGGGTAGGTCTCGCCCGGGACCTGCTCCTGCACCGGCAGGATGGCCTCCAGCTTGCCGATGTCGACGAGCACGTTCTTCGGGTCGCGGCCCTGCTGGACGACCCCGGTGACGATGTCGCCCTCGCGGCCGGCGTACTCGCCGAGCGTCGCGTCGTCCTCGGCGTCGCGCAGCCGCTGCAGGATGACCTGCTTGGCGGTGGTGGCGGCGATACGGCCGAAGCCGGACGGGGTGTCGTCGAACTCGCGGGGCTCCTGGCCCTCCTCGAGGTCCTGGGGGTCCTCCTTCGCCCACACGGTCACATGCCCGGTCTGCCGGTTGAGCTCCACGCGCGCGTGGCGGCGGCTTCCCTCGGTGCGGTGGTAGGCGATGAGGAGGGCCGACTCGATCGCCTCGACCAACAGGTCGAAGGAGATCTCCTTCTCTCGTACCAAGCCCCGCAGGGCACTCATGTCGATGTCCACGGCTACGCCTCCTCTTCCTTCTCGTCCTTGCGGCTGAACTCGACCTGCACCCGCGCCTTGACGACGTCCGCGAAGCCGAGTCTGCGGGTCGTGGGCCTGCGCCCCTTCACTCCGGGCACTTCGAGGTCGAGGCCTTCGTCGTCGACCTCGAGGATCCTGGCCACCAGCTCGCCGCCGTCGGCCAGCTGGAACTTCGCCAGCCGGCCCGTGGCGCGCACGTAGTGCCGGTGTTCCCTGAGGAGGCGCTCCGCGCCCGGGGTGCCGACCTCGAGGGTGTACTCGCCCTCGCCCATCGCGTCCGTCTCGTCGAGCCTCGCCGAGAGCGCACGGCTCACATCGGCGATCCGGTCCAGGTCCGCTCCGGTGTCGGAGTCGACGACGACGCGCAGCACACGCCTGCGTCCTACGGAGTCCACGGCGATCTCTTCGAGATCCAGGCCCTGGGAGGTGACGAGCGGTTCCAGCAGTTCCCGCAGCCTCTCGCTCTGGGTGGTGCTCATCCGGGTGACTCCTCGGCCGCGTGTGCTGTTGTGGGGTGGTCGCGTGTCTGGTCAAAGGGTATCCGGTCGAAAGGGGTGTTGCCGTCCACCTGGCCAGGGACGGTGCCGCTGGGTGGTGCGCGCGCGGGGCGCGGGTACCGTGATCATGGGCGAGCCGCCCTGCCCCTCCCGTCCATTTCGTTCGTACGCACCCGAGGACGTCTGCCGTGCCGTTCCCCTCACCTCCGCGCGCCCTGGCGGGCCCGCGCAGAAGGAGCCTGCTCGCCTCGGCCGCAGGGGCCGCCCTGCTCGTGGGCTGCTCCACCGGTTCCGACGACCCCGACCGCACGGGCAAGGTCCCGTCGCCCGACGAGCGCGCACGCGCGCGTGCGGCGCGCGACAGCGAGGAGCTCGCCGGGATGTACGACGCGGTGATGGCCGCGCATCCGGCGCTGGCGGAGCGGCTGCGGCCGCTGCGCGCGCAGGTCGCGGTGCACGTGGAAGCGTTCGGCGGCACCGCGAAGGCCTCGCCGGGCACGACGGCGTCGACCACACCGAGCACGGCCTCGACCGCGCCGTCGACGGACTCGGCCACGCGGTCGACGGACTCGGCCACGCCCGAGGGCTCCGGCTCGCCCGAGGACTCGACGGCACCGGCGGGCGCCGAGGCGTCGGGCTCTCCGGCCGCCCCGGAGACCGCGAAGTCCGCCCTGGCCTCTCTCGCCGCCGCCGAGCGCTCCCTGTCCGACCGGCGCACGGCGGCCCTGCTCCAGGTGTCCGGCGAGCTGGCCCGCCTGCTGGCCTCGGTGGCGGCGGCCGGGGCCGCCCACGCGTATCTCCTCACGGAAGGTGACAAGTGAGCCAGGTGACGGATCGTCGGCGGCTGGAGGCCCTCCAGGCGGCGCTCGCCGCCGAGCACGCGGCCGTGTACGGGTACGGCGTCGTCGGGGGGCGGATCGGCGAGAGCCGGCGGGCCGAGGCACGGTCGGCGTACGACGCCCATCGGGCCCGCCGGGACGCCCTGGTGCGCGACGTGCGGGACCTGGGCGGGCAGCCGGTGGCCGCGGCGGCCGCCTACGCGCTGCCGTTCCCGGTGCCGGACTCCGCGGCGGCGGTACGGTTCGCCGCCGAGCTGGAGGAACGCGTGGCCGGGGTGTACTCCGACCTGGTCCGGGCCGGCGCGGGCGAGCGGCGGCGGGAGGCCGCCGGGGCGCTGCGCGAGGCGGCGGTCCGGGCGGTGCGCTGGCGCGGGGAGAGCGTAGCCTTCCCTGGTCTCGCCGAACGGTCCGGTGCGGCGGGCAGGCCCACGGCCTCGACGGCACCGACGCCGTAGAGCGTGCGGATCCCACGGATCGGCGGGGACGGACGGGACGGCAGGGGCAGGAGAAACCGGACATCACAGCAGGCGCCCACGGCACACCGCGACAGCGGAGAACGCGTCCGCGAAGTCCAGGAAGGCCAGGAAGGAGCGACTCGACATGGCTTTCGAACCGCCGCGGCGTCTGGTGCGGGCGATGGGTGAGACCGCTCCGGAGGGGGACGACTGGCTGGAGAAGCTGCCCGGACTGGCGCGGCAGGCCGTGGCGCTGCGCGAGCTGACCGTCGAGCGCGTGCAGATGCCCGGCGGACGCAGCAGCCTCGTCGTCCTGGTGCGGACGGCGGACGGGACGCCGGCCGTGCTCAAACTCGCCCCTGCCCGGGCCCGTCCGGAAAGCGAGCGGGTCGCGCTCGCGCACTGGGGCGGGCGGGGCGCCGTGCAGTTGCTGGAGGACGGTCCGGTCCCGGTCGAGGGTGTGCTGCTGCTGGAGCGACTGCACCCGGACGTGTCGGTGCGGTCGCTGCCGGAGGCGAGGGCGCTGCTGGAGGCGGCGGGCACCTTGCGGCGCCTGTGGGTCGAACCGCCCGCCGGGCACTGCTTCGAGACGGTCGAGGAGCGGACCGGGCGGCAGGCCGAGGCGATGCGGGCGGACGCGGAGACCGACGCTGAGGTGGCGCCGCTGGTCGAGGCGGCGCTCGCGGCCCGCGCGGAACTGCTGACCGCGCCGCCCGAGCGACGGCTGCTGCACGGCACGTTCCGGCAGAGCAAGGTGCTCGCCGGGGACCGGATGCCGTGGCTGGCCGTGGGCCCGGACCCGGTGGTCGGCGAGCCCGCCTTCGACCTGGCGCGGCTGGTCCGCGACCGGGTGGAGGACCTGATCGCCGCACCGTCCGGAGCCGCCACCGCCCGGCGCCGGATCAAGCGGCTGGCGGAGTCGCTGGAGGTCGACCGGGACCGCCTGCGCGGCTGGACGCTCTTCCGGGCCGTGGAGTCCGGCGTGCGCGCCCGCCGCGTGGGCCGCCCGAAGGACGCGGAACTCCTCCTGGAATTCGCCACCTGGCTCTGACCCCGCGGACGTGGACACGGCGCCGGTGCCGGGCGGGGGATCGTGATCCGCACGCGGGCCCGGGTGCGTCCCTGGTCGCCTTGCGGCTGGACGCACCCGGCCCCGCGTTGCGAGGGACGGACCGTGAGTGTCGCTCTCCCGTGACCCTGGCCCGGTGTCGCCGGGCGGGACTACGCGGTGAGGCGGGTGATGGCGTCCTCGATCGGGAGTTCCTCGCGCTCGCCGGTGCGGCGGTCCTTCAGCTCGACCACGCCCTCGGCCGCGCGGCGGCCGACGACCAGGATCTGCGGGACGCCGATGAGCTCGGAGTCGGTGAACTTCACGCCCGGGGAGACGCCGGCCCGGTCGTCGACCAGGACGCGGACGCCTGCCGCGGCCAGCTTCTGGGACACCTCCAGGGCCACCTCGGTCTGGAGGGCCTTGCCGGCGGCGACCACGTGCACGTCGGCCGGGGCGACCTCCTTCGTCCAGACCAGGCCCTTGTCGTCGGCGTGCTGCTCGGCGAGGGCCGCGACGGCGCGGGAGACGCCGATGCCGTAGGAACCCATGGTGACGCGGACCGGCTTGCCGTTCTGGCCGAGCACGTCGAGCTTGAGGGCGTCGGCGTACTTGCGGCCGAGCTGGAAGATGTGGCCGATCTCGATGGCCCGGTCCAGCTTGAGGCCGGTGCCGCACTTCGGGCAGGGGTCGCCGTCCTGCACGACGACGACGTCGACGTACTCGTCGACGTCGAAGTCGCGCCCTGCGACCACGTTCTTCGCGTGCGTGTTCTCCTTGTTGGCTCCGGTGATCCAGGACGTACCGGGCGCCACGCGCGGGTCGGCGATGTACGTCACCTTGTCCAGGCCCTGCGGACCGACGTAGCCGCGGACCAGGTCCGGGCGGCCCACGAAGTCCTCGGCGGTGACCAGCTCGACGGCGGCCGGGGCGAAGTGCTCCTCGACCTTGCCCATGTCGACCTCGCGGTCACCGGGGACGCCGATGGCGACGATCTCCCCGCCGACCTTGACCAGCAGGTTCTTCAGCGTGGCGGAGGCCGGCACGCCGAGGGAGGCGGCGAGGGTCTCGATCGTGGGGGTGTCCGGGGTGGGGATCTCCTGGGCCGCGGGCACGGCGGAGCCGTCCACCGGCACCAGCTCGTACGTGATCGCCTCGGTGTTGGCGGCGAAGTCGCAGTTCGGGCAGTCGGCGAAGGTGTCCTCGCCGGCGGCGGCCGGGGCGAGGAACTCCTCCGACTTGGAGCCGCCCATCGCACCCGAGGTCGCGGCGCAGATCCGGTAGTCCAGGCCCAGGCGCTCGAAGATCCGCTGGTAGGCCTGGCGGTGCAGGGCGTAGGACTCGGCGAGGCCCTCGTCGGCGAGGTCGAAGGAGTAGGAGTCCTTCATCAGGAACTCGCGCCCGCGCAGGATGCCCGCGCGGGGCCGCGCCTCGTCCCGGAACTTGGTCTGGATCTGGTAGAGGATGACCGGCAGGTCCTTGTAGGAGGTCGCCTGGTCCTTCACCATCAGGGTGAAGATCTCCTCGTGGGTCGGTCCGAGGAGGTAGTCGCCGCCCTTGCGGTCCTTCAGGTGGAACAGCTCGGGGCCGTACTCGTCCCAGCGGCCGGTGGCGTCGTACGGCTCACGGGGCAGCAGCGCGGGCAGCAGCACCTCCTGGGCGCCGATACCGTCCATCTCCTCGCGGACGATCCGCTCCACGTTGGCGAGGACCTTCTTGCCCAGCGGCAGCCAGCTCCAGATCCCGGCGGCGGTGCGCCGCACGTAACCCGCGCGGACCAGCAGCTTGTGGCTCAGGACCTCGGCGTCCGCCGGGTCGTCGCGCAGCGTCTTCGCCAACAACTGGGACATGCGCTGGACCGGTGCGTTGGCCATGGTTCTCGTACTCCTGCCGATGGTGGCCCCCGCTCGGGCGGGGCCGAGAGTGGGGGAAGCTGATGGCTAGGAGGTTAGCCGGGCTTGCCGCGCCGGTGGAAATCGGTTAAAGCCGACCGGGCGCCGCGTCCGGACGGCGGCGCAGCGGCAGCGGGGCGCCCATCACGGCGTACGGTTTCGGCGCACTCGGGAAGAGCACCTGGCGGGCGAGGTCCTCGTAGCCCAGGGAGTGGTAGAGGCCGCGGGCCGGGCTGTCGGTGTCGATCGCGGAGAGGATCGAGCGGGGCTCGCCCGCACCGTCGGTGATGGTGGTGATCAGGGCCCGTCCGATGCCGCGGTTCTGGTGGCTCGGGTGGACGTGCAGCTCGGTGATCACGAAGGAGTCGTCGAGCCAGTCGCCGTGACCGCGGGCGCGCAGGTAGGGCTCGACGACGGTGGACCACCAGTGGGTACGGTCGTTGGGCATGCCGTAGACGAATCCGACGAGCCGGCCGTCGGCCGTGGTGGCGCCGAACGCGCGGGCCCCCCGGCAGGTCATGTGGCGCAGCACGATCTGCCGGCGAACGGCCACCTCGTCGGCGCCCAGACCGAAGGCGACGGCCTGCACGGCGAGCGCCTCGTCGACGTGGGCCGATAGGTCGAGGGGGCCGATCACGACGTCGTCGCGGCGGCGGTGTCCGCGATCGGGGAAGTGCGCCATGCCGGGGAGACTACAGGGCGTGCACGGGGCTCTGAACGGCGCAGTGAGGCGCAGGTCAGAACAGGACGCTCATGAAGGCGCCGACCTCGCGGAAGCCCGTCCTCAGGTAGGTCCGCCGGGCCGCGGTGTTGAAGTCGTTCACGTACAGACTGACCACCGGGGCCACGTCGGCCAGCGCGTACCGCAGGACCGCCGCCATGCCGGGGGCCGCCAGACCGCGGCCGCGGTACTCGGGTGCCACCCACACTCCCTGGATCTGGCAGGCCTCGTGGGTCGCGGCGCCGATCTCCGCCTTGAACATCACCTTGCCGTGCTCGTCGAGGCGTGCGAAGGAGCGGCCGGAGCCGACGAGTTCGGCGACCCGGGCCTGGTAGAGCAGGCCGCCGTCCCCGGCGAGCGGGGAGACGCCGACCTCCTCGGTGAACATCGCCACGCAGGCCGGCATGATCGTCTCCACCTCGTCCTTGCGGATGCGGCGGACGTAGGGATCGGGAGCGATGTGGGCCGACATGCGGTCGGTGACCATGAGCGGCTGGTGCGCGCGGATCTCGCGGGCCGGGCCCCAGCCGGGTTCCAGGAGCCGCCACAGCTGGGCGGTGGGTTCGGCCGGTCCGACGATGGAGGAGCAGCGGCGGCCGGCCCGGCGGGCGCGGTCCGCGAAGGCCCTCACGGCCCGGGGGGTGGCACAGATAGGGACGAGGTTGGCCCCCGCGTAGCACAGGGACGTCAGTATGCCGCCCTCGTACCAGCCCCACATCTCGCCGCCGAGCCGCCACGGGTCCAGTCCGGCGACCTGAACGCGGGATGTCACGAAGGCGTTCGCGACCGGCTCGCGGCCGAGGACCGCGAGCGCGGCGTCGAGGTCGCTCGGTCCGAGGACCGTGGTGGTCGTCTGGGTCAACACGTCGGCGGGGCCTCACCACGAGGGTCTACTGGTTCCCGCACTGTACCTGCCAGGAACGGGGGACGCCGCCCGGCGGTGAACAGCACCGGACGGCGTCCCCCTGCCCCTGGGGACGGCCCGTCTCCTACCCGGACCGGTCCTCCTTGACACGCGTCACCAGCTGGGTGGGATTGACGAAGCGCAGCGCGATCACGAGCAGCACGAGCATCGACAGCGTGTACATCACGGCCATCGCGTCGATGGACTGCTGGGTGCGGATACCGGCCGAGAAGACGGCGTAGTAGAGCGCCACGACGAGGGTCTGGCTGTCCGGACCCGCGGTGAGGAAGGTGAGTTCGAACATGCCGACGGTGCGGACCAGGACCAGGACGGAGGCGGCGAGGATCCCGGGCACCAGCAGCGGTGCGAGGACGCGCAGCAGGACGGAGCCGGTGCGGGCCCCGCACATCCGGGCGGCCGCCTCGATCCTGGGGTCGATCTGCTCGATGAACGGGGTCATGGTCAGGACGACGAACGGCACCGACGGCACCAGGTTCGCCAGCACCACCCCGGTCAGGGTCCCGGCGAGCTGGAACTTGTACAGGACGGTGGCCAGCGGGATGCCGTAGGTGAGCGGCGGCACCAGGATCGGCAGCACGAACAGCAGCAGCACGGCCTTCTTGCCGGGGAAGTCCCGCCGGGCCAGCGCGTAGGCGGCCGGCACCCCGATCACCACGGACAGGACGACGACGAGCACGGACACCAGCGCCGTGGTCCAGAAGACCTGGCCGAGCTGGAACTCCCGCCAGGCGGAGCCGTACCACTTCGTCGTCCAGCCCTGCGGCAGCCAGCTGGTGAACCAGCGGGTGCCCAGGGAGTCGACGAGCGGGACGCCGATGACCCCGGCGAGCTGGAGGAAGAAGAACCCGAAGACGACGGCGGCGATCCAGGTGCCGGGGCGGATCCGGCGCCACCGGGAGGGGGCGGCCGGATCCGGTCCGGCCTGGGCCGCGGGGGTCTGGACGAGGTCGGCCATCAGCCCTTGCCTCCCGTCGCGCCTCGGTACAGCAGCGACCGCCAGGCGAGCACCAGGACGACGACCGCGAGCATCACCGCGGCCATGATCATGGCGATGGCGGAACCGAGGGAGTAGTCGAATTTCTGGAACGCCGCCTGGTACGCCTCGATCGAGATCACATGGGTGGACTTGCGCGGGTCACCGACCAGTTGCGCGGACGGGAACACCGCGAACGCCAGGACGAACGACAGGCAGAAGGTGATGGCCAGGCCCGGTGCGAGCAGCGGCAGGAGCACGTACCGCAGCCGCTTGCGCCAGTCCGCGCCGAGCGTCGCGGCGGCCTGCTCCAGGCTGGGGTCGATACCGGTCAGGTACGACAGCGTCAGCAGGTAGGAGAAGGGGAAGCCGGTGATGATCAGCGAGGCCAGCACACCCCAGTAGTTGTGCACCAGGGCGAGCGGTTCGTCGATGAGGCCGAGTCCCAGCAGGGCCTTGTTGAACCAGCCGTTGGGGCCGAGGTAGCCGAGCAGGCCCTGGGCGGTGAGGACCGTGCCGAGCGTGATCGGCATCACCAGCAGCGTCGTGATCAGCCGCCGGCCCCGGAACGGTCCGCGGGTGCGGAACGCGACCGGCACGGCGGCAAGGCAGTTGATCAGCGCGGCGGGCACGGCCAGGCCCAGCGTGATCCACAGGGTCTCCCGCAGGTACGGATCGCTGAAGAAGAGCCGGTAGTTGGCGAACGGCCCCCCGCCCTGGGCGGGTTGGAAGGACAGTCCGAGGCCGTAGAAGAACGGGTAGCAGAACAGCACCGCGAGGAAGAGCACGCCCGGGACCGCGAGGAGCAGGAGCCGGTCGACCCCGCGCTCGGCCAGCCGGTGGCGCAGCGCGGGCCGGGCCGCCGGGGGTTCCGGCGGCGCGGGCGGCGGGGCCGCGCGGGTGTCGGTGGCGCTCATGTCGCCACCTGCTTCGGGGTGTCGCGCCCCTCCCGGGGCTCGCGCGACGTCCCGGCCGTGCTCTCGCCCGCCGGTGCGCCCGCCGGGCTGTGCGGGTCGGCGGAGTCCGGCTCCCCGCCCTCGGGGGAGGACGGTCCGGCCTCGGCGCCGGGGCCGCGGGACGGCCCGTCACCGCTGTCGCCCGGCTGTCCGCCGCCGTCGTCGGCGGCGAAGACCAGGACCCGGTCGGGCGGTGCGACGAGCCGTACCGAGTCGTCGGGCGCGAGCCGCTTCCCGGTGCGGAAGTGGACCCGGCGGCCGTCCGTCAGCCGTGCCTGGACGGCGAGTTCGCGTCCGTGGTACTCGACGACCTCCACCGTCGCGGGCAGTCCCGTCGTGCCGGAAGTACCGTCGGCTCGCTCGTCCCCGACCGCCACGTCCAGGTCCTCGGGGCGGATGGCCGCCGTGACCCGGCCCCCGGCCGCCACACCGTCCCGGTCGAGCCCGACCAGCGGGCTGCCCGCGATGTCGACGACCACATGGGAGCCGCGGATCCCGGTGACGGTGGCGTCCAGCAGGGTGCGGTAGCCCATGAAGGAGGCGACGTAGCGGTTGGCCGGGCGGCTGTAGACCTCCTCGGGGGTGCCGATCTGCTGGGTGCGGCCGTCGCGCAGCACGACGAGCCGGTCCGCGAGGGAGAGGGCCTCCTCCTGGTCGTGCGTGACGTACACGGTGGTCAGTCCGAGCCGCTGGTGCAGGCGGCGGATCTCCGCCCGCATCTCCAGCCGCAGCGCGGCGTCGAGGTTGGACAGCGGTTCGTCCATCAGCACCAGGCGCGGCTCCAGGACGATGGCGCGGGCGATGGCGACCCGCTGCTGCTGGCCGCCGGAGAGCTGACCGGGCCGCTTGTGGGCGTGCGCGGTCAGCTGCACCATGTCCAGGGCCCGGGTGACCCGTTCGGCGGCCTCGGCCCTGGGGACCTTCGCCATCTTCAGGCCGAAGCCGACGTTGTTCCGGACGGTCATGTGCGGGAACAGGGCGTAGTTCTGGAAGACCATGCCGAACCCGCGCCGCTCGGGGGCCAGTTGGTCGACGCGTTCCCCGTCGAGGAAGATCTGGCCGCCGGTCAGCGGCAGCAGTCCGGCCAGGCAGTTGAGGGCGGTGGACTTTCCGCATCCGGAGGGGCCGAGCAGCGCCACGAACTCGCCGCCCGAGATCTCCAGGTCCAGTCCCCGCAGGGCCTGGTGTCCGCCGAAGCTGCGGGTGACCCCGGCCAGGCGCAGGGTCGAGATGCGGGCCCCCGTCACTGGCCGGCCACCTGACGGTTCCACAGGTCGAACGCCTTGACCTGCGCCTGCGAGGACAGCGACGGCTTCTTCGGGAACTGGTCGATCCAGGTGTCGAACTCGGGGACGCCGTACTCCTTGATGACCTGCTGGGACTTGGCGGGCGCCATCGACAGGGGCACGTCCTTGACGGCCGGGCCCGGGTAGAAGTAGCCGTCGTCGTAGGCCTTCGCCTGCTGCTCGGGGGTGAGCATCCAGTGGAGCAGGTTGAGCACCGCGGACATCTTGTCGGCGCTGACTCCCTTGGGGACCACCGCGTACTGGGCGTCGGTCACCCAGGTCATGTCGTCGAAGTGGCCGGCCTTCATCTTCTTCGGCACGGTGCCCAGGGCACGCGGGTTGATGTACCACCCGGTGGTGCTCATGACCATGTCGACCTGACCGGTGGCCAGGTTCTTCATCGTCTCGGACGTGCCCGAGGCGTACACGTCGACGTACTTGTCGAGTTCCTTCAGGTACGCCCACGTCTTGTCCCACCCCTTCTCGGGGTCGGACGGGTCCTTGTCGCCGAGGAGGTACGGCAGCCCCATCAACCAGGTGCGCCCCGGGCCCGAGTTGGCCGGGTCGGCGTACTGGAAGCGCTTGGGGTGCGCCTTGGCCCAGGCGAGGAGTTCCTGCGGGGTCTTCGGCGGGTTGGGCACCTTGGCCGGGTCGTACTCGAACAGCGGCCCCGACGGGTAGTACACGACGGCCGTGCCCTTGCCCTGCGCCAGCGCGGCCATGTCCGCCGCCGGCGGCAGGTAGTCCGGGTTGCCGATGGCGTCCTGGTGCGCGGACATGTCCGCCCAGAGGTCCTGTTCGAGCCCGGCGGCGAGACCGTCGGTGCCGGTGAGGACCATGTCGATCTGGACGCGTCCGGCCTGCTGCTGGGCCTTGATCTTGCCGGCGAGTTCCGGCGCGGGCGCCTTGGAGTACGAGATCTTGCTGACGATCTCCGGGTGCTTCTTCTGGAACTCGTCGATCATGCCCTGGGTCAACTGGAGGTTCCCCGCGACGTCGAGGATCTCCAGGGAGACCGGCTTGCCGGGCTTGTCCGGCACCTTCTGGGTGGACTGCCCCTTGTCCCCCGACGACTGACTGCTCGGCGCGCTGCATCCGACCACCGTGACCGCGAGCAACAAGCCGGCGGCCACCAGGCGCTGAACGGACGGCATACGAAGACTGGCTCTGTGGACGGTGCGGGACACAGCAACTCCCTGCGGGCGTCGGCCCGATATTCGTCAGCGATGGTGAGGAAACGCTTTCTCGGCCTTGTGCCCGAACAAAATCCTGCCAGCCATCGGATCTGTCAAGAAGGTGCGCCGGTCGAACCACGGACGTGCAGGTCAACGGGGATGGACTCGCACTCGATATCGCCCTCGCCCGCCATCAGCCGCAGCAACGCGGCACCGGCCGCCTGCCCGAGCCTCCCTCGGGGAATCGCTACCGTGGTGAGGGGCGGCGCCGAGAAGCGCGCCATGTCGATCTCGTCGAAGCCCGTCAGGGACACGTCGCCGGGCACCCGGACGCCGAGTTCGGCGAAACGCGCGAGCAGACCGAGCGCCACGAAGTCGTTGTAGGCCATCACGGCGCTCGCGCCGGTGCCGAGGGCGGCGTCAGCCGCCGCGTATCCGTCGTCGGCGGTGGAGCCGCCGTCGACCGTGCGCACCCGCAGTCCGAAGTCCTCCGCGGCGGCGAGGGCGCGCATCCGCTCGTGGTGGGCCCAGGCCTGCCCGGGCCCGGCGACGTAGACGACGTCCCGGTGTCCGAGTTGGGCGAGGTGACCGCACAGAGCGAGGACGCCGCGGAAGAAGTCGACGGTGATCGCCCGCAGTCCGAGGCCGGGCTCCTGCCGGTTGGTGACCAGGATCGGGGTGTCGCGGCCGGTCAGCGCGACGACGTCGGCGCGCGGCATGCGCGGGGAGCAGAGCAGCAGGCCGTCCGCGTACCGGACGAGGTCCTCGGCCAGTTCCCGCTCGGCGGCGGGGTCCTCGTTGGAGTCCATGACCAGGACGCGGGACCCGTTGGATCTGGCCACCGCGGAGAGGGCCTTGATGATGTCGTGGAAGTACTGGTTCGCCAGGTCCGGGACGAGCACCCCGAGCGTGCCGGAGCGTCCCCTGGCGAGGCCCTGCGCCGCGGCGTTCGGGCGGTAGCCCAGCTCGGCGATGGCCTCGCGGACGCGGTCGGCGAGGTCCGGGGCGACGGTGCCGACCTGGTTGATCACCCGCGAGACGGTCGACACGGAGGCGCCGGAGGCGCGGGCCACATCGGCGATGGTGACGCGTTTGCGCCCCCGGCCCGAGGACCGTTTCGCGGGCCCCTCGCCGCCGTGTCCGGCGCGCTCTCCGGTGCGCCGCGCTGTGGTCATCGCATCCCCCCTGGAGTCGTCCGGTGCCGAGATAGCGGTTTCTCAGCCTGCTCGTTGGCAAGTTAGCAGTCACAGGCGAGCGGGAAGAGAGCGTGGACGGCGGTGATGCGTGAACCGTCGCAACATTTCGGTGACGACGCTTTCCGGAGAACCGGACAGCCCCGCCCTTGAGGGGCGGGGCTGCGGTGTGGCGCGGCGGGTGCGGCGAGGTGGGACGAGGCTGCGGTGCGGAGGTCAGCCGCTGACCGAGATCTCCGGCTCGCCCGAGGCGACGCCGTCCTGCTCCATCTGCTCGGCGAGCTTCATCGCCTCCTCGATCAGGGTCTCCACGATCTTCGACTCGGGCACGGTCTTGATGACCTCGCCCTTCACGAAGATCTGCCCCTTGCCGTTGCCCGACGCGACCCCGAGGTCGGCCTCGCGGGCCTCACCCGGACCGTTGACGACGCAGCCCATCACCGCGACGCGCAACGGCACCTCCATGCCGGTCAGACCGGCCGTGACCTCCTCGGCCAGCTTGTACACGTCGACCTGGGCACGGCCGCAGGACGGGCAGGAGACGATCTCCAGGCCACGCTGCCGCAGGTTCAGCGACTCCAGGATCTGGATGCCGACCTTGACCTCCTCGACCGGCGGCGCGGACAGCGACACCCGGATGGTGTCGCCGATGCCCTGGGAGAGCAGCGCGCCGAAGGCGACGGCCGACTTGATCGTGCCCTGGAAGGCGGGACCGGCCTCGGTGACACCGAGGTGGAGGGGGTAGTCACACCTCTCGGCGAGCTGCCGGTAGGCCTCGATCATCACGACCGGGTCGTTGTGCTTGACCGAGATCTTGATGTCGCGGAAGTCGTGCTCCTCGAAGAGGGACGCCTCCCACAGGGCCGACTCGACCAACGCCTCCGGAGTCGCCTTCCCGTACTTCTGGAGCAGCCGACGGTCCAGCGACCCCGCGTTCACACCGATACGGATCGGCGTGCCGTGGTCCTTGGCCGCCTTGGCGATCTCCCTGACCTTGTCGTCGAACTGCTTGATGTTGCCCGGGTTCACCCGGACCGCCGCGCACCCCGCCTCGATCGCCGCGAACACGTACTTCGGCTGGAAATGGATGTCCGCGATCACCGGGATCTGCGACTTGCGCGCGATCGTCGCCAGCGCGTCCGCGTCGTCCTGCGTCGGACACGCCACCCGCACGATCTGGCACCCCGACGCCGTCAGCTCCGCGATCTGCTGCAACGTCGCCCCGACGTCCGACGTACGCGTCGTCGTCATCGACTGCACCGACACCGGCGCGTCCCCGCCCACCGCCACCGACCCGACCTGGATC
>NZ_JBQRUW010000078.1:0-41324 GCF_052663305.1 Streptomyces cyslabdanicus
GCCCGCGTCGCCTATGGAGTCGTGCTCGCCGGGCACGGTGAAGACGCGGTCGGTCCGCATCCCCGTCATCATCTGCCTGACCTGGTCGAACTGCGAGGACGTGGACAGGTGGGTCAGATCGCCGCTATGCATGACGAAGTCGGGTCGGAAACCCAGTGAGTTGACCTGGCGGATCGCTTCGGAGAAGGAGCCGGCCACGTCCATGTTCGCCGGACCCTGAAAGCCGATGTGGCTGTCGGAGACCTGCACGAACCGCAGTGTGCCGCTCGTCGTCGTGCCGGCTCCCGCGGCCGCGGTTCCGGCGGTGGTCCCGGCGATGCCGCGGCTGTCGGCGATGTGGCTGATCACTTCTCCGCCGGCCACGGTCAGCACCACGGCCCCGCCGAACCACCCTGCGTGCCGGAGGAGTTGGCGTCGGGACATGCCGTGTTCGTCGGGTACGGGCGGTTCGTTGCCACCGATCGGTGATCCCTGGTGAGGGTCGTGGTACTCGGTCATCGGGTCACCTCCACGGTGGCGGTCATGAACGGATGGATGGTGCAGAGGTAGTGGTAGGTGCCGGGCTGTGTGAACCGGTGGCTGTACGTGGCGTGAGTGGCCAGGGCGGCCGAATGCAGCGGGCCGCCCGATCCGGCGCTGGTGACGGTGTGGGCGTCGGTGTCCTGGTTGGTCCAGGTCACCGTGGTGCCCGCTTTGACCTTCAGCGTGGCCGGGGCGAACGCGAAGTTCTTGATCGCCACGGCGCTCCCGGCCACCGGCGCGGTCGGCTTACTGGTGCTCGGAGGGCTCATGGGCATGGTCATGCTGGGCATGGGTGAGGCGCCGGGAGCGGAGCCCGCCGCGTGTCCCGGTCCGGAGGCGCCGGGCATGCCGGCCGTCTGGTGCTGACCCTGTCCCGGTGTAATGGCACCGGCATGGGGGGACGAGGAGTGCGACGACTGGCCGCATGCGCTCAGGAGCCCCAGTGCGGCGACGGTGGCGACGGCAAGCCCAGCCGCAGCGCGTGATCGCCGGCCTGGTGTACGAAGGTGCGGGTACATGCTGTTCGTTCCTCACGATCAGGTTGAGATGGGCAGTGCGCCGGCCGAGTGCGCAGACGAAGCGAAGTCGCAGGCGGCATACGGCAGTTCCCCGTCTGCGGGCCGAGAATGGCTTGGGCGTGGGCGAGAGATGCCGCGTATGTCGGCTCTTGTCTGACTCCACGGGTGGCGGGGGTCGTACGGTTCGGTCGATTCGCAGCTTTTATGACACTTTCTTCAGGTCACCGCAGATCGATCAGCCCTCCGGCGCCCCGCGCGCGGTCCTGGCAGTACTCACAGAGGGTGACCATTTCGATACGGAGCATCACAAGGCAAGCCAGTAAATACGCGCAATGATCGCCTTATGCCCTGGAGTTCCCGAAAACGTGACCCAAGGACCGATCCGGATCGCTCCGCGGACCGTGTCTCTGGTAAAGGGACGCTTTCGGACACGGACGAGGAACTGCTGCGCACCCTGTACGCCGAGCACGCGGGCCCCCTGCTCCACTACGTGCTTCGACTGACCTCAGGAGACCGGCAATGGGCGGAGGAGATGTCGTGCAGGAGACGTTGCTGCGAGCGTGGCAGCATCCCGCCGCCTTCGACCCCGCACGAGGCCCGGCCCGGGCATGGCTGTGCACGGTCGCTCGGCACCTGGTTGTCGACGCCCGCCGGCCTCGGCAGGCCAGGCCTGCCGAGGCCGGCGGCGAGGCACTGGAGCGGGCCGCCGAGCAGACACCGGGAGAGGACGAGATTGAGCAGGCACTGCAGAGCTGTGCAGTTGCCGACGCCTTCCGGACGCTGTCCCCGGACCACCGCGCGGTCCTGCTGGAGACCTACTACCGGGGCCGGACCATGGCGGAGGCCGCCGATGTGCTGGGCATTCCGCTGGGCACCGTGAAGTCACGGACGTACTACGCCCTGCACGCCCTCAGGCTGGCGCTGCTGGAGCGGGGCATCGAGTCATGACCATGCGATGCAGGAGGTGGCGACCATGAGTGCCGAGCACGACGCCCTCCGGCTGGCGCTGGGAGGATACGTCCTGGGCGCGCTGCCCCCGACGGAGATGGAACAGGTGCGCGACCACCTCGCAGGATGCGCCGAGTGCCAGGCGGAACACACGCAGCTGGCGCGACTGCCCGCACTGCTGGCGACGGTGACCGCGGCCGAAGCCGCAGGCCAGACGATGTCGGCTGCCGACGGAGACCTGGCCGATCGGCTGGTGGCGCGGGCAACTGAGAGCACGCAGGGCTCTCCGCCCGCGCGGCCCGCCGCGGCCGGGGCGCCGCATGCACGCGAGGCGGGGGTACTGGAGAGGCTGCTGCAGCAGGCCGCGGCCCGGCGCCGCAAGACGTGGCGGCTGCAACTGGCGGGCGCCGCCGCCTCCCTGATGCTCCTCGCGGGTGCGGTCGGCGGCACCTGGCTGGCGACCACCGGGTCCGTGGTCAGTGAGGCGACGCCGCCCGGACCGACCACCCCGGCTCCGTCGCGCACCTTCTCCGGAAGCGATCCCACCACCAACGTCTCCGCCTCGGTGAAGGTCTCGCCCTCTGCCTGGGGCAGCGTCCTGCAGGTCTCCGCCAAGGGGGCGCCTGCCGGGATCACCTGCCGGCTGCAGGCGGTCGGACCCGGCGGGGCCAGGGCGGACGGCGCCACCTGGCGGGCGGGCGAGTACCCTCCCGGCACCACGATCCCAGGGGCGGTTGCCATGTCTCCGGGTGCCATCGAGCACTTCGAGATCGTCGCCGGCAACGGTCAGAAGCTGGTCACCATGCGGGCGTGAGATCGCCAGGAGTCCGCCCGACCCCGCGTCAGGCGGGCTCCTGGCACACCGGACCACGGTCGTTTACAAGACTCCGGCCCGCTCCCCTCCTGCGCTCGCCGAACCAGTGGGACCGGTCGCCCTCGCCGCCGATTCCCGCGAAGAAGGCCAGCCCCTGGCCGACTTGACGCGTAAGTGCCCAGCCCGGGGCGTGCAAGTCCCCCGATCACCGGCCACCCGACGACCGGTGTCCTCGGCTCCCCTGACCGAGGCGAACGAGTCAGCCTTCCACCGACCTTGACCTGACCCACAGGAAGTGGAGCAAAAGGTGTGAATTGCTCGAACCGTTCGGCATGCGTCGTCCGTGGAACTGAATGAACACTCCGATGCAGGATCCGGCATACCGACCCCTCTTCGAATGCCTTGGCAGTCTCCACGTTCCGGTCTCCGCACATCCACAGAAGAGTCAGAAGACCATGTTCGTAACCGATTCCCCCCGCCCGAGCCCACCGCTCTCCCGGCGTTGTCGCCACGAGGCACTGCTCACCCTGCCCGCGCAGGAGGCACACGTCTCCGCCGCTCGTCACCTCGCGGCCGATCTGCTGGAGACCTGGTGTGTTCCCAAGAGCGAGCGCGAGTCCGCCGTTCTCATCGTCGACGAACTCGCAGCCAACGCCGCCCAGTACGGCCGCGAGCACATGACCCTGCGGCTCGTCCTCGACCACGGCACCCTGAACATCGTGGTCAGTGACTCCGGAACGGCCGTGGAGCGCCATCGCCCCGACATCGCCCCGGACGAGCACGGCCGCGGCACCGGCATCGTCCAGCACCTCGCACAGTCGACCGAGGTCCACCAGACACGCAGCGGCCGCGAAGTCCGCGCCTGCCTGAGGTGCTCGCCATGACCCGGCCGGACGTTCGGCACGAGGAGCTGCGACCCCCTGCCGGTGCTGGCACTGCAGCACAGCGACGAGTCACCAGGGGCGGCAGCGCCGGGTCACCCGACGCCCCCACCGAGTGGCCTTCGCCACCCACAGGCTGTGCCCCATCGACGGCTGCCCGGGCCCGGCCCAGGTTCCCATGCGGTCCGCGGCACACCCATCGACCCTCGATCACGGCGACCCCGACCACGACACGGTGCTGTGTCAACGCTGCGGCGCCGGCCCCTACGAACCGGCGGAGGTGTGAGGGTGAACGCCACCCCGAACAGCGGCGAGGGCATCAGCGCCCCGCCCCCGCACGAGGCGTACGCGAATGCGCCAAACCTGCGCCGCGAGATGCACCGAGTGCTCGCTCTCGGGGCCGAACGCGACGGCCGCGAGGCCAGGCCCGTCACCGGCCCCCCGGTCGACGCGACGGCCGCCGAACGCGCCTGGCGGCTACGCCGGGCGGTCCTCATGGACCGGATGGCCCTGGATAACCCCGGCCCCGGCCCGGTCGCAGCCGCCGCAGAAACCGCCGAGCAACTCCTCCTGCACGACCGCCGCCATCCCAACCTGGTGGCCGGCCCGCTCCACCCCGACGCGATCACGCTCGCCCCCAGCCGCCGCCTCTACGTCCGCCAGGAGTACGCCGCCTGGACGGCCGCCGGGCGCCCTGCAACCTGAACCGCCCCCGACCCGATAGGAAGACGGACACATGACCCGCAAGGACAACACCCGGCACGCCCCCGCAGCAGCCGGCCAACTCCACTCGCCTCGCCTTCCACGCCCGACAGCCACGCGTGCGCACCGCGCCAGTCTGCAACAGGAACGGTCACTCCAGGGAAAACCGATGAACGCACCGTGGTCGAACGCGAAGACCCATCGGCTGTTCCAGGTACCCGAACGTGGTTGCTCCCAGGGGCAGCGACTGAGCCTCCATCGGGCCCAAACGCCCCCGCACACTCCGCGGGCCAGGCAGCCGGCGCAGGTGGCCATGCAGGTCACAGGCGGACCTCGACGGCGATACGCGCATTTGACCGGCCCCCGGCCGCCAGCCTCGATCTTGCATGAGGGTCCGTCAGCAAGCTGACGGACCCTCATGCAAGATCGAGGTTAAGGAGCAGCCGACCGCCGAGGAGACCGCGGCACAGATCAAGAACCTATCCGACCTCGCGGCCTACAGTGGCACGTTGAAGCGCGTGGTCAAGGTGCTGTCCGTCCTCACGAATCGGCCAATCTGAGGCGTGTTCGTGCTCCGAATGCGCGCACAGGCCCGCTGGGGAACTACTTCCATGCGACGGCCACGACGACTGCGGCCGCCGTGAACGTCCCAACGGCGTAGAAGGCCCACGCCTGCTTGTTGCGCATGCCCACCAGCGCCGCCACCGCTACCAGGACGTCCAGGGCCAGTTTCACCCCCATCTTCGCGTTGTCCACTGGAAGGTCCAGGGACGTCCGGGTCCATATGAGTCCCGCACCGGTGACCAGCTGAACGACCGCACTGATCGGCATGTAGCTGCCGGTCACCGGGTCCTTCCCTCTCAGCTGGTAGAAAAGGCCGCCCATGATCGCAGCAAACCCGAAGAGGTGGAAGACGAGGAACACGTACCGAAGAATCTCCATGGCGGTGATCGTTCCATAGGATCAACGCAAGTTGACCAGCTCTTGCACGAAAGCTCGACCACGTCCGCACCACCCTCGCGACCGCCACCGCCATGGTCGACGATCTCAACGAGTGGCACGAGCTGCGACCGGGCGGGCGCCTTCCTCAAGGAACGGGTCGGTTCGGCAGTCGCCGCCAGCGGCATGAACGCCGATGCGCAGACGCATTTCCGCCACCCTTCCTCGCCCCGCTTCGGCAGAGCCTTGCCGGCGAGGGGCCTGCGGCTATCGAATCCGGCCACCACTGGAGCGTGGCGATCGGCGAGACTCTGACACGGCGGCTATGGCAGCCTGCGGACATGTCAGAGCTGCGTGTTCATGCAGGCCGTCACTACGCCCTCCAGTTCCACTACGCCTTGCCGGACGATGCCTGGTGTGTGGAGCTGAGCGAGGCCGTCCCGGCGCCAGCCTCGTGGGCTGAGGTTCCCAACGCAGAGACACACCTGCCGGGAACTGCCTTCCTGGTGGCCGTGATGTCCGACGAGGATCCTGGCCTGGAGCCGACCGTTCACATCCACAGCTACGACGAGCACGTCATCCCCTACGAGATCATCCGCTGGTTCATGGAGCAGGTGGCCGAACAGGTCGAACGCTGCCGCATCGCGTTCGAGCGGAGAGAACCCGAAGCAGTGAAATGATCACGGAGTGACCGGTGTGATCACGGCGTCAGAGCCTTCCTGGATAACCCCGTTCAGCGGACTGAGCCCACGGCAGTTCGGCAAGCTGATCACCGCGCTGCGGCGCGAGGGCGTAGACCCGGTTCGCAAGGGCCGGCCGTGGAGCCTGCCGTTGGAAGACCGGGTGCTTCTGGTTGCCGCGTACTGGCGGACCAACCTGACGTGGACGGCTCCCTGGTCCCCACCCGCGACCACACCGTCGCCGAGCAGTCGAAGAACTACCGGTACTCCACCAACCACCAGGTCGTCATCAACGCCGACACCCGGCTCGTCGTCGCCGTCGGCCGGCCCCTGCCCGGCAACCGCGACGACTGCAAGGCGTGGGAGCTGTCCGGCGCGAAGGACGCCGTCGGCCGCACCACGGTCATCGCCGACGGCGGCTACCGCGGCACCGGCCTGGTCATCCCCCACTGCCGCGAACCCGGTCAGACCGAACTTGCGGCCTGGAAAGAAGAACACCACCGCTCCCACCGAAGGGTCCGCGCCCGCGTCGAGCACACCTTCGCCCGCATGAAGACCTGGAAGATCCTCCGCGACTGCCGCCTGAAAGGCAACGGTGTCCACCACGCCATGCTCGGCATCGCCCGCCTGCACAACCTCACCCTCGCCGGGTGACCGGGAAACGACGCTGGTCATGCATGGCGTAGATCATTTACGGGACAGCACTTAGTGATCGTTAACGGATTTGTCAGATGCGGGTCCAGATGCCCGCGCTTCCGGAAAAGGGAAAGCTCATGTGGAGTGCTCAGGACGTGGCGCGGGATCAGGTCCGGCGTCAGGCGAGTGGCCTGGACGTCGCTGCCGTTGCGGAGAAGATCGCGGAGGCCGCTGTCCGTGAGCGGGAAACCGCGGAGCAGTTGAGGGGGAACGGTTCCTTCTACGAGTTCGAGATGGATCGGGAGCGGCTGGCTGCCATCTGGCTGGCCAAGCATGCTGAGTGGCGGCGCGTCAGGGACTTGATGACTGCGGTCGGTTGGAGCGTGTACGAGCCGGAACGGGATGCTCAGGGCTCGGTGTGGGCTCGCGAGCGTGAGGAACGGTTTGCTGGTGCTCTTGCGCCACAGGCCGCCTTCGGGGAACGGCGGCGGGAGGGAGCGGATGAGTTGCGAGCGGAGGTCTGGCTGTCCGCCGCGTCCAGTCGGCTGATCCAGGTGATGGCGGACCGGGCGGGGCTGCGCCCCTCTCAGGTCCTGGCCCAGCTTGCCGAGCGGATCGTCGTGGGTGAGGACGGCACGGTGTCCGTCCCGCCCTTCACGCCGTCCCTGTGATTTCCGAAGCGAGGGGATGAGAAGGCAGAGGAGGAGTGCGGGGATGCTGGGTATTCAGCTTCGGGAACACCAGGTGGCCCAGAAAGCGAGTTTCCGTAAGTGGGTGGGCACGCACCGGTCAGCGGCGGCAGCCCTACGAGGCTCGCCGCCTTCTCGGGCAGCAGCTCAACCGTGCACACCCGGGCGTCGATCCCGCCCCCACTGAGGCGTGCTGAGGTGACGCCAGGAATGCCGCAGGTCTCGCCAACGTCGGCACCCTCTGAGGCCGTAGGGATTTCGTCAAGTCGCCAGCTGCGAGGGTGCCTTGGGCGGTCCACCGGCGATCACCAGTAGTGACGTCGTCCGCCGACAGCGTGTCCGAGTGCTCCGAGGACCCACAGGATGGCACCGATCACCAGCAGCACGATCCCGATGGTCCACAGGATGGAGATGCCGAACACGAAACCGAGGATGAGGAGGATGACTCCGAGCGCAATCACCGGGGCCTCCGATCTTCCAGGAGGAGGAGTAATACCGTCCATATGCCCGGTTACTTATGATGTAGGCCCATCTCGCGCGGAACCCGCGGACCGCCCACGCCTGGCCTGCTGGCGGCGCCCTGCTCCCATCGGTTCACCCTCGTGCGTACGGGGCAGAAGGCCTCAGGCATGACCGTGATGACGTGCGTGGCGCTGCCCTGGGCACCTTGGGGTGGTGGCGTTCGCCGTTGCCGCCACGGTTGCGCGCTTCGCCGGGGCGCGGGTCGTGCAGGGTGCGACCGCCGGGGAGCTGCGGGTCGCCCTGGTCGTCGGCGACGTCATGGGCACTTCCATGGCCTCGGCCGCGGTCACGGGCCGGCTGCGTGTCGCCGCACGTGCACTGGGCAAAACCGCCCTCCGGCCGGCAGAGGCCTGGAGCATCGGCTGGCGGTGTGAGGTGTCGGCCAGAGATCTCACACCAACGGGTGAAGGACCCGCACAGGGCGATCTGCCGGTTGAGATGCGGATTCCTGGCCATCGGGTCGCGGGAAGCGCCGGAACGCGGCCAACGCGCCCTGTGGAGCGGGATACTGGTGTCTTCCGACGACGGGGCGACCAGGGGGCGCATCAGTGAAATCTACGGGAAGGACGGGGCGTTGGAGTGGGGGCGGCGGGCGGGGCGCTCGGCATGCGGTCGTCGTGGGCGGAAGCCTTGCGGGGCTGCTCGCGGCGCAGGTCCTCGCCGAGCACGCCGACCGGGTGACCGTCGTGGAGCGCGACCGGTTCCCGGACGGCACGATGGCGCGGCCCGGTGTACCGCAGGGCCGGCATCCGCATGTCCTGCTGGAGGGTGGGCAGGTGGCCCTGGAGTCGCTGCTGCCGGGCTTCCTGGCACAGCTGCGGGCGGCGGGTGCGCCCCGTGTGGGCATGCCGTCGGACATGGTGCAGAGGCAGGACGGGCGCTGGTTCCGGCGGCTGCCCGCGACGACGCACATCTACACGGGTTCCCGCGCGCAACTGGAGGAACTGGTGCGACGGCGCGTCCTCGCCGATCCGGTGATCAGCGTGGTGGAGGGGGCCGATGCCGTCGGGCTCCTCGGTGACGCCTCGCGCGTGCGGGGCGTGCTGCTGCAGGACCGCTCCGGCGATGCCCGAGGGGAGCAACGGGCCCTCGAGGCCGACCTGGTCGTCGATGCCTCCGGCAGGGGCACGAAGGCCCGGCAGTGGCTCACGGCGATCGGGGCCGAGTCCCCACACGAGGAGACCATCGACACAGGTCTCGCGTACGCCTCCCGCGTCTACCGCGGCAGGAGCGGCGTCCTCGACGGCGACACTTGCGGCTACTACGTCTACCCCAGTCCCGCCCAGGTCCACGGCGGTGGTGCGCTGCCCTTGGAGGACGGCACCCACCTGGTCGTCGTCTCGGGGCTGCGCGGTGACGAGCCGCCCACGGGCGACGACGAGTTCGTGACGTACGCCAAGAAGCGGCTGCCGCATCCGCTCCTGCACCAGTGGCTGGACGAGGCCGAACCTCTCTCACCGGCGTTCGGCCATCGTCGGACCTCGAACATTCGCCGCCGCTACGATCTGCCCGGCCGTCGCCCTGCCGGATTCCTCGCCACCGGCGACGCTCTGTGCGCGTTCAACCCGATCTACGGGCAGGGCATGGCCGTCGCCGCGATGAGCGCCCTCGCCCTGCGTGACGCACTGGCCGATCCGCGCCGGACCCCCACGACGCGGCGCGTGCAGCGGGCACTGCTCGCCGCGTCCCGGCAGGCGTGGGACATCTCCGCCGGAGCGGACCGCAACATGCCGGGCGCGGTGGGCACTGCGGCAGCCGCCGGAGCTGCGGACCGCGTCGCCGACTGGTACTTGCAGCGCGTCCTGGAGCGCTACCCCGGCGACCCTGTAGTCGGGCCCGCCTTCCGCTCCGTACTGACCCTCCGCACGCCCGTCGCCGCCCTGTTCACCCCGCCCGTGGCCCGGGCCGTCCTCCTCCGCCCGCCCGCCCCGACGCCCACCGAGCCGCCGACGGCACCAGAGGAACCGGGAATCTGAGCGAAGCCGGCCGCTGACGGCAACCAGCCGATACACAGCTCGGTGCCGATCAGCAGCAGGCCACCGTCATTGACCGGACCACGCTGCGCGATCTTCGACACATGGTGAAGAACATGGAGCGGGGTGTGGCCCGCCGAACCAGCCCCTCGCCGGGACGACGGCCAGTGGATCACCTCCCCGGTACCGTCGGACGGCACGGTGACGGACCGTCCGAAACGTGCCCGGTGCCAACCGGCGACCACCGTCGAAGTCGACGACGGCGCCGCCCGTCGCCGATGCCGGCTCTACCCACCCCCGAAAGCCTGCGCTGCCGGCCCGGCCTGGGGTGTTTGGTGTCAGGCGAGGTCCCGGCGGCGGCCCACCGGGACCGTGAGCAGGTACAGCGGCGGCAGGAGCGCGGCTGTGCACACCGTCCACAGGGCCGCGTGCGTCCCCGCGTAGGTGGCGAGCAGGCCGGCGATGAGGGCGCCGAGCGGTTGGGCGCCCCAGGAGACGAAGCGGACGGTGGCCATGACACGGGAGAGGAGCTCAGGCGGGGACTCGGCCTGGCGGTGGGTGCGGGTGGTGATCGACCCGATGACGACGCCGAAGGCGAAGCCGGCGTTGCCCAGGGCGAACCAGTACGTGTTGGCTGCGGACGTGGTCAGCGGGGCCAGCAGGGCGGCAGTACCGCCGGCCAGCGCGGTCCCGACGAGTCCCCGGGCGGTGCCGAACCGTCGGGTCAGTCGGACCGCCACGGCGGATCCGGCGAGCGCGCCGATTCCGTCCGTGGCGAGCACGAGGCCGAGTTGTACGGGCGTCAGTCCGGCCTCACGGACCAGGTAGAGGGGCGTGAGGGCGACCAGGGCGGCGCAGACGAAGTTGGTGGCGGTGGCCCAGAGCATGCAGGGCAGCATCACTGGGTGCCGTGTCACGTACGTCCAGCCCTCGCGGATCAGCCGGAGGGCGCCGTCGCCGGTGCGGGAGGCGGGACGGCGCTCGGGCAGGGTACGCAGCAGCACGGCGGAGAGCAGGTAGCTGGCCGCGTCCACGAGGAGCGCGCCGACCGGGCCCGCGGCGTGCACGAGGAGGCCGCCCCCGGAGGGCCCTGCGGTCTCGGTGACGGCGTGTGTGCCGGACATCAGGCTGTTGCGGGCGGCGAGTTGTCGGTTCGGGACGATGGCGGGCAGAAAGGTCGAGTTGCCGATGTCGAAGAGTACGGTCGCGGCGCCGGTGACCAGAGCGGCGAGCAACAGGTGCGGGTAGCTGAGCCGGTCGAGCCACCAGGCGAGCGGGAGGGATCCGACGGCGACGAACCGTACGAGATCGAGGGTGACCTGGAGGCGGCGGAGCGGGACGCGCTGGGCGATCACTCCGGCCGGGAGGCTGAGCAGCAGCCAGGAGATCTGTCCGGCGGCGGCGAGCAGGGCGGCCTGGAGGGCGGTGGCGTCGAGGACGGTGAGGGCGACCAGGGGGAGGGCGAGGGCGGTGACGGCGGTGCCCGCGTTGCTGACGGTGGCGGCGGTCCAGTAGCGCCAGAAGACGACCGGGGGCGAGGTCGCGTGGTGGGTGCTGCGGCGATCGTGCTCCGGGACCGTCGGTGTCTCGCTCATGCGACGCCCACCCTCCAGTGAGTCTCTCATGGGAACTTACCTGGTTGCGATTGAGTTCCTATCGGGAACTGACCGCATGGCGCAAGATGGTTTCGAAGACGGGACGTTGTATCCGGAAGACGGGAGACCCATGGTCAGGTCGGTGCCCGAGCGGGACGCCGCGTGTGCGATCGCGCAGGCGGCGGCGGTGGTCGGCGATTGGTGGAGCCTGCTCCTGGTGCGGGAGACCGCACGCGGGCACCACCGGTTCGACGCGCTCCAGGAGGAGTTGGGAATCTCCCGCAAGGTGCTGACCGAGCGCCTTGCGCACCTGGTGGAGGCGGACGTCCTGGAGAAGGTTCCGTATCACACCGGCCCGGTGCGCTACGAGTACCGGCTGACGGAGAGCGGGCGGGGGCTGCTGCCCGTGCTGCTCTCGATGCAGGACTGGGCGGACCGCTGGCTGCTCGGCAACGGCTCGCTGAGCGGCACGGCCGACGAGGAGAGTGCCGAGGCGCGGCGGGTGGCGGGCCTGTTGGGCGAGCGGCTGCCGCGCCTCGAGTTGCCGGGGCACTGGGACGGTGAGCCGCTGGACCCGGTGGCCGAGGCTGCGGCCACCGTCCTGTTCTGCTACCCGGCAACCGGTCGCCCGGGCCCGTTGCCGGACGACTGGGCCGACATCCCGGGTGCCATCGGCTGCACGCTGGAGAACCGGCTGTTCCGGGACGCGTACGACGACTTCCGCGCGGCGGGCGCCGAGGTGCGCGGCGTGAGTACGCAACGCCCGGATGAGCAGCGGGTGTTCGCGGTCGAGGAGGGCATCCCCTTCGTTCTGCTCTCAGACGTCGACCTGCGCCTCGCCGCCGCTCTGCGGCTGCCGGTGTTCCGCGCCGGGCAGGCACTGCGGCTGAAGCGGGCGGTACTGGTGGTGGACCGCAACCGCGTGGTGCGCCAGGCGCGCTTCCCGGTGACGGACATCCCGGGGGCAGTGCGCGAGGCGCTGGCGGTGGTACGGCGGGTGGCGGCGGGGAGCTGACGGGCGCGGGCGCGGCGACGGCACATCGCCCACCTTTCCCGGGCCAACGGGGGTGAATCAGATCGGTCTTGACCAGGCCGGTCCTCGACCTGGTGGGCGCGGGCGAGAGGCTCCCGGGCCGCCGATCCTGTGCCTGCCGCACGGCCGGTGGCCCTCTGGTCTCTCCCGCGGACGGCTTGCCGGATCAGCGGCTGACCCGTTCCGGGTGATGTCGCCCGCGGCGGTACGGGGATTCGACACCGATCTCGCCCCACGGCCCGCCACGAACGCCGAGCTCAGGATGTGCCCTCGGCCTCGGCGCCGTTGTCGCTCCCGGCCGTTTCGTCCCGTGTCATGCCGAGGAAGCGCCGGACGGCTTCGACCGGCATGTCGAGTCCCTCGGACGCGGACTGCTCGTCGCCGAAGACCTGCACTGCCTCAGTGACCGCCACGGCCAGTTCGACCTCCGCCTTGCGGACCTTGGCCTCGGCCTTGTCCACGGTGTCGACCACCGCCAACTGACGGCGCTGCCTCTCCTGAAGTCTCTGTTTACGGGAAGGGGTTTTGTCAGGGTTCTGCACAGTCATGACCAAGATCATAATCAGTTGGGTGCACGCCCATGAAATCGGCAACTCACCGGCATTACCGGGGCGTTCACGGCTCGAAGGCTCAGCACCGGCGGCCCCGTGAAGCTGTTGCCCAAGGCAGGTGCGGTGCCGGGGCGTCGTCACTCGGTCCGGGCTCGCGGGCTGTTCGGGGTGCGGCTGCTACAGGTCGAACTCCAGGTGCTCGATGTCCGTGAAGCGGACCTCCTCCAGCCGGCCCGCGCGGCGGCCGTTGTCCTGGAAGTACACGTCCTTGAGCGCTTCGGCGGCGATCTCCTCGAGGCGCTGCTCGGTGGCGCCCTGCTCCTGGGCATCGAAGAGGCGGGCGGCGTAGCGGGTCGGCGTCCTTGCCCGGACCCGACAGCTTCGGCTGCCCGAGCTTCGCTTCCTTGAGAGCCCACTCCACCAGGGACGGGATGGTCTTGGCGGGCACGTTCAGGACCAGGCCGCCGACGCCGTACGCGTACGCCTGGCCCTCGGCGTCGACGTCGACGACCACGAGCGGACCGTTCTCGAACCGCGTATCGGTGCTACCGGCTGGGGTGCCGGCGAGGGCGGCTTTCCGCGCGGGCGGGCGGCGCGATGTCGGCCTGGTCGCGGCCGCCGGATGCGGTACAGCGGCGGGGCGCAGTGCGGTGTTCTCGGACGCAGGCTCCAGGATCGGGCCTGTGGGTTCGGTGCGGGCTTTGGGCGGTTCGGTGCGGGCTTTGGGCGGTTCGGCTCTCGTTGACGCAGGAGCGGATGGGACGGCAAGCGTCTCGGGGACCGCCGTGTCCGTCGCGGGCGCCGCGGCGTTGGGGTCGGCGGGGTAGAGCTGGGCGAGTTGCTCGAGCATGCGGGCGTAGGCGTCACGCTCCGGCGGCCGCGGCTCGGTCCTGCCTGCCTCCCAGCCGCTGACCGTCGCCCGCCGCACCCGCAGTGCGGCGGCCACCTCGTCCAGCGTCAGGCCATGTGCCTGGCGCAGCCGCCTGCGCTCCGCCGGGGGCGGCAACGGGGAACGGGACGCGATGAGCGCGTCGACCGCGTCGAACAGCTCGGACATGCAGAACCTCCTGTCCCCGACCCTAGCGTGAAGCGCACATTTCGCGTACGGAGCGCGTACGGACAGCGTTCGCGTCGTGATCTCGTGAAGCTGGGCAGCGGCCAGGACCGGCAAGAGCCCGGTGGTGGTTGTTGCTTGGTGAGCCCCTGGCTTGGCAGCAGCGTAGAAGACGGGGTGGGCGAGGTTCGCGCAGGCCGGGCGGGAGTGGCTGGGGCCGCTGGCCGGCACCGACTACGGTGGCCCGCTGACCTCCTGGATGGGCAGCGTCATCCGCCTCCGCCGCGGGGCGGCCGGCGGGCCGCCCGGAGCAGGCGCGGTGACGGCGGGCACGGCCGGTGATTCAGCCCTGGAGGGAGGCGAGCCAGGCGGTCAGCAGGCGGTTGACCTCCTCGGGGCGCTCCTGCTGGATCCAGTGCCCGCAGCCGTCCAGGATGTGGGTGGAGGTCAGGCCGGGGAGGGTGGCTGGGTAGGCGTCGATCGCGTCGGCCATCCAGGTCGTGGAGGCATCCAGGGCGCCGCCGATGAACAGGGACGGCTGCTTGATGGGGGCGCCGCGGTACTGGGCGAGGTCCTCCCAGTCGCGGTCCATGGTGCGGTAGCGGTTGAGGGCGCCGGTCATGCCGGTGCGCTCGAACTCCCCGGCGTACACGTCGAGGTCGTCCTCGGTCAGCCAGGTGGGCAGCTTGCCGCCGGGGAAGCGGTCACGCAGCCGGCCGCCGGTGCGGGACACGAAGTGCGGGTCGGGCTCGCCCTGGGCGGGCATGGTGTCGGCGGACAGGGCCGCGTAGAAGCCCGCGAGCCAGCCCCGGACGTCGGGCTCCATCTCCGCTTCGGCCCGGCCGGGCTCCTGGAAGTAGGAGACGTAGAACTCCTCGTCGCCGCCCATCTGCGCGAAGACGTCGGTGGGGCGGGGGCCGCCGGGCGGCGCGTAGGGGACGCTCAGCAGTCCGACGGCGCGGAAGACCTCGGGGTGGAGCAGGGCGGAGGCCGCCGCGATGTTGGAGCCCCAGTCGTGCCCGACGACCACCGCCTTCTCCTCGCCCAGGGCGCGCACCAGGGCGACGTTGTCCTCCACCAGGTCGAGCATCCGGTAGGCGTCCGTCGCGGCCGGTTTGGAGGAGCGGCCGTAGCCGCGCACGTCGAGCGCCGCGGCCCGGTACCCCGCCGCCGCGAGGGCCGGGAGCTGGCGGCGCCAGGAGTACCAGGACTCGGGGAAGCCGTGGACGAGCAGGACCAGCGGTCCGGTGCCCTGCTCGACCAGGTGCAGGCGCCCGGCGGGTGCCTCGATGGTGCGGTGGCTCAGGCCGGCAAACGGCGCGGACTGGTGCATGGCTTCTCCTTGGTTCACGGGTGGCCGCGGTTGTCCACCGATCATGTGGTGCTGTGGCCACCCGACGCGAGTACTCTTGCCATGCTGGCAAACTGGCAGGTCAGGGTGGTGGAAGCGGCACGGCCGGAGGGAGCGCGGTGATGGTGACGGACGACGGCGTAGCTGACACGCTGGCGGCCATGGGCCCCCGGCTGCGGGCCGCGCGCGAGCAGCGCGGCGCCACGCTCACCGGTGTCAGCCGTGCGACCGGGATCTCGCTGAGCACGCTGTCGCGGATCGAGACCGGCAGGCGCAAGCCGACCCTGGAGGTGCTGCTGCACCTCGCGAAGGCGTACGGCATCTCCCTGGACGAGCTGGCCGGCACCGCGCCCGTCGCCGCGGCCGGACCGCGCACCCCGATGTTGCAGCGTCCCGGCGACAAGGCGGTGCTGCCGCTGACCCGGTACGTGGGGGGCCTGCACGCCCACAAGCACGTCCTGCCCGCCGTCGGCGCGCCGCCGACGCGGCCGCGGCAGGTCTCCCACGACGGGTACGAATGGCTGTGCGTCCTGTACGGGCGGCTGTGGCTGGCGCTCGGGGAGCAGGACCTCGTCCTGAGCGCCGGGGAGGTGGCCGAGTTCGACACCCGTACCGCCCATGGAGTCACCAACGCCGGACCCGGCGGCCCGGTCGAGTACCTGATCATGTTCGGGCCGCAGGGAGAGCGCCTACGACCGCGCGCCCCAGCCCCCGGCCGCGGGGTCCGGTAGTGCGGAGCACAGCGTCCGGGACCATCCCCCCGGCGACAGTGGTGACCGGTGACCACCCAGCCGTCGGTGTCCTTGACGTCGACCACCCCGAAATCTCCTGCAGCAGAGCCCGCATGCAACAGGACCGAACTCGCTGCTTGACGTTCGCGTGTCGGGGATCGGTGGTGTTCAGCGCAGGGTGAGCGGGGTCGTGGATGCGACGTGGGACAGTTTCTCCGGGTTGCGGACGTAGTAGAGGCTGGTGACGCGGGCGTCCTCGATGTGGATCGCCATGACGCCGTCGATCTCGCCGTCCAGGCGGACGAGGAGTGCCGGGTTGCCGTTGACCACGGTCGGTTCGGTGGTGAGCGTGCCTTTGAGCTTGCCGATGCCGCCGGCGAACATGCGGGCCACCTTCTCGGCGCCGGTGACCGGCCGCAGCGCGGCGTGTTTGATGCCGCCGCCGTCGCTCATCAGGACGACCTCGGGGGCGAGCACCTCGAGGAGGGCCTGCGGGTCCCCGGTTTCGAGCGCGTGCTGGAACGACTTCAGGACCGCCTGGCTCTGGTTCGCGGAGACCGGCCGGCGGGGGCGGCGGGATTCGACGTGTCGGCGGGCGCGGTGGGCGATCTGGCGGACGGCCGCGGGGCTCTTGTCGACGGCGGCCGCGATCTCGTCGTAGCCGATATCGAAGACCTCGCGCAGCACGAAGACGGCGCGCTCGGTCGGTGACAGCGTCTCGAGGACGAGCATCAGCGCCATCGACACGCTCTCGGCGAGTTCGACGTCCTCGGCCACGTCCGGCGCGGTGAGCAGCGGCTCGGGCAGCCAGGTGCCGACGTATGCCTCCCGGCGGCGCTTCATGGTGCGCAGCCGGTTGAGTGCCTGGCGGGTGGTGATCCGGACCAGGTAGGCGCGCTGGTCGCGTACCTGACCCTGGTCGGCCTTAACCCATCGCAGCCAGGTCTCCTGGAGGACGTCTTCGGCGTCGGCCGCCGATCCGAGTATCTCGTAGGCGACGGTGAAGAGCAGGTTGCGGTGGGCGAGGAACGCCTCGGTCGCCGGGTCGGTGGCGTCGTCGCTCATCTCTCGTCCCTCTTCCTCGTCCTTCGCGGTCGGCCCTGGCGGCCGACCGCGTTCGCGTGCGTCCACGGCAAGATCCTGGCGGCACCCGGCGGTCAGGTTGCCCGGTCGGCGACGGCAGGTACCTCGGCGCGGTGGGCACGCAGCAGTTGCCGGCGCTTGCCGGCCCCTCCCGGAACGCGGTGCAGGCTGTACGAACCGGGCTTGTGCGCCTCGTCGGACAGGTGCTTGGGGATGCCCTTGCAGACCGTTTCCTTGATCCTGGCGCCCAGGCCGTCGTCGATGTGCAGCCACACCGCGACGTCGGACCTGTTGGCGAACTGGAAGATGCCCGCGCTGCGGCCCAGGCTGACGCACTGGGCGGAGAACGACTGGTGGAGGTTGTCCGGCTGCTCACCCGCGAGTCGGCTGAGCACGGTGTCGGCGGCCCGCGCGCCCAGCGGGATCGCGTTCAGGCAGCTCATCCGCAGTGGCAGGCCGGTCGGTGCGGCCGAGTCCCCGGCCGCGACGATGTGCGCGTCGTCCACGCTCGTCAGCGTCTCGTCCGTGAGCAGGCGGCCCACGGCGTCGGTGCTCAGCCCGCTGCGGGCGGCCAGGTCCGGAACGCCGAAGCCGGCGGTCCAGACGGTGACCTCGCTCGGCAGCTCACGGCCGTCGGCGAGCCGCACGGTGTCGCGGGTCACCGCTGTCACCTTCGCGTGGGGGCCGTCGATGAGCGTCACTTTGAGCTCGGTCAGCCGCTGGGCGACCGAGCGCCGGCCCCGGGTGTGCAGGTACGGGCCGAGAACGCCGCCGCAGACCAGGGTCACCCGGCGGCCCTGTTCCGCCAGCTCGGCGGCGGTCTCGATGCCGGTGGGACCGGCGCCGACGACCGTCACCGGGGCCGTCGCGGGAGCGGCGTCGAGGACCGGGCGCAGCCGCTGTGCCGCTTCCAGGGAGGCGATCGGGTAGGCGAACTCGGCCGCGCCCGGCACGCTCGGTTCGGCGCTGCCGCTGCCCACGGCGTAGATCAGGTAGTCGTAGTCGAGCGTGCCGTCGGTCGCCAACGTCACGCTGCGCTCGGCCGCGGCGATCCGGGTCACGGTGTCGACCACCAGCCGGACGCCCTCGGCCAGGACGTCCTGGTAGGCGATGACTGCGTCGTCGGACCCGCCCACCAGTTGGTGCAGGCGGACCCGGTGGACAAAGTCCGGGCGCGGGTTGATCAGTGTCACGGTCACGTCGTCGCGCAGTGTCAGCCGGTTCGCGGCCATCACGCCCGCGTATCCGCCACCGATCACCACCACATGCGTGTTCCCGGTCATTCTGCCTCCTCCGTTTCCACGTGTTCGGCCTCAAGACACCGCGCCATCGGCCGCTGTGACAGGGTGTGATCCGGATCACTTCACTGGGGCTCGACCGGAGCTGGGGCCGCATTGGTTCGCCCGGTCGGGTCGGGCTGCTGTTGTGAGAGTGGGGTCCGCCCCAGAGGGTGCCCTTCTCGCTTCGGATGCGGGCTCGCTTTCGCGTTCGGCGGCCAGGACGTCGCGGTGGCGGGCGTCGTCGACCATCAGCTGGTAGCACGCCACGCTGGAGGCGTCAGCGGGTGCCACCGAGATCCTGGTGACCGGCCGGACCGTGCTGTTCATCGACTTCTCCCGCACCCTGTCCGACGCACTGCTGCCCTTCCTGGGGCTGGTCGCCGGCCTGGCCTTCCTGCTGCTGCTGCTCCTGGTGTTCCGCTCGATCCTGGTGCCGCTCAGGGCCGCCCTCGGATTCCTGCTCTCGGTCAGCGCGGCGCTGGCGCGATGGTCGCGGTGTTCCAACTGGGCCGGGGTGCCGACGTCTTCGGTATCGAGCAGCCCGGTCCGATCATGACGACGATGCCGATCTTCATGATCGGTGTGGTCTTCGGCCTCGCCATGGACTACGCCAAGCACCGCGACGGCCCGGCGCGTCAGTTCCCGACCTGCCTCGGTGCGCAGCGTCGCCGATCCGCCGTACGAGCTCGACGCGCGGTGCGCCTGCGGGCGCGGTCTGCGGGCCTACGGCGGCGGGGACGGGTGCCGGCGGTCACCGACACCGTGCAGTGGTGTGCGCCCGCCGCGGCGACGTGGCCAACTCCCTTGCGGACGCGACCGGTCTGCGGGTGAAGGCGCCGGACGGCATCGCCGCCAGCGGCACGCTGGACCTGGTGGTCGAGACGGTCGCGCGACGGGCCGGAACGGTCAATCTGGGCACTGTGCTACCGGTCTACCTGGACGCTAAGGTCGGCCCCGTGCTGCGGCGCGTGGAGGCGACGGCGCCGGGAGAGCGGGTGCACGCCCCGTTCACGGTCCGGGTGGCACCGGGCGCGACCCCGCAGGCGTACTCCTTCTGCCCGTACACGGTGCAGGATCTCGGGATCACGGCGGCGCGGGTGCACGTCACGGTGCGCCCGGCACCGGACACGGGCACACGCACGGACACCAACGCCTCGTTGGCAGCGGCCGGAATGGAGCGCACGACAGTATGAACATCACGGACAGCGCGACGGATACCCCGGCCGGCGGGCGCTCCTGGGCGCCTCTGAGGCACCGGCCGTTCCGGCACCTGGCGGCCGGACGTCTGCTGGTGTACTTCGCCAACGCGATGGCCCCGGTCGCGCTGGCGTTCGCCGTCCTCGACGCCACGGGACGGGCCACCGACCTGGGCATCGTGGTGGGGGCGCGTTCGCTGGCGAACGTGGCTCTGCTGCTGCTCGGCGGGGTGGTGGCGGACCGGGTGCGACGCACCCTCGTCCTGCAGGGTTCGGCGCTCGGCGCGTCGGCGGTCCAGGCGGCCATCGCCCTGAGCGTGCTCCTGGACGCCACGTCCATCCCGCTGCTCGTGCTGCTCAGCGTCCTCAACGGCGCGCTCGCCGCCCTGTCCCTGCCCGCCTCCGCCGCGCTCACCCCGCAGACCGTGCCGGGCGATCTGATCCGTCCGGCCAACGCGGTGATGCGTATGGGCACCAACCTCGGTGCGATCGCCGGATCGTCGCTCGCGGGCGTCGTCGCCGCGGTGTTCGGCCCCGGCTGGGGACTTTTGGGCAATGCGGTGGCGTTCGTCGGGGCCGCGGTGTGCTTCTTCGGCGTGAAGCCGAAGGACGAGAGGCCTGCCGCCCCGGCTGAGCGGACCCGCCCGCTGCGTGAACTGCGGGAGGGCTGGCAGGAGTTCACCGCCCGCCGCTGGGTGTGGATCGTGGTGGCGCAGTTCATGGTGGTCAACGCGGTCATCGCGGGCGGTGTGCAGGTGCTCGGGCCGATCGTCGCCGACGCCACGTTCGGGCGCGGTGTGTGGGGCGCGGTGCTGGCCGCGCAGATGGCGGGGGCGGTCGCCGGCGGTGTCCTCGCCGCTCGCTCCCGGGCCCGGCACGCGCTGCTCATCGGCGTCGCGCTGGTGGCGGTCGAGTCGCTTCCCCTGGTGGTGCTCGCCGAGGCACCGGGCGCCCTGCTGCTGGGCGTCGCGATGTTCGCGAACGGCGTCGCCCTCGAACAGTTCGGCGTGGCCTGGGACGTGTCGCTGCAGGAGAACATCCCGGCGGACCGGCTGGCGCGGGTGTACTCCTACGACGCGCTCGGCTCGTTCGTGGCCTTGCCGCTGGGCGAGATGACCGCGGGCCCGGTCGCCGCGCACTTCGGAGTGCGCGCCACGCTCCTCGCGGGCGCCGTGCTGGTCGTCCTCGCGACGGCGGGGGCCCTGTGCAGCCGGCAGGTACGTGCCCTGACGACGGGCCGGCCTGTCGCGTTGGCCCCGCAGACGGCAGCGGGCGAGCGGACGACGGCCGCGGCGGCCACGCGGTGACCCGTCCTGTGGCGGTTGCCGTGGGACGGGTCCAGGGTGGGGCGTGACGCCCGGTCGCCTACCGCACGATCTCAGGAGCTGCGGGCGAAGTGGGCGTCGATGTCGCCCACGCTGGTGGCCGGGTCGGCCACCAGCGTGGACAGTTCGCCGTCGGTGTGATGGCGGGTGGCGACGGCGGGGCACCGGCGGCAGGCGGCGACGCCGGCCTGTCCCCCCACTCGCCTGCTCCCTCGTGGGCCCGCAGTCGTTCACCCCGGTGAGTGCCTCCAACAGCTTCTGGCGCTACGTCGGACTCGACCGCCCCTGCTGGATCGACGTCGAACGGGTGGCCTTCGAGAGCGGCAGCACGGTGACGGTGGAGGTCGTCGGGCGCCAGGACGGGCACAACGTCTTCTCCTCGACGCTGACGGGACGCGTGGACTGAGACAAGTCGCGCGGTCGCCCGACACGCACGGACAGGGCGGCGTACTCCGACGTGAGGTCGGGGTACGCCGCCCTGTCCATGGACAGCCGCGGGCCGGGGCCCGCGCTGTCGCGGTGGTTACTTCGGGTCCTTGTTGAACGTCGAGGCCGACCAGAAGTAGCCGAGAGCCGCGAGGCCGAGGCTCCAGCCGACGGCGAGCCAGCCGTTGTGGCCGATGTCGGTGCCCAGCAGGAGTCCGCGCAGGGTCTCGATGGCGGGAGTGAACGGCTGGTACTCGGCGATGGGCTGGAACCAGCCCGGCATCGAGTCGAGCGGCACGAACGCGCTGGAGATCATGGGCAGCAGGATCAGCGGCATCGCGTTGTTGCTGGCCGCCTCCGCGTTCGGGCTGACCAGGCCCATGCCGACAGCGATCCAGGTGAGCGCCAGAGCGAAGAGGACCAGCAGACCGAAGGCGGCGAGCCACTCCACAACGCCCGCGCCCGAGGAGCGGAAGCCCATCGCGACACCGACCGCGCCGACGAGGACCACGCTGATGATCGCCTGCAGGACGCTGCCGACGACGTGCCCGATGAGGACGCAGGCGCGGTGGATGGCCATGGTGCGAAAGCGGGCGATGATGCCCTCCGCCATGTCGCCGGAGACGGAGACCGCGGTGCCGATCGTGGTCGAGCCGATCGTCATGAGCAGGATGCCGGGGACGATGTAGGCGATGTAGGTGTCGCGGCCCGCGCCGCCACTGATGGCTCCGCCGAAGATGTAGACGAACAGCAGGAGCAGCATGACCGGCGTGAGCAGCAGGTTCAGGGTGAGCGAGGGGTAGCGCCGCGCGTGCAGGAGGTTGCGGCGCAGCATGGTGGACGAGTCACGGACGGCGAGGGAGAGGGAGCTCATCGCGCAGCCTCCATCGGCTGGTCGGTACGGGCGGGCCGGGCGGGGGCGTCGGTGAGGGCGAAGAAGACGTCGTCGAGGTCGGGGGTGTGCACGGTGAGTTCGTCGGCTTCGACGCCGGCGAGGTCGAGCCGGTCCAGAACAAAGCGCAGCGCGCGCTGGCTGCCGTCGCTGGGGACCTGGAGCGAGAGGGCGTCGTCGTCGCGGGTGGCGGTGTCCAGGGCCGAGGCGGCGCTTTGGTAGGCGGCCGGGTCGGCGAACCGCAGCCGCACGTGTCCGCCCGGGATCAGCCGCTTGAGTTCGTCGGCCGTGCCCTGCGCGGCGATCTTTCCGTTGTTCAGCACCGCGATCCGGTCGGCGAGTTCGTCGGCCTCCTGAAGGTACTGCGTGGTCAAGAAGACCGTGACGCCGCCGGTGACAAGTTCGCGGATGATCTGCCACATGTTGTGGCGCGAGCGCGGGTCGAGGCCGGTGGTCGGCTCGTCCAGGAAGATGATCCTGGGGCCGCCGACCAGGGTCATGGCGATGTCGAGGCGGCGCTTCATGCCGCCGGAGTAGGTCGAGGCGGGCTTCTTCGAGGCCTCCACCAGGTCGAAGCGTTCCAGCAGTTCGGCGGTGACCCGACGGCCCTCGCGCTTGGACAGGTGGTGCAGGTCGGCCATCAGGAGCATGTTCTCCTCCCCCGTGATCAGCCCGTCCACGGCGGAGAACTGGCCGGTCACCCCGATCGCCGCACGCACGGCCTGTGCCCGGGCCGTGAGGTCGTGGCCGGCGATCTGCGCCTGTCCTTGGTCGGCGCTGATCAGTGTGGAGAGGATCTTGACGGCGGTGGTCTTGCCCGCGCCGTTCGGGCCGAGCAGGGAGAAGATCGTTCCCTCGGGCACGGACAGGTCGATGCCGTCGAGAACCACCTTGTCACCGTACGACTTGCGCACACCGCGCGCGGCGACAGCCAGGTTCGTCATGAGCGGTACTCCTTCTTGTGGCCGCAGGCGGTCAGAGGCTGCGGGCGGTGATGTCGCCGTGGGCGGTGGTGGCGTGGACGGTGAGGGCGGCATCGGCGCCCTGGGTGCCCAGCAGGCTGTTGGTGACGCGGCCGTAGGTGGTGCCGGCGTCGAGGACGGTGGAGGTGCCGCGGGCGGTGGTGACGGCGATGTCGCCCTGCTCGGTGCGCAGGGTGAGGGTGCCGCCGACCGCTTCGGTGACCGTCAGATCGCCCTTGTGGGTGGCGAGGTGGGCGGTGCCGTCCAGGCGGCCGAGAGTGATGTCCCCGGCGGCGAGGGTCAGGCGCGCGCTCGCGGCCTCGTCCACCTCGACCGAGCCCTGGGCGCCCTCGAAGGTGACGTCGTCGAGGCGTCCGACGGCGCAAAACTCGCCGCTGGCCGCCCTGGCCTGGACGCGGGAGCCGGCGGGCAACTGGACGGTGACCTCGACAGAGCCAAAGTTCCCGAGGACGCGGTGCGTGTCGGGGACCGCGATGTGCAGCACACCGTCGTCGTAGGCGATCCGAACCTGCTCGGCGGCCTTCACGTCGCGGCCCTTGGAGGCGTCGGCGGGCAGGACCTCGACCGTGGTGTCGGCGCGGTCGGCGGCGATGAGCTGGATACGGCCGGCGGGGATGTCCAGGACGGTCGAGACCGGGGCGGGGGTAGCGAACTTCTGCATGGTTCTCTCCTTGCTCCTCGTTGCGAGCTCCACCATCCACCCGCTGTTTCTGACGATGGAAACGCTACGTTGCTTTCAAGTTTCGAGCAATATACTTGTTGCGCATGTTCGCCATTTATGCAGGTGAAGGTGATGAAATCGTTGCTCTGGCCTGTGATTTAACGCAACGAAGTGCACTTCGAACGTTGCAATGAATGAGGGTGAACGCTCTTCTCGCCATCCCGGCGCACCGGCGGTCACCACGCCGGTTCCGCGGTGCGCCCCCGCACCGGCGAGGCGGCGCCGGCAACCCGCTGGATCAGCCGGCGAGCCGCCCGCAGCAACGACGCCCCGCGAGCCGCCTGGCCCCGCTCCCGCAGCACGCGCGCGTCCTCGAACAGGCCCCGGGCAGTGTGTGCCATGAGCTCTCGGTCCACCGCGCACAACCGCCCGCGCGCACCGTCGGCCACCACCGCGAGCAGCGGGGCGGCGACCTCGGCCGGCGAGGCCCGTGCCGCGCGGAGCACGTGCGCGGCACGCAACCCGAGCCGGGCCCGGCCCGGTACACCGATGCCGGCGAGGACGGCGGCCCGCACCGCCGACTCCCTGCGACCCAGGCCATCCAGGAAGCCACACGCACACAGGACGGCCAGGCCGGGCAACACGCTGGACGCACCCCCCACCAAGGCGCCCAGGCAACTGCCGCCGCCCGGACGAACACCGAGGACAGCGAGCGCGTGCACGGTGGACATCACCTCAACGCCACAGCACCGCAGGCAGTCGGTAACCGCCCGCACGAACAACCCGTCGCAAGACGACTGCCAGAACACGGCGCCCTCCCCCAAAAACGCCCGCAAGAACAGCAGGCTGCCACCACTGAGACGGCGCAGGCACACCACCACCCTGGCCAACCTCGGCCCGCACACCAGACCCCGGCCCACAAGGACGCGCTCAACATCGGGTCTGTCCAACGAGCGGCAGGGTGGTTGGGTTACTGGCGGGCGGCTGAGAGCCGGCCGTCGAAGGTGATGTCGAAGGCGTTCAGTGCGGTCTTCCAGCGCATGGTCCAGCGGGCCTGGCCCTTGCCGGTGGGGTCGAGCGACATGACGGCCATGTAGACGCACTTCAACGTGGCCTGCTCGTTGGGGAAGTGTCCGCGGGCCTTGACCGCCCGGCGAATGCGGGCGTTGACCGACTCGATCGCGTTGGTGGTGCAGACGATGCGGCGGATCTCGGTGTCGAACCGCAGGAACGGAGTGAACTCCTCCCACGCGTTCTCCCACAGCTTCACGATCGCCGGATACTTCCGGCCCCAGGCGTCGGCGAACTCCGCGAACCGCTCCAGGGCGGCCTCCTCGGTCGGCGCCGTGTAGACGGGCTTGAGGAGCTTGGCGATCTTGTCCCAGTCCTGGCGGGCGGCATAGCGGAAGGAGTTCCGCAGCAGGTGGACCACACAGGTCTGCACGATCGTCTTGGGCCAGACCGTCTCCACTGCTCGGGCAGGCCCTTGAGCCCGTCGCAGACCAGCATCAGCACGTCGCCCACGCCGCGGTTCTTGATCTCGGTGAGGATGTGCAGCCAGCGCTTGGCGCCTTCGCCGCCGTCCCCGGCCCACAGGCCCAGGACCTCTCGCCGGCCCTCGAAGGTGACGGCCAGGGCCACGTAGATCGGCCGGTTGGCGACGGCGCCGTCGCGGATCTTGACGTGGATGGCGTCGATGAAGACCACCGGGTAGACGATGTCGAGAGGCCGGTTCTGCCATTCGGCCATGCCGTCCAGGACCTTGTCGGTGATGGTGGAGATGGTCTGCCGGGAGACCTCGGCGCCGTAGACCTCCGCGAGATGAGCCTGGACCTCACCGGTGGTCAGGCCCTTGGCGGCCAGCGAGATGACCATCTCGTCCACGCCAGTCAGGCGCTTCTGCCGCTTCTTGACGATCTTCGGCTCGAAGGAGCCGTCCCGGTCGCGGGGCACGGCTATCTCCACCGGTCCCACGTCGGTCAGCACCGTCTTGGAGCGTTTGCCGTTGCGGGAGTTGCCGCCGTCCTTGCCCGCCGGATCGTGCTTGTCATAGCCGAGATGGTCGGTCATTTCGCCCTCCAGGGCGGACTCCAGCAGCCGCTTGGTCAGCTGCTGCAGCAGCCCGCCCTCGCCGGTCAGCTGCAGGCCCTCGGCCCGGGCCCGGCTCACCAGCTCGTCGATCAGCTGGTCGTCCACGGCCTTCGCCGACACCGCCGCTGCCAACTCGGCAGCCTCGTGCTCGGCCACGTTCTCACTGGTCATCGATGCATCTTCCATGATCGGGAGTTACACCGAACGATTGGCTCTGTCCCGTAATCGGTGGTAGCGCTGTGTAGTGATCATTGGAGGAGGATGCGGTGGCGGAGCAGGGGGAACCCGGCTCGGCCGTGCATCTGCCTCATGATCCGCTTGGTTCGCGTGTTGACGCCCTCGGTGCGGCCGTTGTGGTAAGGGAGGGTGAGTCCGGCGTCGACGGCGGCGCGGTCGAGTTCGAGGCCGTTCGCGAAGGAGTGCAGGTGGGGCAGGTCGGCGGCGCGGACCGTGGTGATCCAGTCGGTGAGTTTGGCGTCGTTGCCTTCCGCTGGGGTCAGTAGCTGAGCGAACTCGCCGGTGAGGCGGGCGAGTTCGGTCATCTCGGGGCAGGCTGCGGTGAGTTCCCGCAGTAGTGCGGTGTCCTTGTTGCGCAGGTTCTCGGGGCGGGTGAGCAGGAGGCGGGCGAAGCGCTGCGGGGTGGTGACCGGCTTGTCGCCCTCGGCGCGGCCCTGGGTGATGTAGCGATAGAGCAGGTTGAGGCTCCCGGTGTAGCCCAGCTCCTTGATCTCCCGGAAGAGTCGGAGGACGGGGACGGCCGGGTCTTCCGCGCGGCGGGTGCGCAGGCGGTCGCGGTAGGGGTCGACGAGCGTGGGCTTGTAACGGGGTGCGCGGCGGTCGCCGGTGGGCTCCTTCATGCGGGCGTACCGCTTGACGGTGTTCAGGGCCACATCGAGGCGGCGGGCGCATTCGAGCAGGCCGACGCCCTGGTCGAGCAGATGGTGGACCCGCTGCCAGCGCTCGCGGGTGGTCTGCTCGCGTACGCCCCCGAGCCGGGCGGGGTTCACAGCGGTGGCCCAGCAGGTGGCGTGCGAGCGGACCTCGGCCAGGACCTTGCCGCACAGGTTGCTCCACAGGTGCCACCTGTCGCTGACCTGCACCGCTTCGGGGAGGGCCTGGCGGATCGCCTCGCCATAGGAGCCGGATCCGTCGCGGCAGACGTATTCGGCCCCGGGGTGCTCGCGCAGCCACGCGACCAGGGTCTGCGCGGTGCGGTCGGGCAGGACGTCGATCCGCTCGCCGGTCTCGGCGTCGATGATCACGGTGGCGTAGCGGTGCCGGCGCTTGAGGGCGAAGTCGTCGATGCCGAGCACGCGCGGGACGCGCAGCGGCGGTGCCGCCCTGCGCATGAGCATGCGCAGGGCGGTCGAGCGGGAGATCGCGCAGGCCAGCACGCGGGAGATGCGGGCGCCCGCCCGGCCCGCTAACTCCTTGACCACGGAGCCGAGTTGGTCGGCCAGGCGGTTGGTGCGACGCTGGTAGCGCTCCACGACGCCCGGAACCTGCTCACGGAAGGTCTGCCGCGGGCAGCCGAGCACCGGGCAGACCAGGCGCCGGACCCGCACCGACGCCACGACCCGCCGTCCGTCCACCGGCACGTCCGCGACCACCCGCCCGTGGAAGCCATGCACCCGCCCCGTCGGCTGCCCGCACACCGGGCACGGCACCGGATCGTCCCGGGTCCGCGCCGACACCCGGATGACCTCGCCCTCGTCCGTCACGCCCTCGACGACGAGGGCCGACAGCCCCGAAAACACCACACCCACAAGCTCATTGACATCTCTCACACCATGCCAACGACGACCGTCACCCTTCGTTACCACCGATTACGGGACAGAGCCGAACGATTTACAGTCCCGTTTCTGAAGCCCGGCATAGATCAGGATGGATCAGCAGGGCAAGATCAGGCGTATGGAAAGCGCACGGTTTGCAGAGCTGTTCGAACGGGGGCGGGACGCACTGCTGTCCGGGGACGTCCCACACCAGGAGCCGCCCCTGGAAGGTGGAGGACGCTGGGGTCTCACCGTGGTCCTGCGGCCGGACTCATCAGTGGCGCGACGAATGGAGCGCGTTAGTGCGGAGGCAATGGCTGTAGCAGGAGACTCACACTGGCCCACAGGTGCGTCGATCTCGTCACATTTCACTATCCGCACGCTGGAGCATTACCGGCCAAACGTCGCCAAGGACGACGAGCGGGTCATACGGTATCAGGCAGCACTGCGCCAGGCGTCCGACCGGGTGGGAGCCATCCGGCTGGAGCTGACAGGGCTGACTCTCACTCCCGCGAGTATCATGCTGTGCGCTTCTCCGTCAGACCACACCGTCGAACGGTTCGCCGGGTATCTGGCGGAGGAACTGGCGGATGACGCATGGTTCGAAGGCGGGTTCGACCGCGATATCTGGTACTCGAACTTGGTTCACTTCACCGGGCTTCCTGAGGATTCCCAGGCCCTTGTTGAGTGGGTAGCTGCCCGCCGGAGCCTGGACCTGGGGTCCAGCGTGCACACCTCCGCGGATCTGGTCGCCTGGACGTTCAATGATCGACAAATGGTGCCTGCAACTCTTGGGAGAGCGGAGCTGAGCGGGCCCCCCGGATCGCAGGTCGCGGTCGTCGATCAGGATTCGAACGAGAAGTGCGGCTGACTCGAGCCGGGCCGGGCAGGCCGGTCTGGGCTCAGCGGTTCGACTGACGGTCTTCCGCGGGGGCTGAGTACGTGTTACTTGGGTGGCTGGGCCAATGACGGCTCGCTGTCAGAGGGCTCGTCCACTCTCCGGCAAGTGACACACCAGCTGATAGATCCACGCACCCTCAAAGCCGCCATCCGTGATGCGCAGGAGGCTCTAGAGGTCTTTAACGGTGCGGGTTACCTCAGGGCTTCGGCGTAGTCAGCCCTGGTCCGATCTGTGACGGTTCGTTGACCGGTGGGCGTCCCGGAGACAGGACAGGCACGGATTTCCAAGATCATGGAGCTCTCTACGCCCCGTGACCTGCCTGGAAGACCGTGCCTGCCGACGCATCATTGCCGATTCCGCCTGCCCTTGACCAGCTCCGCGAGCAGCCCGGCGTCGGGCCCGGGGAGGTGGCGGGCCTGCTGGAACGGCTGGCCGAGGTGCCGGACCCACGGGACCCTCGCGGTGTGCGGCACGCGTTGGCCGTTGTTCTCGCCCTGGCCGCGTGCGCGGTGCTGGCGGGGGCGACTTCGCTGCTGGCGGTCGGCGAGTGGATCGCGGACGCGCCGCCCCAGGTGCTGGAACGGCTCGGTGTGCGCCCCGATCCGGTGCTGCCCAGGCGGCTGGTGCCGGCCGAGACGACGGCGCGCCGCCTGCTCGCGCGCGTCGACGGCGACGCCCTGGACCAGGCGGTGGGCGGCTGGCTCGCCGACCGCTGCCCCGCCGGCTCCGGGTTGCGCGGACTGTCCGTGGACGGCAAGTCCCTGCGCGGCGCGGCCAGGGCGAGGGGGCGGAAGATCCACCTTCTTGCGGCGGTGGAGCACAACACCGGCCTGGTCCTGGCCCAGCTCGACCTCGGCGAGAAGACCGGCGAGACCACCTGCTTCCAGCCGCTGTTGGACACCGTCGCCGACCTGGCCGGGACGGTCGTCACCAGCGACGCACTGCATACCCAGCGCGAGCACGCCGGCTACCTTCTGGGCCGCCGGGCCCACTACATCGCGATCGTCAAGGGCAATCAGAAGAAACTGCGCAAGCAGCTGAAGTCCCTCCCCTGGAAGGGCATCCCGCTCCAGGGCCGTACGCACGGCAGCGGCCACGGCCGCGCGGAGATCCGCCGAATCAAGGTCGCCACCGTGAACAACCTGCCCTTTCCCGGCGCCTGCCAGGCCGTCCAGATCAAGCGCCGCCGCACCGACCGCAAGACCGGCAAGACCACCATCACCACCGCCTACGCGGTGACCAGCCTGACCGCCGAGCAGGCCGCCCCCGCCCGGCTCGCACAGCTGGTCCGGGACCACTGGAAGATCGAGGCCCTGCACCACGTCCGCGACACCACCTTCGCCGAGGACGCCCCCCAACTGCGGACAGGCAATGCACCCCGGGCGATGACGACCTGGCGCAATCTCGCCACCGGCGCCATGCGGCTGGGCGGCGTCAAGAACATGGCCGCCGGCCTCCGCCCCAACGCACGCAACGCCTGCCGACCCCTCGCGTTCCTCGGCCTCGCATGATCACAAACCGGACGTCATCCAGTCTTTGCCGAAGCCCTGGGTCCGACGGCTGAGGTTCATCTACTCTGTCGTCATGGCATGCAGGGTATGTGGACTCGGTGGGCACAACAATCGCACATGTCCGGGTGAACACCCCACGCTTCCGAACTGTGGTAAGCCGACAGCCAACATGAGCGACTACTCCGAACGACACGACAGCGATTACTGCTCTCCGTTTACCTCCTCCGATTGCTGGGGTGAAGCGCGGTGACAGCGCTTGTCTGTACAGGCTGTGACGATCCCCTCGAGAACGCGACTGACTGGGACGACGAGTCTCAGATGTGCAGCGCTTGTTATGAAGTCAGCGGCGGCCCCATGTACTGCTGCGGCGTTATGTACGACGATGGCGAAGACACCTGCAGGAGTTGCGGCGACCCACTTTAAGAGACCGTTGTGCTCCAACATTGCGTCGCGGGCCTGCGACGCAACGCCCGCAATCCCCGATAGCCCCTCGCACTCCTCGGCCTCAGATGATCACAAACCGGACACAACGCGACTACGCCGAGGCCCTGCGGGTTACCTCGGGTCGTGACGGCGGTTGTGGTCTGCGCTATGCCGGGAGGGTGAGGTATCCCGATGGCGGTGGGCTGACGGCCGAGGAACGGTCTCGGCGTGAGCAAGTGCGGTTCGCAGCCGCCGATCTGATCGAGACCGGGGCCAGTGACCGGGAGGTGGCCCGGCGATTCAGGGTGAGCTACGTTGGATCAGCGCGCCGCGGGACCGCGCTCTTATCGATGAGCCTGCCGGACAGAATTGGCGATATTACGAGGCCCGAGCACCCATCTCGTCCCGAATTGGCTGGGGCGTCGGCGCGTTGCGGATGAAGATGAGGATGAGTACCGCCGCAATGAACTCCACGCCGGCGATCACGTACAGACCATCGGAATAGGAGCCAGTTGATGTCTTCACGCCGCTAAGGAATTGAGGCGCGAAGAAGCCTGCCAGGTTCGCTACGGAGTTGATGAGTGCCACACCCGCGACGAGGGCGGTCCCGGTCATGAAGCGCGGAGGCAGGTTCCAGAACACCGGAATCGATCCCATGGTCCCGGCCGCCGAGACTGCAAGCGCGAAGATAACGCCCGGCGCACTTCCGGTCTGCTGTGCGATGGCGGCCATGACGAGACCGAGAGCACCCAGGGCCGCAGCGCACGCGGCGTGCCAGCGCGACTCGCGACTGCGGTCGGACAGCCAGCCATTGATGATCATACCGAGCCAGCCGAAAGCGAAGATTCCCGACATGATCCAACCGACGGTGGTGATGTCGCTGTATCCGGTGGCTGCCACGAGGCTTGGTCCGTAGAAGGACAGCGTGGCGTTTCCGGTGATGATGCAGAACAACGAGAGGATGAGAACCCACACGGTCCGGGTGCGGAAGCTTGCCCAGAACTTGTGCTGGCGACCGCTGTGTTCGGCGGACTCCTTGGCCAACTCGTAGGCGATGTGGTCGCGCTCCTCTGAGTTGAGCCACTTGGCATTGCTCGGCTTGTCTGTCAGGACGAAGGCAGCGAGCACGCCGAGGATGATCGAGGGGGCACCTTCGATGATGAACAGCCACTGCCAGCCTGCGGTCCCGAGCAACCCGTCGGTGTACTTCATGACGTAGCCGGCCATGGGGCTACCCAGCAACAGAGAAAGCGGCGAAGCTGACATGAAGATGGCTATGGCTTTGCCCCGCCGCTGCGCCGGGAGCCAGAAGGTCAGGTACAGGATGACGCCGGGGTGCAGCCCAGCCTCAAAAGCCCCCTGCAAGAAGCGCAGGCCGTAGAAGTTCCACGGCTGAGTTACGAAGGCCATGAGCACCGATACCGCGCCCCACCCCAGGGCGATGCGCATGATCGTTTTGGGCGCTCCGATCTTTTGCAGCAGGAGGTTGCTGGGCACCTCGAACAGAAAGTAGCCCAGGAAGAAAATTCCCGCGCCCGCGCCGTAGATGGCATCGCTCCATTTGAGGTCGTCCATCATCGTGAGCTTTGCAAAACCGATGTTGACTCGGTCGATCCAGGCGATGACGTACACGAGAGTCACGAACGGGATGATCCGCAGAACGACCCGTCTGAATGTTCGGTCACGTTCTTCAACCGTCGCGGTCGTCTTCGGCAGCCCGGGGTCGGGGTGGGGCATCACTGCCTCCTAGGTTTCCGTGATGCGAGATGAAGATTTCGCTTGACGGAGCGTGACCGTAGGGCGCAGCCATGTTTGCCGTCAAGAGCTTGCGTCAAAACCTGACTTCATTGCGTGGCCTACTCGTGCGCGGTGGTCGGGGGTCGGACGCTTGGGCTGCTGACCTGCTAGAGCCGTACACACGAACCACCTGTAGCCTCCGGCTTGATCGAAGCCGGGCGGGACTGCACATCCTCGTCCAGGCGCTGCGGATCACATCGGCGTTGCCTGCGAGCCGAAGCCGTCTCGCACGCCGGCAGACCCCAGGGCCAAGGCAGTCGTGATGCGGTGGGCCCGCCGATCGAGGGCTGAGGGCAAGTGCCGGACCGCCCAACCGACCCCGTCCGGGCAACCGACCTTGTGGCGTACCGAAGTTCATGGTCGGCGCGGCGGCGCTCCTCGCCCTGACGTGCACGGAACGCGACGCCGCCAGGTGGCTCTTGGGCGAGCTCAAGCCCCTGCCTGCGACCTGCTCAAGTGCGCACGGACTCGACACCCGGGGTCAACTATTCGATGCTCGGGATCGGTTGGGATCCCGGAGGCGACCTGCTCGAGCATGCTGGCAACGACCTGTTCGGGCGGGCGGACCAGGGATGCGGTGCGCCACTTGTTCGCCGCCTTCGGCGCGGGGCGGGTATCGAATTCGGCCCACCACCGCGCACGCGGTACGACGGGGCTCCGGCCGCCGCACCCCCTCCTACGCGGATTCGGGCGACGATTCGGCGGGAGTCGACCCAGGTGCGGCGCACGTCCGGATGGGGATGCCGAAGGTCGCGCCGATGACCGTCACCGTTGCGCCGGCCGGAAGTACGGCACGGGGCCAAAGCGGCGATCAGCTTGGGCGAGAACCCGAGGGACACGCCGTACGTCCGGAACAGCAGGGACAGGGCGGGGATCTCGTGACGCCCGACCGTGTACACCACATCACCAGCCCGATAGCCGAGTTGGGCGCGCGGCGCCAGCTTCCGGCAGTCGTCGTCCAGCCGTTCGACCGACACCGTGAGTGCCCGGCCGGGGTCAGCCCTCGGCGGCGAGCGCCCCCGAACCCGTGGCCGACGATCTCACCGCGGCATCGGCCGAGTTGGGAGCCGGTCTGGCCCCGTTCAAGTGAGCCTCGCCGACGCAGGCACTTGGAAAAAATGGGATCCCATTCATTGACGGGACACCTCAGAGGTCCTAGCTTTATGGGATCCCAAGTAGGTACGGATTCGGCCTCCACATGGCCGGACCTGAGGCGCAGTCGGGAGACGACTCAAGCCAAGGTCCGCGGCTCATGCTCGTGCCCGGTGCGCAAAGGAGCTACGACGATGCACTACCGCTCGGACCCCGAACCTGTGAACATTCCCCTGGGTGAACCGTCCGCCTCGACGGCGACCCGAGGGACCATCCCGCCGCCGGTCACCGAGGCGCCGATCAACGATCAGCGCCGGGCGAACCTGCTCCTTGCCTCGACCATGGACCGGATCGGCACCAACCGGTGCCACAAGGTGATCCTCTCCATCGTCGTCATCGGTGCGTTCTTCGACGTCATCGAGCAGAACACGGTGGGCATCGTCGGACCCTCGCTCAAGGAGCAGTGGGGGATCTCGGCGACCGGGATCGGCCTCCTCGCATCGGCCACCTTCGGGGCGATGTACGCGGGCGCCGCCCTCGCGGGGTGGCTCAGCGACCTCAAGGGCCGCAAGACCATGTTCAACTTCAACCTGGCGCTCTACAGCCTGGGAGCCCTGGTCTGCGCCTTCGCCCCGAACTTCGCGGTGCTGGTCACGGGACGAGTCATCGTCGGCCTCGGTCTGGGCGGCGAGTTCGTCGTCGGCATGACCCTGCTCGCGGAAATGACCTCGACACAGTTCCGCAGCACAGCCCTCTCGCTCCTCCAGGTGGGCGCCGGCGGCCTCGGCAACCCCGCCGCCTACCTGTTCGGCCTCTTGACAGTCGGCATAGTGGGTCCGCACCTGCCCGAGTTCCTGGGCGGGCCGGACGCGAGCTGGCGATGGGTGTTCGCCCTGCTCTGTCTCCCGGCCCTGCTGATCCTCTACACCCGCCGCCACATGCCGGAGACACCGCGGTACCTCGTGTCCAAGGCACGGATCGAGGCCGCCAACAAGTCGCTCAGTGTCCTCGAATCGGGCCGGCTCAACCCGCGCGACCTCGTGGTGACCGACCACCTCCCCAGTGATCTCCAACTGACCGAGGAGAAGCCGCGCCTGACCGAGATCCTGCGCGGCAGGCTGGGGCGCAACTCGGCCGTACTCGGCTCCTGCACCGCCGCGCTCTTCGGCGCGCAGTTCGTCCTGCTCACCTTCTGGCCGACGATCCTGGTGGAACAGGGCTACGCCGTTGACACCAGCCTCGCCTTCACCATGATCATTTTCATCGGCGCGGTCACGGGGGCCATCTTCGCGTCATACCTCAACACCAGATGCCGCCGGCGCCCGACGGTGTTCGTCGCCGCCGCCCTGTCCTGCGCCTCGGCTATCGCGTTCCCCTTCCTCGCCCACGGCTCGACGGCCATCCTCATCCTCGGCTTCCTCTTCGAGTTCTTCTCCTGGTGGGCGAACTGCTCGATCTCCGCGTGGTGCCCGGAGCTCTACCCGACGCGCGTCCGCGCCCTGGGCATCGGCTGCATCTCCAACCTCGGCATGATCGGCGGCGCTCTGCTGCCGCCTCTCGCCGGCGCCCTCCTCGGCTCCCTGGGAGCCTCCGCCCTGCTGACGCTGGTAGCGGCCATGTGCGCGATCGTCCTCATCGCCGTTCCCTTCGGCCCGGAGACCTTCGGACACTCACTGGAGGAACTGCACGAGAGCTGAGCGCCGCGGACACCCGGCCCGCAGCTCGCCCCACACCCACCCACCTCGGCCATGAACGACCACAACCGGATTGGACGGAACATTGCGCATAGGTATTGACGGGCTCAAGATGCCCGAGTCGGCCAAGCGCGGGCCCATCGGAACTCTCACGCACGCCAAGGAGAACGGCCTCGAAGGTGTCTTCTTCCGCTCCGTCCTCGGCATCAGCCCCACCCTCGACCCGGCCGAGCTGCGGAACATCCGGGACCGCGCGGACGACATGGGGATGTACCTGGAGACCGGCCTCGGCAAGGTGAACCCGTTCGCCATCCCGGAGGCACCCGAGCTCCGGGCCGTCGGCGCCGGCGACACCCTCCTCGGGTTCCGCCGGATGATGGAGGCGTGCGCATCGATCGGCTGTTACGAGTTGTGGGCTTCGACGGCCAACGTCAAGCCGATGTTCCCCGGCCGCCTCGCCTGGGACCGCTTCCGAACCGACGTCACCTGGGAAGAACAACTCGTCGCCATCGAGCGCTTCCTGGGCCGGCTGGCACCGTACGCACGTGACCTCGGTGTCCGCATCAACCTTGAGACCCACGAGGAGATCACCTCCTTCGAGTTGGTTCGCCTTGTGGAAGCTGTCGGCCCGGATGTGGTCGGCATCACCTACGACACGGCCAACGCACTGCACCGCGTCGAACACCCGGTGTGGACGGCCCGCCGCGTGGCGCCGTACATCCAGCAGACCCACATCAAGGACGCCCACGTCGCGCACGGAGAGGACGGTCTGTACTACCAACTGCGACCCTGCGGCACGGGAGTTGTCGACTTCAGCGAGATCATCCCGATCATCACCGAGGCCAACCCGGCGGTGAACCTCACTCTGGAGAACTATGAGTCGTACGAGGACCGGCCCAGGAACCCCGAGAAGTGGCTGCTGGAGATCTACGACGAGGAATTCATCAGCGCCCACCCCGACCTGAGCACCAGCGAGTTCGCGGCCTATCTCAAGATGGTCCACGACTACGAGGCACGCATCGCTGCCGGCGAGCTGCCCAACCTCGACACCTACGCGGAACAGCCCTTCGGGTACGTCGAAACGGTCCGGTACATCACCGACAGCGCGGCCCATATTCGAGAGGTCTGCAACGCGGCCAAGGCCGCGCAGAACCCTGCCTAGCCCCATCAGTGGTCAGTCAATCAAGTCACTGCAAAATAAATCAGCTGAGTACCCATCACGCCATCAAGGGAGACACCACCATGACCGCTCTGTATGAGACGTTCGACGAAAGGTCGATGGACCTGCCCGACGAGCTGATCCGCGGGACGAGCGACGTACACGTCCACAGCGGACCCTGGCTGAAGTCCTGCCCCGGCCGTCTGGACCCGTTCGCGATCGCGGAGCAGGCCAAGGCCGCGGGGATGAAGTCGCTCGTGTTCCTCGACCACACGCTGGGGATCAGTAACGGCACCTCCATGCTCGTGAAGCGGCAGGTGCCCGGGATCGAGATCTTCGGCGGCATCATCATGACAAGTGTCCTCGGCGGCCTCAACCCGCGTGCTGTGAAGACCGCCCTGCACTACGGCGCCGGCGCGAAGTTCGTGCACTTCGGCGCGCACTGCACCCACTTCATGGCCAGCCACGAGGGCAGCTACGTCGACGGCAAGCCCGTCCCGTTCAAGGACCAGTACCCGAAGTTCGCCGAGGAGGAGCTGTCGCGGTCGATCCGGATCCCGCTGGAGGGCCCTGCCCCTGACGACCTCGCGGAGATCCTGGGTCTGATCGCGGAGCGCCCGGACGTCCACCTCAACACCGGGCACGTGTCGGTCGAGGAAGCCTTCCGCCTGGTGGAACTCGCCCAGGAAGCCGGGATCAGGAAGATCGTCGTGGCGCACCCCTGCCGTGGACGGATGTCGACCGAGCAGCAGAAGCAGCTCGCGGCCAAGGGCGTCATGCTCGAAGGCGCGGTGTCCGACTGGATGTTCCACCGCGGCCTGCCCCGGACGAACTACTACGTGGAACGCGAGTGGGCGGACGAGATCGCCGGCATCGCCAACGCGCCCGAGTTCAGCGGCATCATGCCGTGGGCGCGGCAGATCCGGGAGGTCGGCATCGAGCACTTCATCCTGGGCACCGACTACGGGATCCGCTCGGGCCCGACGCCGGTCGAGGGCATGCGGACCCTGATCAGTTCGCTGCTCGACCTCGAGTTCAAGCCGGACGAGATCAACACCATGATCAAGGACAACCCGGCCCAGCTGCTCGACCTGGAGCCGTGAGTCGGACCCAGGGCAGCCCGGCCCACGGTTCGACCGTGGGCCGGGCATGACGCGGAACATGTGAGTGCCTACAGGCGGCCGATGTGCGTACGACGCACGGGCACACTTCGAAAGGATCGATCCCTTGCACACCGGAACCCGGACCGTGCTCCTGGTCAACCCCAACACCAATCGTGGGACGACGTCGATGATGGTCGAGCTGGCGCGGGGCGAGCTGGCGCCCGCGGGTCTGGTGGTCGAGGGGATCACCGTCGAGCACGGCCCGTCGATGATCGTGGACCCGATCACGTTGGACGAGTCCGCGCAGCACGTCGTCGACGCGGTGCGGCGCCGGCTCGCCGCACCGATGGCGGCGGTGATAGTGGGAGCGATCGGGGATCCGGCGCGTGACCAGCTCGCCGCCGAGCTGGACGTGCCCGTGGTCGGGATCGGGCAGGCTTCGATCCTGGCGGCCGCAAGCGAGGGCCGCAGGTTCGCCATGGCGACCAGCACTCCGCTCCTGGCCGATTCCTTGACCAAGCTGGTCGAGCAGCACGACAGGTCCGAGGGGTTCACCGGGGTGCGTCTGACCGCCTCGGACCCGGTCGTGCTCGCGGCGTCCGCCGAGCAGCAGTACCTGGAGCTGGCTGCGGCGGTGCGGGCCTGCGTCGAGGAGGACGGGGCCGAAGCCGTGATCATCGCCGGTGGACCGCTGAGCGAGACGGCCCGCAGGCTGGCCGCACTCGACCTCGTCGAGATCATCGAGCCGGTGCCGTGCGCCGGCAGGTTGGTCGCCGACCTGGTGGGCGGGCCCGGCCCCATGAGCCCGATTCGGTCGGGCCTCGGTCCGGGAACCGTTGGCGTGCCCGTTCCCCGGCTTTAGACTGGCCGTTCCTGTAGCGGTCGGTTGAGCGAACGTGAGCTGAGTCCAGTGGCGATGTCGTCTTCGAAGTTGTACCGGAACAAGCTGCCGTTGCGTGACATCGTTGGCGAGAGCATCCGCAGCAGCATCTACGACGGCACGTTCGCGCCCGGGACGCGGTTGGTGGAGCAGGAGTTGGCGCAGCGCTACTCCGTCTCTCGGCTGCCGGTGCGCGAGGCACTGCGGGTGCTGCACAACGAGGGCCTCGTCGAGCACCTGCCGACGCGCGGCATGGTCGTGCGTACGTTGGACGAGCGGCAGGTGGCCGAGTTGTACGACCTCCGCGAGGTCCTTGAGGTTCTTGCCGCCCAACAGGCGAGCGAACGTGTGGCACAGGGCGCCGAGTGCGGTCTCGCGGCCGCGTTGCACAAGGCCAGCGAGGCCGCGGGAGCGGACGACGCGCCGGGTGTGCACGCGGCCAATTCCGACCTGCACCAGGAGATCACGGCGCTGGCCGACAACGTGCTGCTGGCCCAGACACTCGAGCCGATCGTCGGGCGGGTCGACTGGTTGCGCCGCGGCGTGGAGGATTTCGACGTGATCTTCGCCGAGCACGTGACCCTGACCGACGCCATCGCCGTTGGCGATGTCGAGGGGGCGGGTGAAGCGGCGCGCGCCCATGTGCGCGCGTCGCGCGAGCGCACGCTTTCGGGACTGTTCGGCTGACTGGCCCTCGGCGGGGTGTTCTCGGCCGCACGGCACCAGCGCTGCTGGGTTCACAGAAGCTGTAAAGAATCAACCTGTTGGCGTGTCGCTATCCGGTGGGACTGCGGCGAAGAGTTCGTCCGCGGTGCGGTAGCGGGTAGGTGCGGGGACAGGGGTGTGTCCTTCCTGCTGGAGGAGGGGGCGAGTTTCGCGGACGGCATTGCCGGTCGAGGATCGGCAGACGTCGCCGAGTGCCTCGGTGAGGACGTCGAGTGTGCACAGCTTCCGCATGTAGAGGATGGTCAGCAGGACGCGTTCACTGTTGCTGATCTTCTGGGGGAAGACGCCGCTGCGGGTACCGGGCTGGCGCGGGCCGCCGCGTCGTTGATGGCCGAGGCGCTCGGCCAGGGCGGTCTGCCGTGGAGCGAGCCGCTGGGTGAGCTGGTGCAGTTCGTCTCGGGTGAGACCAGTCAGCACGGGATGCGACAGCCGCTCGATGATCCCGTATCGGGCCGGTCGTTGATCGCTGTCCAGGAAGGTGAGCAGGGCATCGGTGGTGGGGAAGCGGACGGCGGCCACGCCGGGATCGTGATCGTGGTCTTCGAGGACTTCGCGGGTCTCCTTGACGTGGTCGGCGATGCAGGTGGCGGTGACCTCCAGCAGGTCGGCGAGCACGTTCAAGGAGCACACCTGGCGCTGGTAGAGGAGTGTCAGCAGCAGGCGGGCGGCATCATCGAACAGGGGCTTGCTGCCTCGCAGCTTGCCAGTCGCGCGGCGGGCCCGGCCGCCGCGTTGTTCGCTGTATCGCTGGTGGGCGCGGGCGGCCTGCGCCGGAGCCAGGGCGGTGGCGAGTTCCTCAAGCCGTGCGCTGCTCAGGCCGGTCAGCCGCTCATCGGCCAGGCGGTGCAACATGGCCTGGCGGCGCCGGGCGGGGCCGCCCGCCTCGCCGACGGGAGCCGGGGCGGCAGCGTCGGAGGCGTCTTGAGGGTGGAGGGTGTAGTTCCAGGTGCTATGGACGGCATGCCGTTCCAGCGGTAGGGCCTGGAAACGCTCTTTGCTAATGGCGATGCCGGTGGGGTAGTCATCGGTATCGAGGACGGCTTCGACGCGCAGACCGCCGCGGGTGCGGGTCGCTGCGATCGTCTTGACGACCACTTCGTGGCTGGTCAGCGGGCGCCCACGCCAGTTGTGGGTGATGTGCGAGAACAGCCGGTGCTCAATCTTGTTCCACTTCGAGGTACCCGGAGGAAAGTGACACACCGTGATGCTCAGGCCCGTCTCTGCGGCCAGGGCGGCCAGTTCACTCTTCCAGACCCGGTAGCGGTAGCCGTTGGAGCCTCCTGCGTCCGAGGTGATCAGCAGCCGGGTGGCGTGGGGGTAGTCGAGGCTGCCTCGTGATTGCCACCAGCGGCGGATCGACTCCACGGCGAAGACGGAGGTGTCGTGGTCGACGCCGACGTTGACCCAGCCTGTGTTGCGGGTGATGTCGTAGATCCCGTACGGGATCGCCTGCTGCACATCCGGGCCGCTGAAGAAGAAGTGGTGGTCCTCGACCTGAACCGGCTCGCCCTTCGGGCGCCACTCCCGCCCAGCCATCGGCAGCCGCCCGATCTGCTCCCGCTTCTTCGTGTCCACGCTGATCATCGGCTCGCCGTCGGCCTGGTGCTGCTTGACCTGCTCGTTGATGTAGCGGAACTGAGCATCCCGGTCCGGGTGCTGGGCGCCTTCGAGGGTCTTGACGTTCGCCTGCAGACTGAAGCCCTCCTGCCGCAGCAGCCGGCCCACCGTCGGCGCGGACACCGGGTGCCCCTGCCTGCTCAGCTCTTCGGCCAGATTGCGCAGGGACTTCGTCGTCCACCGCAACGGAGATTCCGGATCACCCCGCTCGTCCGGCTCGACCAGCCCCAGCAACGCCTTCAACAGTGCAGGATCGATCTCTTCGGCCCGCTTGCGGCCACCACCCGGCGCACGGATACGACCGCTGGGCAACCCGGCACCCGCATCGAGTTCCGACACTCCCCGGCGCACGGTGGTCTCGCTGACCTCGGCGATCCGCGCCACCGTGCGTATGCCGCCGTGCCCGAGCAGCCGGGCCTCCGTCGCCAGGGCCAGTCGCCGCTGTCTCTCGTTCAGATGCGGCAACAACACGGCGAATCTGCAACGGAGTTGGGAGCAGACATCCTCTGGAACCGCCATACCAAGGCAACGAGCCCACAGACGAGAAGCAACACCTTGATTCTTTACAGCTTC
>NZ_JBQRUW010000079.1:0-32101 GCF_052663305.1 Streptomyces cyslabdanicus
GAAGCTGTAAAGAATCAACCTGTTGGCGTGTCGCTATCCGGTGGGACTGCGGCGAAGAGTTCGTCCGCGGTGCGGTAGCGGGTAGGTGCGGGGACAGGGGTGTGTCCTTCCTGCTGGAGGAGGGGGCGAGTTTCGCGGACGGCATTGCCGGTCGAGGATCGGCAGACGTCGCCGAGTGCCTCGGTGAGGACGTCGAGTGTGCACAGCTTCCGCATGTAGAGGATGGTCAGCAGGACGCGTTCACTGTTGCTGATCTTCTGGGGGAAGACGCCGCTGCGGGTACCGGGCTGGCGCGGGCCGCCGCGTCGTTGATGGCCGAGGCGCTCGGCCAGGGCGGTCTGCCGTGGAGCGAGCCGCTGGGTGAGCTGGTGCAGTTCGTCTCGGGTGAGACCAGTCAGCACGGGATGCGACAGCCGCTCGATGATCCCGTATCGGGCCGGTCGTTGATCGCTGTCCAGGAAGGTGAGCAGGGCATCGGTGGTGGGGAAGCGGACGGCGGCCACGCCGGGATCGTGATCGTGGTCTTCGAGGACTTCGCGGGTCTCCTTGACGTGGTCGGCGATGCAGGTGGCGGTGACCTCCAGCAGGTCGGCGAGCACGTTCAAGGAGCACACCTGGCGCTGGTAGAGGAGTGTCAGCAGCAGGCGGGCGGCATCATCGAACAGGGGCTTGCTGCCTCGCAGCTTGCCAGTCGCGCGGCGGGCCCGGCCGCCGCGTTGTTCGCTGTATCGCTGGTGGGCGCGGGCGGCCTGCGCCGGAGCCAGGGCGGTGGCGAGTTCCTCAAGCCGTGCGCTGCTCAGGCCGGTCAGCCGCTCATCGGCCAGGCGGTGCAACATGGCCTGGCGGCGCCGGGCGGGGCCGCCCGCCTCGCCGACGGGAGCCGGGGCGGCAGCGTCGGAGGCGTCTTGAGGGTGGAGGGTGTAGTTCCAGGTGCTATGGACGGCATGCCGTTCCAGCGGTAGGGCCTGGAAACGCTCTTTGCTAATGGCGATGCCGGTGGGGTAGTCATCGGTATCGAGGACGGCTTCGACGCGCAGACCGCCGCGGGTGCGGGTCGCTGCGATCGTCTTGACGACCACTTCGTGGCTGGTCAGCGGGCGCCCACGCCAGTTGTGGGTGATGTGCGAGAACAGCCGGTGCTCAATCTTGTTCCACTTCGAGGTACCCGGAGGAAAGTGACACACCGTGATGCTCAGGCCCGTCTCTGCGGCCAGGGCGGCCAGTTCACTCTTCCAGACCCGGTAGCGGTAGCCGTTGGAGCCTCCTGCGTCCGAGGTGATCAGCAGCCGGGTGGCGTGGGGGTAGTCGAGGCTGCCTCGTGATTGCCACCAGCGGCGGATCGACTCCACGGCGAAGACGGAGGTGTCGTGGTCGACGCCGACGTTGACCCAGCCTGTGTTGCGGGTGATGTCGTAGATCCCGTACGGGATCGCCTGCTGCACATCCGGGCCGCTGAAGAAGAAGTGGTGGTCCTCGACCTGAACCGGCTCGCCCTTCGGGCGCCACTCCCGCCCAGCCATCGGCAGCCGCCCGATCTGCTCCCGCTTCTTCGTGTCCACGCTGATCATCGGCTCGCCGTCGGCCTGGTGCTGCTTGACCTGCTCGTTGATGTAGCGGAACTGAGCATCCCGGTCCGGGTGCTGGGCGCCTTCGAGGGTCTTGACGTTCGCCTGCAGACTGAAGCCCTCCTGCCGCAGCAGCCGGCCCACCGTCGGCGCGGACACCGGGTGCCCCTGCCTGCTCAGCTCTTCGGCCAGATTGCGCAGGGACTTCGTCGTCCACCGCAACGGAGATTCCGGATCACCCCGCTCGTCCGGCTCGACCAGCCCCAGCAACGCCTTCAACAGTGCAGGATCGATCTCTTCGGCCCGCTTGCGGCCACCACCCGGCGCACGGATACGACCGCTGGGCAACCCGGCACCCGCATCGAGTTCCGACACTCCCCGGCGCACGGTGGTCTCGCTGACCTCGGCGATCCGCGCCACCGTGCGTATGCCGCCGTGCCCGAGCAGCCGGGCCTCCGTCGCCAGGGCCAGTCGCCGCTGTCTCTCGTTCAGATGCGGCAACAACACGGCGAATCTGCAACGGAGTTGGGAGCAGACATCCTCTGGAACCGCCATACCAAGGCAACGAGCCCACAGACGAGAAGCAACACCTTGATTCTTTACAGCTTCTGTCTGTCCAGCAAGGGTGTCCAACAGCGTGGGCAACATGCCCTCGGTCTCCGTCGGTGGCCAGGAAGTCGAGTTGGAGCCGGCTCAATCCGAGGGTGTGGCAGCCGCGGATCCGGGGTTCACAAGGCTGTAACTGTCCCTGCACATGGCTGCTTTGGGCGGCTATCGTCAGAGGATGATCTGGTGGGAGGCGGCGCTGTGGGGCTTGGCAGGCGGTGGGGCGGCCTCGGTGCTGTCTCTATCTGCGGCTGTCGTGTCGGCCGGGTACACCTGGCCGTGGCGTAGAGAGGGCGAGCTGTGGCCGAGACTGTTCGTGCTGGCCGCCGGGCTCGCGCTGGGATCCCTGGTGGCCACCGCCGCGCATGATCAGATCAGTGGGCCATGGCCGGCCTTCATCTTCGGCATTGGTGCCCCCGCCACAATCCGAGGGGTCCTCTCCGGAGTGGAGGTTGGACCGGGGCCCGTTTCCAAGCCAGCTCGGCCTAGTCGGCCAGCCGCAGCTCAGCCACTGTCGCACGTACCCCATACACTCGAGGAGGGGGAGGTCCGTGAAGACGCGCCCTGACACCCTCCTTGGCCGTCTCGCCGTGACTGCCCGCCCTCCCCGGCCGTGGCTGCGCATTCAGGCCTCCAACTGGTGGACCCGGGTGCTCCTGGCGGGCGGCGCTCAAGGCCGTCCGCTGAACGGCGCGGATCTGCGCGGCGCGGATCTGCGCGGCGCGAACCTGACCGACGCGAACCTGACCAACGCGAACCTGACCAACGCGAACCTGACCAACGCGAACCTTCACGGCGCAGACCTGACCGGCGCGAAGCTGCGCGGCGCAAACCTGTACTGCGCGGATCTGCGCGGCGCAAACCTGAACCGCGCGGATCTGTGCGGCGCAGACCTGCGCGGCTCGAACCTGACCAACGCGGAACTCTACGCGCGCCTGGCCGGCGCGGACCTGCGCGGCGCGGACCTGACCGGCGCGGAACTGCGCGGCGCGTTCCTGACCAACGCGAACCTTCACGGCGCAGACCTGACCGGCGCGCACTTGCGCAGCACAGACCTGCGCGGCGCGGACCTGACCGGCGCGAACCTGTACGGCGCAGATCTGACCCACTCGATGTTCGTGGACATGACGTGGTCTGAGCGGACACGATGGCCGGATGCCGTTGCCGCGTTGATGCGGCAACGGTCATTGCCGATCGGGGGCGGCCGGTATCGCGTGCAAGGTTCCGGGGCGGATCTGTCAGTGCTCCCTGCCCCGGTTTCCTGACTGCCGAGCTGAATGCTCCAGCTTCGGGCCGACGGCCCCACCAGTTCCCAATGCTGACCGGCCAATTCGGGTTCCATGACAGGCTTCTACAGCACGCCGTGCAGGGCGTTCTCAGTGAACCCGTCGTCGTCCTCGCGATAGCGGCGCATCACCTTCGAGCCCTTGGCCCATCTGCCCTGCTTCTCCGCCACGGCGTCGGGGTTGCCCGCGCGGGAGGACTCGGTGACCAGTCCGCGGCGCGGGCTGTGCCCGGTGGGCCTGATGTCGAGGCCGGCGCGCTCGCCGAGCCGGGTGATGACGTCGCCCACGGCCTCGGCGTCGAGGCCCTGGTCGATGACGGTGTGGTGGCGGGAGTGCAGGCGGCGGTAGGCGAACCCGTCCGGGTCGGCGCCGATGCCAGCCTGGTCACGCCAGCGGCGCCAGGCCCGGACGGGGCAGAGGTGGGCGCGTGAGCCGTAGGGGACCCGGGCCACGCGGGGGTAGTTCTTGCTGGTCCGCACGTCCACGATCAGGCCCCGGCCCTCGGGGTCCTCGGCGATGTGCCGTTCACGGAGCCATCCGACCTCGTGTTCGCGTCCGGCGATGGCGAAGTGCATGGTCATCATCGACAGGTCGCGCACGCCGGACAGGTTGTCCGGCAGGGTACGGACGATCCGCTCCATATGGCCCTGTTCTCCCGAAGCTACGACGAAGTGACAAGTAGCTCTCTGCAGCAGATCAGGGGTGTGCTTGTCAGCGGTTTTGATCTTCTCGTCCTCTCCATGGTGACGCTCCAACAGGTTGGTCGTGTCCTGACGACCGGAGGGAGCGCGGGGTGCAGCAGGAGTGGGAGCAGGAGGACCTGATCGAGGTCTGGACGCTGCTGGAGGAGGATCAGGAGCGGCTGCGGAACAAGTCAGGGGCGAACCGGTTGGGGTTCGCGCTGGTGCTGAAGTTCTTCGAGGTGGAGGCCCGGTTTCCGGAGACCGCCGAGGAGATCCCGGCGCCGGCGGTGGCGTACGTGGCCCAGCAGGTGAAGGTGCCGGCGGAGGAGTGGGCTGCGTACGACTGGGCGGGGCGGGCGATCAAGCGGCACCGGGTGGAGATCCGGGGCGCGTTCGGTTTCCGCGAGTGCACGGAGGAGGACCAGGCCCAGCTAGCCGGGTGGCTGGCGGTGGAGCTGTGCGGGGTGGAGGTGAACCGGGACAGGCTGGCGGAGGGGGTGGTGGCCCGCTGCCGCAACGACCGTCTGGAGCCGCCCGCGCCGGGGCAGATCGCTCGGCTGGTGGGCAAGGCTGTCCACACCTTCGAGGAACGGTTCTGCTCGACCACGGTGGGGCGGCTGTCCGCGGCGACACGGTCCCGGCTGGACGACCTGATCGCCGAGGACGCCGGCGCGAGTGAGGACAGCGCGGGCGGCGGGGGCACGTTCTTCACCGAGCTGAAGGCCGATCCTGGCGCGCTGGGGCTGGATAGCCTTTTGGCGGAGGTGAACAAGCTCCAGCGAGTGCGGGCGCTGGAGTTGCCGCCGGAGCTGTTCGGGGACGTGTCGGAGAAGCTGGTGGCCGCCTGGCGGGCGCGAGCGTCGAAGGAGTACCCCTCGGACCTGCGGGCGGTGGCCGGTGCGGTACACGCTGCTGGCCTCGCTGTGCCACGTGCGGGAGACGGAGATCACGGACTCGCTGGTGGAGCTGTTCATCCAGCTCGTGCAGAAGATCAACACGCGAGCGGAGAAGAAGGTCGAGGGCGAGTTCAACAAGGAGCTCAAGCGGGTCCGCGGCAAGGAGGGCATCCTGCTGAGGCTGGCGGAGGCGGCGGTCGCGGAGCCGGGGGGCACGGTCCGCAAGGTGATCTATCCGGTGGCCGGTGAGTCCACGCTGAAGGCGCTGGCGGCGGAGGCCGCGGCGAACGAGGCCCGCTACCGGGCCCGGGTGCGTACGGTGCTGCGCTCGTCGTACTCCAACCACTGGCGGCGGATGCTCTCGCCGCTGCTGAACGCGCTGGAGCTGAAGTGCAACAACACCGCCTAATCCGGAGTTAAGAACGGTCCGGCAGGACGGATAGCCCGGCGGCCTGTTCGAGTGGTGGTGGCCAGGCGGACGGCGACTCGATCCTGACGTTCTCGGTGGTGGCGATCGCGTGGGCGCCGGGCGGATGCCTGAATACCGCCGGGCCCCGACGCCTCCCGGTAGACCGTGCGGCGTCCGGCGCCTTCACGGCCGCCACCACCGAGATGCGAGCAGGCTGGTCACGTGGGTGCCGGGTGCATGCCTTCGCTAGACCCGGCGTCGACACCTTTCGCTAGAGCGGTGGTGCCCGGCGCCTTCGTGGCCAGCCTGTTCGTGCTTCGTGGAGTGTTGGTGCCCGTCGGCGCCGGGCGGAAATCTGGCGACACCCTGGCCTTGATGCCTCCCCACAGAGCGGTGGCGTCCGGTGCCGTCGGACGTCAACACTCGCGCCTTGATCACTCGTTGGTGTTGGTGGTGCGAGCCCGCCGCATGGTGACCTCTTGATTAGCCCGAGCCGTCTGAGCTCCCGGATAGACCGAGGCCCGTGGGGTGAGCTGGTGCCACGAACGGCTACTGAGGTGGCGGACCGGCCCTCGTGCCGAGTCCTGGGATTAGGTCGCTGCGTGGCCCGCATGAGCTCGTGACCTGTGTCAACTGCACTATGGGGAGGAACATCTTGATCTACTGCGGCATCGACTGGGCCGAGCGCACACATGACGTCGCTCTGGTCGACGACAGCGGCCAGTTACTGGCCAAGCGGCACATCACCGACGACGCCGCGGGCTATAAGATCCTGCTGGACCTGCTCGTCGAGTACGGCGACACCGCGGAGAAGCCGATCCCGGTCGCGATCGAAACTTCCCGAGGCCTGCTCGTGGCCGTCCTGCGAACCGGCAAGCGGCAGGTGTTCGCGATCAACCCGATGGCCGCCGCCCGCTACCGCGACCGCCACTCGGTCTCGCGCAAGAAGTCCGACCCCGGCGACGCCCTGGTACTCGCGAACATCCTGCGCACCGACATGCACGCCCACCGGCCGCTGCCAGGCGACAGCGACCTCGGCCGGGCCATCGCCGTCCTCGCCCGCGCTCAGCAGGACTCATTGTGGAACCGCCAACAGCTCTCCAACCAGCTCCGCTCGCTGCTGCGGGAGTACTACCCGTCTGCCCTGACAGCCTTCGAGCCCTGGCGCAACGGCCTGTGCCGGCCGGAAGCCCGAGAGCTCCTCAAGGCGGCCCCGACCCCGACCCGGGCCGCACGGCTGACCCGCACACAGCTGGAAGCCGCACTCAAACGGGCCGGCCGCAAGCGAGGCATCGCGGCCGAAGCCGAACGACTCCGTGACGTCTTCCGCGCCGAATGGGCCCACCAGCCACCGCTGGTCGAGGACGCGCTGGGCAAGCAAATGCTCGCGCTCCTGGTCCAGTTGGAGGCATCCTGCACCGCCACCGACGACCTCGCCGAGGCGGTCGAAGAGGCCTTCCCTCAGCACCCGGACGCTGAGATCATCCTCAGCTTCCCCGGCCTCGGCGTCCAACTCGGCGCCCGGGTGCTCGCCGAGATCGGGGACGACCGGACCTGCTTCGCGGACGCCCGCAGCCTGAAAGCATACGCCGGCGCCTCGCCCATCACCAGGGCCTCCGGCAAGAAGTCGAGCATCACCCGCAGGTGGGTGAAGAACGACCGTCTCAGCCACGCGGGCTATCTCTGGGCCTTCGCCTCCATCACTGCCTCGCCCGGCGCAAAGGCCCACTACCGTCGGCGCCGCGACGACCACGGAGACTGGCACGCTGCCGCCCAAAGGAACCTCTTCAACCGCATGCTCGGCCAGCTCTACCACTGCCTCCAGCACAACCGGACCTATGACGAGGCCGTGGCCTTCCCCGAGGGGGGTGTCGCCGCACAGGCAGTTGCGGCCTGAACCACCAGGTCTCTACCGGATAACACAAATGTCTGGCAACACCGAGGCGTCCACGCCTTCCCGGGCGAGAACGTTCTGCGCCAACCCGCGAACACGGCACCACCCGGGGTCGCTGCCGAGAGCCGCTGTCGTCCATCGGTTCTTGGTCTCGTCACACGTCATCTCGTCGAAGATCGAATCGATCATCCGCAGGTCGGGCAGCGCGTCACGGCCGAGGAGCCCCTCCTCCACGAGGCGCTCGGCCATGCGGAACGCGTGATCAAAGTCGAGGGCAATGTCGTCCGTCATGACACCGTGCTTCTCCAACCACGTCGTCTGGTCCGGCGCAGGCGCCGCCACGACCGCCAGCGCCTCGATCAGAAGGCGCCGGCGAAACGAGGAATCAGGAGTCTCCACAGCGAGATCATCCCACTCCTCCCCTGAGCAAGGAATCGCCTGTTCGACCGCCTCCAGCAGCCGACTTGACTCGCTAACCGCCTGAGGTGTCTACCGGCCGGTGATGGACGCGATCGACCTGCTCAAGCGGTATCTGGATCAGCCCATCGCGAAGGAGGGTGCGTTCTTCGACGAGGCGGAGAAGATCCCGCTGGCCGGGGTGGTGCGCGAGGAGTGGCATAAGGCGGTCGTGGATGAGCGCGGCCGGGTCGAGCGCATCCCGTACGAGTTGTGCGTGCTCGTGGCGCTGCGGGACGCGCTGCGGCGCCGCGAGATCTGGGTGCCGGGTGCGAACCGGTGGCAGAACCCGGAGGACGATCTGCCACCGGACTTCGAGGACAACCGCGATGTGCACTACGACGCGATCCGTCAGCCGCAGGACCCGGAGAAGTTCATCGAGGCCCTGGAGAAGAGGCTGCGCGAGGCCCTGACCCGCTTCGACACGGCGCTCGAGCTGGGCACCACGGGCGGGGTGGACATCGTCCGCCGGCACGGCGAGCCGTGGATCAAGGTCTCGCCGCTGGGCAAGCAGGAGGAGCCGGAGAACCTCGTCGCGCTGAAGGCGGAGATCGAACGCCGCTGGGGCACCATTGACCTGATCGACATCCTCAAGGAGGCCGAGTTCGCCACCGGCTTCACCGGCGAGTTCACCTCGGTCGCCAGCAGGGAGGCGGTCCCGAAGGCGGTGCTGCGGCGCCGGCTGCTGCTGGTGCTGTTCGCGCTGGGGACGAACATGGGCATCAAGCGGGTCGCGGTCACCGGCAAGCACGGCGAGAGCGAGGCCGTCCTGCGCCGGGTACGGCACCTGTTCTTCAACCGGACCAACCTGCGCGCGGCGCTGGTGCGGCTGGTCAACGCCACCTTCGCCGCCCGCGATGCGGCGTGGTGGGGCGAGGGCACCGCCTGCGCGAGCGACTCCAAGAAGTTCGGCTCCTGGTCCAGCAACTTCATGACCGAGTGGCACCAGCGGTACCGCGGGCCCGGGGTGATGATCTACTGGCACGTCGAGAAGAAGTCGCTGTGCGTCTACAGCCAGCTCAAGTCCTGCTCGGCCTCCGAGGTCGCCGCGATGATCGAGGGCGTCCTGCGGCACTGCACGGACGTGGAGATCGACCGGCAGTACACCGACACGCACGGCGCCTCCATCGTCGGGTTCGCCTTCGCCCACATGCTCGGCTTCAACCTGCTGCCCAGGCTGAAGAACGTCGGCTCGGCACGCCTGTACCGGCCAGCGGCCGGGGAGGACGAGAAGTGGCCGAACCTGGCGCCGGTGTTGTCGACCAAGACGATCGACTGGGACCTGATCCGCCAGCAGTACGACCAGATCGTGAAGTACACCACCGCCCTGCGCCTGGGCACCGCCGAGGCCGAGCAGGTCCTGCGCCGCTTCACCCGCGGCGGGCCCAAGCACCCCACCTACCGCGCGATCGAGGAACTGGGCCGCGCGGTGCGCACGGCGTTCATCTGCGACTACCTCGCCGACGCGGACCTGCGGCGCGAGATCAACGACGGGCTCCAGGTCGTGGAGAACTGGAACAGCGCCAACCACGACCTGTTCTACGGGAAGGACGGCGACCTGACCGGCTCCGACAAGGAGTCCCAGGAGGTGTCCATGCTCGCCCTGCACCTGCTCCAGTCCGCGCTGGTGCACGTCAACACCCTGCTCCTCCAGGACATCCTGAGCGAGGAGAAGTGGCACAAGCGGCTCACCGACGCCGACCGACGGGCCCTGTCCCCGCTGTTCTGGACCCACGTGAACCCCTACGGCCGTTTCGAGCTGGACATGAACTCCCATCTCGACCTCGCCGCCGCCACGGCCGCGGTGCCCGGCCCCCGCACCGTGCCCGAGGCGGAAACCGCACGGTCGGCTGCGGACGGTGCGGCCGGGTCGGCATCCTGAAGACCTGTCCGCCTGGCGTCGTTCCCGGGGTGAAATGCCGGGCCGGGGAGGGCCTGGCCATGGTTTGAGGAGGGGATGGGCATGGAGCGTTCGTCAGGAGTGTCGCTGGCCGAGCGAGTGGCGAGGGTGCCGTGCAGGGCGGGGTCGCTAACGAGCACCGTGACGCTTCTACAGCTCCGGTGCCATACGTCGACCCGCTCGAAGATGTGCGGGTACGACACAACGTCGTCGGGGAACGTGGCAGCCATGCGCTGGAACTCCAGGCTGCCGAACGTCGTGGCAAGAGCCTCGATCGGCTCCCGGACCGCGACGTTCATCAGAAGTCGACTGCCCGCCGTTCCCTTGTGCATCTGCAGGGAGACGAATCCCGGCTGAGCCGTCATGAACTCCGCCCGCCTCCGAAAGAGGGTCAGGAACGCCTCGGTCCTCTCCTTCGGAACCAAGAAGGTGTTAGCCAGGCGATGGGCCCGGTCTCCTCCTTGAACTGTGCGAACACCGGCGTGTTCGAGTCCAGGCTCTACAGCTTGGCCATCTTCAGTACTTCCTGTCGCAATCGGTTGTCCCAAGGTACCGAGGCCGGCCACCACCGTACTGGCGGATCAGAGATCAACGATGGTGGGACGGGGGGCCGGGACGGCGTCACACGGTGAAGACGCGTTCGACTTCGTCGCGCTGCATGTGCAGGTCCCAGTAGAGGGGGGCGACCTCCTCGGCCGAGGCCGCCGGTACTCCGGGTGGGCCGCCCGTGCCGATCCACACGCCGATGGCGACGTGCGCGGCCTGGACGCCGGTGTCGGCCAGTTCCTTGTGCAGGCTGAGTACCCAGTTGCGCAGCGCGGCCTGGGCGGCGTTGAGGTTGCCGAGCATCGGAGTGGGGTCGACCGAGCCGGCGCCGTTGGTGTAGAGCAGGGTGCCGGCGCCGGCCTCGCGCATTACGGGCAGCACGGCCCGTGTGGCGGCAATGGCCCCGTAGAGCAGGATGTCCATCGCCCACTGCACATCGGACGGGTTGGTCTCGGACGGAGCGGTGAGCGGCGTGGATTCGAGACTCCCGCCTGGGGAGTACTCCAGGACGTCGATGCCGCCGAAGCGGGTGGCGGCGTCCTTGAGCGCCTGGGTGAGTGCGTCATGGTCGAGTACGTCCGCGGGGAACACGGCGGCGGTGATGCCTTCGGCGTCGAGCCGGCCGGCCAGGTCGTTGAGCTTGTCGCGGTTGCGGGCGATGAGAGCGACGTCGAAGCCGTGGGAGCCGAAGGTACGGGCGATGGCCAGGCCCATACCGGGGCCGGCTCCGACGATGGCGATGCTGGGCACAGTGAATTCCTTTGCTGGGAAGCCGTTGGGAAAGGGGTGGATCAGGCGACGGTGAGCGCGGTCTTGCCGAGGGTGCTGGCGCCGAACGCGGTGAACGCCTCGCCAGCCTGCACCAGGTCGCAGGCAGAGATCACCAACACCTTGAGGACCACTGCGGACGAAGTCGGTCTCCGGACCCGGCTCGGCGGTGGCGCTCACGCGCGGGAGCAGTTCTACGACCGCAATACAGGTAGTGGGGTGGGCGGGGGGCGGGGCACATGCCGTTGCCGGTGCCCTCACCGTCCGTAGTCGTCGATGAAATGGTTGTCGTGGGCTTCGTGAAGCCGGTTCAGGTCACGCTCGTTCACAGTGGCGAGCTGTGCAAAGTACTCCTCCCGCGGTACACCTGGCGAGAGTGCCATCAGGAGGGTGGCAGGTTCGGCGCGCTCCTTCCGGAGGGCGTGGACGTCACCCACCGCGGCATGCGCGGTGTCGCCAGGCAGCAGTGTTCGCCAGGCATGCCCATCGAAGTAGTCGACTTCACCTTCTGCAACGATGAAGGTCTCGCTGAAGGTCGTGTGAAAGTGCGGGGCAGGTCCCCGGCTGGAGGGTGACATGCGCCACCGGTAGATGCTCACGATCCCGCTGGTCTCCGCCGGATCCGCGAGGACTTCGATGGTCGACCCGCTGGCGCCCAGCCGGATCGTTCGCGTCTGTTGGGCTCGCTCGGGCTCCTTGGAACACCGGGCAATCGACTCCGTGTCGGTCATGCCCCGAGTCTCGGTGCTTCGCCGTTCTACTCGCGCTCACTTCGGCGGTGGCCTAACAATGGTGGAGTGATCCGCTACCGATTGGGCGTTGGTGCTGCGAGCGTGCGGTGGGCGATGTCGCCGATGCACGAAGTGGTCAGTCTTGCCCAGCTCTTGACCGAACCGCAGCGTCACCCGATGTTCCACCCGTGGCTTCGCCGTCGCCGTCTCTCGCTCCCGGACCTGAGGGCGCTCACGGTCTTCATGGCCGATGGCGCGTATCGACCCGACTTCCTTGACCCATCGCCGATGTCCAGTGAGCCAACGTTCGAGGAAGGCATGGATGCCCTCCTCGCCGCGTCGGCGGACCAGACGTACGCCGAGCTGGTCGACGCTACGAGGGGACGCGGGGCAGAAATAGGCCGCCGATTGCTCGATGACCCCGACCGAACCAGGTCCGAGGCCGCCGATGCGCTGCGCCGCCTCTGGAAGGCAGTTATCGAACCGGAATGGCCGTCCATGCGGCAGGCGTTGCGTGCCGAGATGCTGGACCGGGCCCTCCAGGTCAACCGCGAGGGGTTGCGCGCAGTCCTTCCGCGCCTGCACCCTTCTGCTGCGTGCGAGGGCGACACCATCACCGTCGAAAAGACCGTCGACGTCGACGTCGACTGCCCTGAGGGACTCATTCTTGTTCCGTCGCTGTTCATCACCGACCGGATACAGTGCACCACCTCGGACCACTGGACACCGGCGATCTATTACCCGGCATCCGGGCGGTACCTATGGGCGGCACCTCCCACTCCGAGGTCGCTTGACCGGCTTCTGGGGATGACCCGATCGAGGATCCTGGCCGCGCTCGCCACTCCGCTGCAGACGACCGTTGTGGCCAGGCTGGTGAGCGTCACTCCCCCGACGGCCAGCGAACACCTTGCAATCCTGCGAGACGCCGGGTTGATCGACAGCAGCCGGGCCGGTCGCACGGCCACGCACGAGCTCACCAAGGCTGGACGTGCTCTCCTTGACGCGGCCTCGCCGCGGTCATGACAGGTCGGGGAGCTGCTGATGAGCAGTCCTACCGCAACCAACCCTGCGGGCGGCCCGCACGACGCCGTCGCCGACTGCAAGCCGCTGCCCTCGAAGCCCGAACAGATGACCCCAGCCGTCCCCGCCGACCACTGATGATCTTCACCGATATCCGCTGCACCGGCGTTCCCCGCAGCCGGAACCCTCGGCGCGACGCCTGGACTCTCACAAACAGTCCTTTGCCCGAGCAAGATCAAACGTGACGACCTAGCGACCGCGAAGCACTGATCCGGTTCCCAGAACCCGCTCTCACTCATAGGCGGGTTCAGAGCACTTCTGCGAATCGTTTGTGACAGCATCCCGGGCATGACGGCCGCTCAAGAGGCCTCCCCGAGCGACGCGGACGACGTCGAGCGCCACCTCTGCCCGCGCTGCCGGGCCGAACCCGGCTCGCCGTGCCGCTCGCGCTCCGGCGCGGTCGCCGGCACCTACCACCTGCTCCGCTGAAATACGCGCCGCAACCGGGTGACGCGCCACGGAGTCAGTGCCATCGCGCCCCCGCCCACAAGCAGGCTGCCGATTGCGATTCCCCAGCATGGAATCGAGCATCCGGGCTGATCCGTCCAGTCCCACCACCGGAACCGTCCCAGGCCGTCGATCTGCCAGTACGTCAGGGGGAACAGGGTGGCCAGAGGAAGGATCCAGGAAAATCTCCATCCCCATGCCCGCCCGGACAGCAGGGCGAGCCCGACCCAGATCAGCAAGCCTCTCAGGAGCAGCAGAACGGTGTCCATGGGGCTTACGAACGCCTCTGCCGCGACGAGCAGCACCGCCGCCACCGAGATGGCCCCGACGAGGCAGGAGATCTCGACTCGCCTGAAGCCCTTCGCCGCAGCCTCCTCCAGGGAGTCCATGGCGCTGCCGAGGCCGCCTACGGTGATCACAGCCAGGGCGAGGGGAATCTCATGCCTCAGAGGGGTCGCGGAGGATCCGCCGCCGCTGAAGGGGAAATCGAGCCGGGCGGACCCGAACGCCACATCGCACGCGATCACCACAGCCCAGCCCACGGCGATTCCGCGGAAGCGATGAGCCTGCAGGTACCGGATCCACGACTCGCGGACATCAAGCACAGCGCGTACCCTCGATCACCTTTATCCGCTTCTTCGCCCAGTCCTCCTGTGCCGGCCCGGACTGCTTGATTAGCCTTGCGATCGCTCCCTGGTCGACACCAGGGGGCCCGCCGTGAATGCCGGACGGCTGCCCAGCGCCTGAGATCCGGGCTGCGAGCCACGAATCAAGCTCGAAGTACGCCATCATGCGCCGGTCTTCGGCGCTGCTGTTCGCCGCCTGGCAGAAGGGCGGAGTGGACGCCCGGGAGATTGCGATGGACATGCTGTCGGCCACCTCCCACATGGACCCTTCGAAGATCGAGAAGTCGATGTCCTGCGCCTCGTCGCCCTTCAGTCCTTCCTCGTGGAACACCGAGGGGGATTTGATGAAGGGAGGAAGTTCGGATACGCGCCTCGCCATCGCCTCAAGCCGCGGTATGTACATGCGCTCCTCGGGCCATACGCAGATCTTCGGCTCGGTACGCGTGCACATCGGAGCACTCGGATTCGCTCGCGCCGTCTGCACGGGTCCTGTCGTGAGCACGCCCGCCAGGCACGCGACGGCCAGCGCCGAGCTGCCGATGGCCAGCAGCCTGACGAGCAGCTTCCCGCGTGCGCCGGCGTATCCGAGCAGCCTTCGTGGCGTGAGAACGGCGACGGCCACTGCGGAGAGCGCCAGCCCCCATCGCATGGCAAGACGCTCCGGAGTCACTTCCACGGCGGGGGCGCCGGAGAGTACGAACAAACCGGCCTTCAACGGGCCGCCGGTCATCGTCACTGCCACGAAGCAGGCCAGACCGGAGACGACCGGGGTGGCGAAACCAGACGGGAACCAGTGCCCGGCGATGTGGCCGACAGCGATGCACAGAACGATGAGTGCAGCACCCAGCAGCAGGTAACTGGGCCACAGGAATCCGGGTCCGGCGTCACGGTAACTGACTGCCGCGGCAACCACGGCGCCCGCGACGTAGGCGCCGCCACCGTAAACGGCGACTGCCGCGATGTGCACTCCCTCGACCTGCCATCTGGGCCTGGTTCCCGCGGTGTGCTGGTCCTCGAAGCCGAGTCGATGGATCCGGCCGGAGGCCCAAGCGGCGTAGGCCGCCAGGAACGGGCCGAGATAGAAGGCGGGTATCTGGGCCGCCGCGCTGGCCTGCGGCCAGACGCCGATCCACCATTGAGCCCGTCCGAAAAGAACCGCCACATCCAGGGCGACGAGGACGGAGAACCACCATCGCAGGGGAGAGCGCCGCAACTCCATCACGAGAATACGCATCAGGAGAGCTCCCCCTGCCCCGACAAGGCCGCCATGTATCCGCGCTCCAACGGGCTGTCGCCCGCCACTCCCGATCGGGTGTTGCCCGCAAGGGCCTCGGGGGTGCCGCGGAAGAGGAACCTACCGGACCGCATGACGACGACCTGGTCGCAGACAGCCGCCACATCCTCGACGAGGTGTGTGCTCAGCACGATCGCCGAGCCCTTCAACGATCTGATCAGCTCACGGAACTGCAAGCGTTGTTCCGGGTCCAGACCAACGGTCGGCTCGTCCAAGAGTAGGAGTCTCGGCGAGCCGACGATTGCCGCGGCAATGCCTGCGCGTCGCAACATGCCACCGGAGAGAGACTTCATCTTGGCCTGCGCTCGTCCGTCGAGAAGGACGGATGCGATTGCTTTCAGAGCCGCGCCGTGGGCCTCACCGTCAGGAACCCCGCGCAGCCACGCGCTGTACCTGACGAAATCGTAGACCGAAAAGGACGGATAGTACCCGAATTCCTGAGGCAGGTAGCCGATCATAGGGCGAGCCACCCTCGCCGACCGCTCGGAGTGCACCTTTCTGCCGCAGATCTCCAGGACCCCCTCCTGGGGAGGTGCAACCGTGGCAAGAGTACGGAGAAGTGTCGTCTTTCCCGCACCGTTGGGGCCCAGAAGTCCGTAGACCCCCACGCCGAGATCCCAGTCGAGTCCACTGATCACCTGGTGCCGGCCGTAGCCCTGAGCGATTCCCGACAGCGATGCGATCGGTTCCACGTTGTTCCTTTCACATGCGTGACCGGGTGCCGCCCGAGGGCGGCACCCGGTCACATCGCCTCTGCCTACCGAGGCCCCTCAAGACGTGTACATGATGTTTTCAAGATCGTACGTGCACTCGACTCCGCCCCACTTCGGGTTCGACTCCCCAAACACCTGATCTTGTCCCGGAGCAGCGTTCCCGCAGGTCGCCGTGACCGCTGTCGCGGTAAATGCGCGGTTTACTGTGACAGACCGACGAGCTGTCACAACCGGCTGACCTGCATACTCTTGGCCAAACGGCACGTTTCTCCCGTATTCCGATTGGCTCCCATCAAGGCCCACGCCCCGCACTGCCGGGTCATCTTCACCGTGTACGAGATGAAGCGCCTGGGCCGCGACGCCGCCGAACTCACCACGCTCGTCGACCACCTCACCGCCCACGGCCTGGTCCTGGAGATGCTCGCCGGGCCCGTGCCCGGGATGTACGACCCCAGTGGGCCGGGCCGTCTGCTGTTCGCGTTCTTCGCCGCGATGGCGGAGACCGAGCGGGAGAACATCCGAGAGTCGACGCTGGAGGGGCTCGATGCGGCGGCCCGCAAGGGCAAGCACGGCGGTCGGCCACCCGTCATCACCGACGACATGCTCCACACCGTGCTCCGTCGCCGCGCGACCGGCGAGTCCGTCGAGCAGGTCCAGCCCGACCTGATCATCCCCACCGGCAAACGCAAGGGTCAGGCCCCCAGCGTCGCAAGTATCCACCGCCCGCTCGCCGAGCACGCCAAGCGCGAGGCGTACCCCGAAGTCGTCGAGCAGGCCCACGCCGACTTCGCCGCCCTCCAGATCGGCGACGTCCCCGGACCCCGCCTCACTGTCCCTGACCGAGCGTCACCTTGATTACAGAGAGCTACTTGTCACTTCGCCGTAGCTTCGGGAGAACAGGGCCGACACCCACGGCGCGAGCGTCGTCGGGTTCGCCTTCACTGAGCTGCTCAACTTCCGGCTGCTGCCCCGGCTGAAGAACATCGGCAGCATCCGCCTGTACCGGCCCGACGGCGACCCGCCCGGCTGGCCAGCGCTCGGCGGCTCCCTGACCCGGGCGATCCGCTGGGACCTGATTGCCCAGCAGTACGACCAGATGGTCAAGTACGCCACCGCCCTGCGCTTGGGCACCGCCGGGGCGGAACAGGTGCTGCGGCGCTTCACCCGCGGCGGCCCCAAGCACCCGACCTACCAGGCCCTCGAAGAGCTGGGCCGCGCGGTGCGCACGATCTTCGCGTGTGACTACCTGGCCAGCCCCGGCCTGCGTCGGGAGGTCCACGGCGGGCTCCAGGTCGTGGAGAACTGGAACAGCGCGAACACCGTCCTGCACTACGGCAAGGACGGCGCCCTGACCGGCCCGGACAAGGAGCACGCCGAGACCTCGATGCTCGCCCTGCACCTGCTCCAGAGCAGTCTCGTGCACATCAACACCCTGCTGCTTCAGGGGGTGCTCGCCGAGCCAGCCTGGGCGAAGAAGCTGAGCGGCGAGGACCGGCGCGGGCTGACCGCGCTGTTCTGGTCGAACATCAACCCCTACGGCACGTTCCGCCTCGACATGAACAAGCGCCTCGACCTATCAGGTGTGACCATTCCCGGTCAGCGTGCCGCCGTGAGCGAGCGAGCCGAGGCGGACCCCGCCACCCGCTGAGCAGAATGATCACTCACCCAATGAGTAGACAGTGTCTACGAATGCTTGGTAGACACTGTCTATGACTGATGAGAGCTCCCTTCGGGAGCGGTTGATCGATGTCGGGGTCGACCTTGTGCTGACCGAGGGCTCCGCGTCCGTGGGCCTGCGGGAAATAGCCCGTCGAGCGGGGGTTTCGCACGGGGCGCCGCGTCGGTACTTCCCCACGCACCACGCGCTGCTCTCGGCCATCGGCCGTCGCGGCTTCGAGGACCTCGCAGCCATGTTCGAGGCCGCGGTCGCTGGCACGACCACACCGCGCGGCCAACTGGAGGCCCTTGCGCGGGCGTACGTCGGGTACGCACTTGAACGCCGCGGCATGTTCGAACTCATGTGGCGGCACGACCTGCTCGACGGCGCGGCGCAGGCATCGGACCAACCGCGGCTGCGCGAGTCAACCCTCCCGCTGTTCGGACACTTCACCGAACTCGTCGCCCGATGCCGATCGCAGCGGGATGCCGCCCAACGCGCCGACGGGCCGAACGAGGCCGGACCGCCGCCCGCGGTGACCGCCGCCGCCCTGTGGTCGAACCTTCACGGCATGGCCCAGCTGTGGGCTTGGGGCAGCCTGCAACTCGCCCTCGGCACCCCACCGTTGGGCGGTGACCCCGGCGACGACCAACGCGACCGGCTCATCGCGGCAGTTCTGGACGCCCACCTCGGCCCGGTGACCTCATGACCGCACCCGCACAGCGGCAGATTGCACTTCTGGTCAGCGTGGTCGGAGCGGTGATCGTCGCACTGGACGGAACCATTCTGCTCATGGCGCAGCCCGGCATCCAGCGTGATCTCGGCGCGAGCGTGGCGCAGATCCAGTGGACGAGCACCGGCTATCTGGTCGCCGTGGCCGCGTTACTCGTGATCGCCGGGCGCCTCGGGGATCGGTACGGGCACCCGCGCCTGCTGTTCGTCGGCGTCCTCGGTTTCGGGGCTGCCTCGGCCGGGATCGCGCTCGCGCCGACCGTCGGTTGGGTGATCGTCCTGCGCGCGGTGCAGGGCGGGTTCGCCGCGTTCCTACAACCTGCGACGCTCGCGCTGCTACGGCTGGCGTATCCTGCGGACCGGCTCAGCAAGCCGATCGCCATTCGCACCAGTGCGATCGCGGTGGCGGCAGGGTCCGGTCCGCTCCTGGGCGGTGTTCTCGTGGCTCATTTGGGATGGCGCGCCGTCTTCTGGGTCAACGTGCCCCTCGCGTTCGTCATCGCCGTCCTCGCCGTCGCCGTACGGACGCCGGCACCTCAACGTGCCAACTCTCCACGGCTCAACCTCACCAGCGCCGGCCTGCTAGCGGTCGCTCTCGCAATCCTGGTCCACGCCTTGGCCGACATACCCGCGCGGGGGTGGACCGCCGCGCCGACGCTGCTCGAATTCCTCGCCGTCATCGGCGCCGCAACCGTGCTCACCTGGCACGAACGCCGCACCACGCACCCGATCGTTCCACCAGCTGTAGCACGGTCCGTACCAGTGACGGCTTCGATGGCGATCCTGCTGGTCACGACCGCCGCCATGTTCGGCGCGCTGTTCAGGGCCACCTTCTACCTCCAGGACGTACTTCGACTCGACCCACTCGCCAGCGGTCTGCGCGTACTCCCGCTGACCGCGCTCATGGTCCTCGGCTCACCCGCCGCGGTCGCCGCACTACGCCGGTACGGTGCGCGCCACACAGCGATCGCCGGTACGGTCCTCGTCGTGGTCGGCATCGCGGGGCTGTCCCGGCTCGGTCCCGCCAGCACATGGATGGCCATGGCTGCAGCCTTTGCCGCCATCGGTGCCGGGTTCGCCACCGTGATGGTCACCGCCACCGGGACCGTCGTCGGTGACGCGCCGCCCGGGTACGCCGGGGTCGTCAGCGGACTCAAGCAGACCGCCATGAACACCGGGCCGACCTTCGGCATCGCCGTCGCGGCCAGCGCAACCGGCACCGCTGCTTCAACCATGAGCTCCACTCTGCTGATCCTGGCCGCACTCGCCACTCTCGGCCTGCTGCCCGCGTCGAGGCTGCCCCGGCGCCCGGCCCACCAGGAAGGAGACGACACGACCGCTGCGCCCCCGGCGCAAGCACCAACACCACAGGCAGCACCCGCTCGACACACAAACAGTTGAGCAACCGACGAACACACCCAGGCTGATCCGGTCATGTACCAGACCGATATTCAGTGTCGGCAAACGATGGCACCCTCAAGTGATCAACGCACCGCCCACGAATGATCATGTGATCGTGGAGGCACAGGTGCGTGACTACGGGTTTTCGCCAGCTCAGCAGGATGAGATCTGGAGACGCTGGCGCGAGGGGCAGTCGTTCAGCTTGATCGGGCGGGCCCTCGGGGCGCCAATGCACCACGTCCGCCAGTTCCTGTCCCAAAGCGGCGGCGTCCGTCTCACCCCGCAGCAGCGATCAGAGCGGCACCTGACCGGCGGCGAGCGCGAAGAGATATCCCGCGGCATCGCTGCCGGAGAATCTGCCCGGCAGTTGGCCCAGCGGCTGGGCAGATCGCCTTCGACCGTCTCCCGCGAGATCGCCCGCAACGGCGGCCGGGACCGCTACCGCGCCGCGTCCGCCGATGCGGCCGCCTACGCGCGTGGGCGCCGGCCCAAGCAGGCCAAGCTCGCCCAACGGCCCGCTCTACGGGCGCTGGTGGAGGCCAAGCTGGCCCTGTGCTGGTCCCCCGAGCAGATCGCAGGATGGCTGCGACGCGAGTTCCCCGGTGACGCCTCCATGCAGATCTCGCACGAAGCGATCTACCTCTCGCTCTACGACCCTCGTCGGCGCCAGGCGATCGACCGCAGCCTCACCCAGCGGCTGCGGTCAGCCAGGCCCATGCGCCGCCCGAAGATCGCCCGTCGGCCCACCGGGCGGGGCATCATCCGCGGCATGGTGTCCATCACTGCCCGCCCCGCCGAGGCCGAGGACCGCAAGGTGCCCGGCCATTGGGAGGGCGACCTCGTGATGGGCACCCGGCCGTCGGCGGTCGCCACGCTCGTCGAGCGCACCAGCCGCTACACGGCCATCGTCGCGCTGCCGGACGGCATCAAGGCTGAGCAGGTCACTCCGCACCTCACCAGGAGTCTGCTCGGAATCCCGCCTAAACTGCGGCGGACGCTCACCTGGGACCGGGGCCGGGAAATGGCCGAGCACCAGGCCATCACCGTCAAGACCGGGATGCCGGTATACCTCTGCAAGCCGCGGAGCCCATGGCAGCGCGGCACCAACGAGAACACCAACCGACTGCTTCGGCAGTACCTTCCCAAGGGCGCGGACCTCCGAACGTTCAGCCAGGCCGAGCTGGACGCCATCGCCCATGAACTCAACCATCGTCCGCGCAAGACCCATGACTATCGCACTCCGGCAGAGGTCTACGCTGACCTCCTGAACAGCGGTGATGCGCTGACCGCTTGAGCTCGCCAACGTTTGCCGACACTCCCGAGCCGGTCGGCTAGCTCGGGCAGATTGCGGCCTCGATGTGGGCGAGTTGGGCGGCGAGGATCTCTTCGAACGCGGCGCGGCGATCCACCCCGAGGGGGCGGACGTCGCGGGCGAAGTGGGCCAGGTTCGGGAAGCGTTCGGGGTCGGCGCCCAGAACCGCCACGCGAAACAGCTCCATGCCCTGTTCGTGCTCTTCCGGGGTGACCGCGCTGACCCCGGCCTCGGAGGCGATCAGCGCGGCAAGGAGGACCGCGATCCGGTGGTAGCGCGCCGGGATCTCTTCGTCGGGCAGTCCCGACGCGCGCAGCGCCTCTAGCGCCTCTTCCATGACCAGCCGGGAACCGGTGCCGCTTGATGCGTAGCGTCCCCAGACCGCGGCGAGCTGGGGCTGCTGCCCGAAGGCCTCTCTCACGCGCAGGGCCAGGGACGTGATGCGCTGCTTCCAGTCGCCCTCGGGGCGGTAGCCGTCCATCGCGGCCAGGAGAATCCGGTCGGCGACCGCGCGCAGTAGTTCGGTCTTGCTGCGGAAGTGCCGGTAGAGGCTGGAGGAATCGGTCCCGAGGGCCGCGGCCAGCTTGCGCACGCTGAACGAATCCGCGTCACTTGTGCGCAGCAGTTCCGCCGCCGCATCCAGGATCTCTTCGGTTGACCAGCGCCTTCGGCCTGCCATCTTGCTCCTCTCGCCGGATCTAAGTCTAACTTATGCACTTGGCGTTGCACGCAGTGCGTGCATAATGAGGACATGAGCATGCCGGGCGGACCGGCATGCCACTCGTGCCCTGTTATCCGGGTCAGGCGACCGATGCGGAGCTCACCCCGGGGAACACGAAAGGACGCATGACGTGAAGAACCCACTGGATTCCGCGGCGCTGAACGCAGCCATCGAAAACGTCCACCGCGCCGGGATGCCGGGCCTGTTCGCCGAGGTGCGTGACGGCGACCAGGTCTGGCGCGGCGCCGCCGGGGTCGCCGATGTCGCCACCGGTCGCCTCGTCACCGCCGACATGCGGCACCGGGTCGGCAGCATCACCAAGACCTTCACCGCCGCAGCGGTCCTGCAGCAGGTCGAGAGCGGTCAGATCGGTCTGGACACACCGATCGGCCGGTATCTTCCGGGGCTGGTTCCCGGAGAACGCGGTGGCGCGATCACGGTCCGGATGCTGATCAACCACACCAGCGGCCTCGCCGAGTACCTCCCGTACGCCTACCCCTCCCTCAAGGCGTTCCCCGCCCTCGCGGATACCGGCCCCCAGAGCCTGGACGACCACCGGCACACGCGGTTCGACCCCGCTGAACTGATCGAGATGGGGGTCACCGCACCTGCCGTCGGCGCCCCGGGCGGCACTCCGGGGGTGTACTCCAACACCAACTACCTGCTCCTCGTCCAACTCCTGGAACAGGTGACCGACACCACGGCCGAGCGGTATATCACCCGGAACGTCATCGAGCGCGCCGGGCTCCGGGACACCGAACTTCCCCTCGAACCGTACGTCAACGGGCCGCACTCGCAGCTCTACGAGGCGTGGTTCGGCATGATCGACCCGCCGCGCGACTACAGCGTCTACGACATGTCATGGGTGGGGCCGTCGGCCTCGCTGATATCAACCGTCGCGGACCTCAACCGCTTCTTCGGCATGCTGCTGGCCGGGGAGATCGTCAGCCCGTCGTCGCTGGCGCAGATGCAACGCACTGTCCCGGTCGTCTCCCAAGAGGGAAGGACGATCGACTACGGCCTCGGCCTGCACCCGTTGGAGGGTCCCGGTCAGGCCACCTTCTGGGGCCATGGCGGCACGGTCTGGGGTGGTGGAGCGCTGGCCATGACCCGTGCCGACGGCAAGCGGCAGATGGCGGTCGCGGTGAACCTGCAGAGGTGGAATAGGCTCGACTCCTCCGGCAAGCCGCAGCCCCATCCCATCGACGACGCGCTTGCGGCTCTCTACCGTGTGGCGATGTACGGCTGACCGGGCCGGGCAGAGAGACGGCCGTCCGGACGCCTTTTACCGGGTCCGGCCGCCGTGCCGGGGCGGTTCCCGGATATCCGCGTCCGCTGTACAGCGCCGCTTCTACCGTCCAGCCCGAGTGCCTATCACGGGGGTGACGGAAGGGGCTGGTGTGCGGCGGGATCTGGGTCTGGACGGGGTGGTGGACCACTTCACCCTGTCCGGTGACGAGGCGGGCTGGTTACGGAACAAGAGCGGGTCCACGAGGCTGGGCTTCGCCGTCCAGCTGAAGTTTTTGACCTGGCGCGGACGGTTCCCCAAGACCCTAGTACTTGGGCGAGGGCCCGGTGTTGATGCTCTTGACCGGGACGACGAAGCGAAGGCCGTCGACGGAGGCGAGCAGCCCCCCGCCCCACATCTGGGCCAGCTCGATCCCGGACTGGGCGGTGATGAGCGCGGCGTTCGCCGCGGCGATGGTGTCGGCGCGCAGGTAGTTCTGGTCGACGTGGGACAGCCGCGATCGGGTCAGGGCCTTGTTCTCTGGATCGATGACCGGGGTCAGCCCGATGTCGCAGCTCTGTGAGACCAGTAGCGCGACCAGGGAGACGAGCAGCCCCTCCATGCGGGTGCGCCGGTCGGAGACGTGCCCGAAGGAGTCGAGGAACCCGGTCCAGGAGTGCACCTCGAACAGCCGGTCCGGCAGGTCGATCCTCGGGAGCATCGCCTCCGTGGTGGTCTTGAGCCAGGTCAGCGACTCCGGCTCGCCCACCGCGCCGAGCTTGTCCACCGACAGCCGGGCGCGTCCCCCGCCCTCGGGGACGACGATCTCCACCTTCGCGTCGTCGCCGGCCTCCCGAAGGCGGTCGGCCCTCTGCCGCCACGCGGCATCGAGCCCGCGGGTGAGCTGGGCCAGGTGCTCGCCGGCGTCCTCGGCCAGGGACAGGCCCGCGAGCACATCCGACTTCATCGCCTCCCACCGTGTCCCGTCCAGCAGCCGGTCCCGGGGGTCGGCCCACCGGTTCGACGGGGCGGCGAACACGTCGCGCCGGTTCAGCGCGCGGTGCAGCTGCTCCAGCACGCACACCACGTACGCGTCCTGGTCGACCGCGCCCTGGGCCAGCTTGGCGTTGGAGAACACCGCACGCTTCCACATCGCCGGGACCAGCTCGGCGTCAACCTCGCGCGGCAGCAGCGGCTGGTCCTTGACCCGGCGCCGGGACAGCGCGGGCAGACGGCGCACCGCCCTCAACAGGCGCCGCCCGGCCGGGGTCGCACCCAGCGCGTCGGACTCGCCCAGCAGGGCTGGGAACGGGCGCACGGTGCAACAGGCATGCCGAGGACCGTAGAGCCCGCTGACCAGGCAAAACCGGCACGTCACCGAACCGGAATCAAGATCGTCCCGCTACCGCTAATTTCCGTTCGGATACTCCCCGAGGGCCAGGACTCTCCTCCCTGGCCCGACAGTAGAGAGAGAGCGGGGCAGGGCCAACGCCTGGGATTCACACAGCCAGGTGCGCGTCCCCGCCCCCGCGCCCATCGCCGACCGGCTTGCCATCAGTCCCGGAGAACTCTGCGTCAATACGCACTACGAGTTTCTCACCGACGGGCAACCCGTCCAGCTTTCCGAATCCTGGGAGCCGATGGCCCCTACGAGCTCCTGGTCGCCGCGCTGGCACGCACTGGCCTGGTGGGGATCGCCAGGACGGCCCTCCGCTCCCGGGAGCGGCTCGCGGTCCTGCATCCCCGGCACGGTGTGCTGGTGGTCCACACCGTCTTCTGGCCGGACGAAATTCGCGAGCCGGGAATTGCGCCGGCTGGGCCGGTGACCGAGCGCGAGCTGGAACTCGCCGAGCTGCTGCTGAACCAGATGCAGGGCATCGACTCCCGGGCCGTCCACGACGACTACGCCGAGGCTCTGAACCAACTCGTGACCGCACTCGGCGCGGGCCGGGAGCTGCAGGCCCCCGCCGCACCGCAGGGTCCGCCGCCGGATCTGATGGCGGCGCTGGAGGCGAGTATCCGGGCCGCCCGCGGCGACCGCGGCTCGTAGAAGCCGTGTGCTCCTAGGGTTGAGCATCCATGTCAGATCGTGCGCTAAGCCCTCGCGCCCTCCGACGACGCTTTGACCTGGGCTGATCGTACGGCGCAGCCTCGCGGGTCGATGTTGTCGATCTGGAGCCGGGACCGGGGTCGGTCAATGCCGTACGTTGCGGCTGGTGTCCGAGGTAGGAGTGCTCGGCCTAGTCGCCAATTGGCGACTGCGCCGCGGCGGGATCGCCGGACGGGTCAGCACGGCGGCGGCACGCTGAGCGGAGCGCCCATGACGGGCCCGGCCATATCGCGGCAGCAGCTACTCCCCCGCAACCTGCGGTGGCGGTGAGGTCTGCTCATGCTCGCGCGCGTGTGACGGCGGCAGGTACGGCGGGCAACCCAACTCTGGCGGAGGCGACGACACTCCGGTGCGGGATGCCCATCTCGTCCGCCCGCGCCGTCGCGGGCTAAAGTCCCTTTAAAACATGGGCAGTTGGGTACAGCACGGGGAGGAAAAGCCTTGATGGAACTCGGGGTCCTGGCGGGAGCGGCGGTCGGTATCGTCGGCGACTTCCTGGCCGGAGTCGTCCAGAACGTGGCGGCTAGCGCTCAGAACATGGCGGCCAGCGCTGTGACGGATCTGGTGAGGCAGCGTCTGCGGTCGACCGCCGACGGCGCGAGAGCGCTGGAGGGGCTCGAAGGGGCTCCGCAGGATTCGGGCCGACGGATGGAAGCCGCGAGCCAGCTCGCTGCCGCCGCGCAGAGCGACCCCTCGTTCGCGCAGGCCATGAATGATGCGGTGACCTCCTACCAGCAGGCCACGAACCAGGGCACCGCCACCTCGGGTTCACCGCACCATCAGGTCAACATCAGCGGCGGCGGCATCAGCGGGAAGGGTCACCAGGTCGCTGGCGGCAACATCGACAACAGTAAGAAGCGCAACATCCGCATCGGCATCGGTGCGTTCGCCGTCCTGGCCGTCGTCCTCGGCGGCTACGGAGTCGCACAGGGGGTTCGCAGCGACAGCAAGACAGGAGGAAGCAGCCAGTCATCCGCCGCCGGGGACCGGGCCGATCCTGGCGGCGCTGGTAATGGCGAGCCCGAAGTATCGGAGGCCAAGACGGTTGAGTACGACTTGATCCAAGGTGACCCGGATCCAAAGGGGCGCACGTACCGTTCACGCGGATCGCTCGTCGTCACGCCCGGCACCGCTGTGGCGAGTTACGGTGCGTGCCAGCTGAACGCCCCGTCGGGTACCTCGATCGTCCCCGTGACAGTCCAGCTCACGAACACAAATTCCCCTCAATGGGACTATGCCCTGGGCAGCGAGTACATGGCGGATACTGTGACAGTCACCGCGAAGGTGCCCGACGGTATGGTCACCCTACGCCACATCCCTGAGGACGGCTCCCAGGCGGATGGGCTCGTGGACGGTGTTTGCAGCAGCGACTTCTCCTTGGGCTCGCGAACCGACCTCGGCGGGTCTCGAACGGTTGACCTCCTGCTGGTGGGAGTGCCCCAGGGGAAGAACACGGAGATCACCCTTGACGTGGCAGGTCCGGATTGTTGCTTTACAGAGGTCAAGGAGAAACACAAGCTCCTGAAGTTCTCCGTTCGCGGCTGAAGACACGCAGACAACGAGTACGAGGTCGTTACCACTAGGGCGTGTGTCGGAAGTGCTCTAGGTTGGCTCAAGTGAGTGCGCGGGGGCGGAGTTACCGATACGTCGGACCGGTCGAGCTGAAGACAGCAGTCCGGCCTGGCAGCGGCGGGTGCCGGATCAGCTCGGCGGCAGAGTTCGGCGGCTGGATTGCTGGGCGATCGGCGGCGGAGCTGGCCGAACCGTTCACCTTCGTGGTCGACACGGACGGGGTGCTTCGGCTGGCGCCGCGGCGAAGCGAGCACGTGGCCTGTGCCGGCGGAGGCATGGTTCTGAGTGCCGGCGAGATCGGCTTCGTGCGTGAGGCGGACTGGTGGGCCGTGGGCGAGGTCAGCAACCAGTCCACCGGTTACTGCCCGGACGTGACTTCCTGGTCGGCAGTCGCCCGTGCTCTGGACCGTGTAGGGCTCGGGCGGCCCTCCGGCTTCACCCACGAGGTGGTGTTCCGGCGGTGCCCTGACTGCCAGGAGCACAACATCGTGCGCGAGGACGACTTCGTCTGCGTCTTCTGCGGCAGCAATCTGCCGGACACGTGGAACGTGGATCCCACCGCGTAACGGCCGAGGGTCACAGCCACTCGTTGATGGCCCCGGAATCCCAGCTCGGACACCAGGGGACAACTGACCGCCGCGTAGCTAGGGCGTGTATCGAAAATATTTCCGGAGCGGTCGTCGGGCAGCTCCGCTACGGTGCGGCCATGGCGAACTTTGTGCTAATTGCAGGTGCGCGACTCGGATCGTGGGCGTGGGACGATGTGGTGCCGCGTCTGCGTGCGGCCGGCCATGGCATCCGCCCGCTGACGCTGTCTGGTCTCGCTGAGAAGCAAGGCGTGCCAGCCGGGCAGCAGACCCACGTCCTGGACATCGTTGATGAGGTCGAGCGCCAGGACCTGCGTGACGTCGTTCTGGTAGGTCACAGCTACTCGGGTGTCCCAAGCGGTCAGGCCGCCGGGCGGATCGGTGACCGGCTAGCGCACGTGGTCTTCCTTGACTCCAGTATTCCGGCCGATGGTGAACCGTTCGTCTCCGCCTGGCCGGACGGCGGGGCGATGGTGAGGGCATCGATCGCCGAGAACGGAGGATTCTGGCCGGTCGCGCCCGCGGCCCACTTCGAAGGCCACGGTCTCACCGATGAGCAGATCGCACGGATCGTGGGCGGTTCGACGCCGCACCCGGGCGCCACGCTGACCGAACCCGCCGTGCTGGAAAGGCCACTCGGCGACCTCCCGGCGACTTACATCAAGTGCACGCTCGGTGACCCCGAGCCGAGCGACGACGTAGCCCAGCTGCTGACCAGCGGGCGCTGGCGGCTGATCGAGATGGACACCGGCCACTGGCCGATGTTCTCCCAACCACGAGAACTGTCGGAGATCCTCCTCGACATAGCCGGGGCGTGACCGCAGGTCAATGCTTGCGGACTCCTTGCCAGCGTTGTATCAACTGCGCTGATCACAGCCACTCGTTTGTTCGTGGTCTGGCCTTTGCCAACCCGGCGTGGCTCACCGATAGGGGCTGGTGGCCCGGTTACACCAAGATCAGGCAGAGCGTCCCCACCGTCGACATCGACGACGATGCCACGATCGGGCAGTTTCGCAGGGCGGCTGTCTTCCTTCCCTTCGCCAAGACGCTAGAGGAGTTCCGGCGCCAGCACCCTGTGCCGGAAGGCTTCAACCGGCACGCCACCGCCCACGCTGCCAGCGCCGTCCAGTACACCGCTACCAACGCCGTGATCGCCCTCGTTTGCGGGGGCCTTGCCGGTTCACCTTGGAGCGCCTTCTCGCTTCAGGAGCTGGTCAAAAGTCCCCTTGCGGTCAGCATGTCTCGCACTTCGGCCAAAGAGGCAGCGCACATGTGTGCCTGCCAAAGAGACGCTTCCAAATGTGTGGTCGTCAAGCCGATCACGTTGCAGCCGGCCGCCACAGCCGCGCATACGCCCGCTGGCGCGTCCTCAACGACCAGGCACTCAGCGGGGGCTATGCCAAGCCGAGCGGCAGCCAGGGAAAAACAGTCCGGCGCAGGCTTCGCGTGTTCCACATCGCTGCCATAGACCTGCACCGCGGGGAGGGGCAGGCCGGCCGCCGCGAAACGCTCTGTGACAGAGTCCCGGTCACCAGAGGTCACGATCGCCCACGGGCTGTCGGACAACGCTTCCAGCAGATCGGCAGCTCCGTCGATTGGCGGGAAACTGCCCTTTTCCTGGACCAACAGCTCATCGAGCACATTACGTTCGATGGTCGGATCCAGATGCGGAGCCGCCTCCCTGACGGTGTCCTCCGGGCGACGTCCGAAGGTGAGCGGCCAGACCTTCTCAGGGTCCAGTCCCCGTACCCGCGACCAGGACGTCCAGACTCTCCGGTGAGCGCCTGCAGAGTCCACCAGGGGTTGCGTCCAGGGAAGTGGTGTACGGGTTCGACCTGATCCGGGGGTTTGCTCCGGCGTCGGGATGAGGCCCGCATAGATGAACGGCCACCGGCTGATCTTCGAAGTGTCGAAGCCTCGAAGGAGATCAGCACGATGACCGCACCCGACAGTCTGCCCCTGCACGCCCTCACCGAGGACAACCTCGCCTCGGCGAGTCCCGATCTGCTGCGCGCGATGATCAAAACGTTCGCCGACGCGCTCATGTCCGCGGAGGCTGACGCTCTGTGCAACGCCGAATACGGGCAGGTCAGCGAGGAGAGAGTGAACCACCGCAACGGCTACCGCCCACGTGAGTGGGACACCAGGGCGGGAACCGTAGAACTGGCCATCCCCAAGCTCAGGTCCGGCAGCTACTTCCCGCACTGGCTCCTCGAACGGCGCCGCCGGGCCGAGCAGGCTCTGATCTCGGTGGTCGCCACCGCCTACCTGCTCGGTGTTTCCACCCGGCGGGTCGAGAAGCTCGCCGAGTCCCTCGGCGTCACCCAGCTGTCGAAGTCCCAGGTCTCCGCGATGGCCCGGCACCTGGACGAGCAGGTCACCGCGTTCCGGAACCGGCCCCTGGACGCCGGACCGTATGCGTTCGTCTGGGTCGACGCCCTCACGCAGAAGGTCCGCGAGGGCGGCCGCATCGTCAACGTCCACGCCCTGATCGCGGTCGGGGTCAACGCCGACGGCCACCGCGAGATCCTCGGCCTGGACGTCGCCACCGCCGAGGACGGCGCCGGCTGGCTGGCCTTCCTGCGCTCACTGATCGCCCGCGGCCTGAGCGGTGTCCAGCTGGTCGTCTCCGATGCCCACGCCGGCCTGGTCGACGCCATCGGCGCGGTGCTGCCCGGCGCATCCTGGCAGCGCTGCCGCACCCACTGAAGCTGTAAAGAATCAAGGTGTTGCTTCTCGTCTGTGGGCTCGTTGCCTTGGTATGGCGGTTCCAGAGGATGTCTGCTCCCAACTCCGTTGCAGATTCGCCGTGTTGTTGCCGCATCTGAACGAGAGACAGCGGCGACTGGCCCTGGCGACGGAGGCCCGGCTGCTCGGGCACGGCGGCATACGCACGGTGGCGCGGATCGCCGAGGTCAGCGAGACCACCGTGCGCCGGGGAGTGTCGGAACTCGATGCGGGTGCCGGGTTGCCCAGCGGTCGTATCCGTGCGCCGGGTGGTGGCCGCAAGCGGGCCGAAGAGATCGATCCTGCACTGTTGAAGGCGTTGCTGGGGCTGGTCGAGCCGGACGAGCGGGGTGATCCGGAATCTCCGTTGCGGTGGACGACGAAGTCCCTGCGCAATCTGGCCGAAGAGCTGAGCAGGCAGGGGCACCCGGTGTCCGCGCCGACGGTGGGCCGGCTGCTGCGGCAGGAGGGCTTCAGTCTGCAGGCGAACGTCAAGACCCTCGAAGGCGCCCAGCACCCGGACCGGGATGCTCAGTTCCGCTACATCAACGAGCAGGTCAAGCAGCACCAGGCCGACGGCGAGCCGATGATCAGCGTGGACACGAAGAAGCGGGAGCAGATCGGGCGGCTGCCGATGGCTGGGCGGGAGTGGCGCCCGAAGGGCGAGCCGGTTCAGGTCGAGGACCACCACTTCTTCTTCAGCGGCCCGGATGTGCAGCAGGCGATCCCGTACGGGATCTACGACATCACCCGCAACACAGGCTGGGTCAACGTCGGCGTCGACCACGACACCTCCGTCTTCGCCGTGGAGTCGATCCGCCGCTGGTGGCAATCACGAGGCAGCCTCGACTACCCCCACGCCACCCGGCTGCTGATCACCTCGGACGCAGGAGGCTCCAACGGCTACCGCTACCGGGTCTGGAAGAGTGAACTGGCCGCCCTGGCCGCAGAGACGGGCCTGAGCATCACGGTGTGTCACTTTCCTCCGGGTACCTCGAAGTGGAACAAGATTGAGCACCGGCTGTTCTCGCACATCACCCACAACTGGCGTGGGCGCCCGCTGACCAGCCACGAAGTGGTCGTCAAGACGATCGCAGCGACCCGCACCCGCGGCGGTCTGCGCGTCGAAGCCGTCCTCGATACCGATGACTACCCCACCGGCATCGCCATTAGCAAAGAGCGTTTCCAGGCCCTACCGCTGGAACGGCATGCCGTCCATAGCACCTGGAACTACACCCTCCACCCTCAAGACGCCTCCGACGCTGCCGCCCCGGCTCCCGTCGGCGAGGCGGGCGGCCCCGCCCGGCGCCGCCAGGCCATGTTGCACCGCCTGGCCGATGAGCGGCTGACCGGCCTGAGCAGCGCACGGCTTGAGGAACTCGCCACCGCCCTGGCTCCGGCGCAGGCCGCCCGCGCCCACCAGCGATACAGCGAACAACGCGGCGGCCGGGCCCGCCGCGCGACTGGCAAGCTGCGAGGCAGCAAGCCCCTGTTCGATGATGCCGCCCGCCTGCTGCTGACACTCCTCTACCAGCGCCAGGTGTGCTCCTTGAACGTGCTCGCCGACCTGCTGGAGGTCACCGCCACCTGCATCGCCGACCACGTCAAGGAGACCCGCGAAGTCCTCGAAGACCACGATCACGATCCCGGCGTGGCCGCCGTCCGCTTCCCCACCACCGATGCCCTGCTCACCTTCCTGGACAGCGATCAACGACCGGCCCGATACGGGATCATCGAGCGGCTGTCGCATCCCGTGCTGACTGGTCTCACCCGAGACGAACTGCACCAGCTCACCCAGCGGCTCGCTCCACGGCAGACCGCCCTGGCCGAGCGCCTCGGCCATCAACGACGCGGCGGCCCGCGCCAGCCCGGTACCCGCAGCGGCGTCTTCCCCCAGAAGATCAGCAACAGTGAACGCGTCCTGCTGACCATCCTCTACATGCGGAAGCTGTGCACACTCGACGTCCTCACCGAGGCACTCGGCGACGTCTGCCGATCCTCGACCGGCAATGCCGTCCGCGAAACTCGCCCCCTCCTCCAGCAGGAAGGACACACCCCTGTCCCCGCACCTACCCGCTACCGCACCGCGGACGAACTCTTCGCCGCAGTCCCACCGGATAGCGACACGCCAACAGGTTGATTCTTTACAGCTTC
>NZ_JBQRUW010000080.1:0-16351 GCF_052663305.1 Streptomyces cyslabdanicus
GAAGCTGTAAAGAATCAACCTGTTGGCGTGTCGCTATCCGGTGGGACTGCGGCGAAGAGTTCGTCCGCGGTGCGGTAGCGGGTAGGTGCGGGGACAGGGGTGTGTCCTTCCTGCTGGAGGAGGGGGCGAGTTTCGCGGACGGCATTGCCGGTCGAGGATCGGCAGACGTCGCCGAGTGCCTCGGTGAGGACGTCGAGTGTGCACAGCTTCCGCATGTAGAGGATGGTCAGCAGGACGCGTTCACTGTTGCTGATCTTCTGGGGGAAGACGCCGCTGCGGGTACCGGGCTGGCGCGGGCCGCCGCGTCGTTGATGGCCGAGGCGCTCGGCCAGGGCGGTCTGCCGTGGAGCGAGCCGCTGGGTGAGCTGGTGCAGTTCGTCTCGGGTGAGACCAGTCAGCACGGGATGCGACAGCCGCTCGATGATCCCGTATCGGGCCGGTCGTTGATCGCTGTCCAGGAAGGTGAGCAGGGCATCGGTGGTGGGGAAGCGGACGGCGGCCACGCCGGGATCGTGATCGTGGTCTTCGAGGACTTCGCGGGTCTCCTTGACGTGGTCGGCGATGCAGGTGGCGGTGACCTCCAGCAGGTCGGCGAGCACGTTCAAGGAGCACACCTGGCGCTGGTAGAGGAGTGTCAGCAGCAGGCGGGCGGCATCATCGAACAGGGGCTTGCTGCCTCGCAGCTTGCCAGTCGCGCGGCGGGCCCGGCCGCCGCGTTGTTCGCTGTATCGCTGGTGGGCGCGGGCGGCCTGCGCCGGAGCCAGGGCGGTGGCGAGTTCCTCAAGCCGTGCGCTGCTCAGGCCGGTCAGCCGCTCATCGGCCAGGCGGTGCAACATGGCCTGGCGGCGCCGGGCGGGGCCGCCCGCCTCGCCGACGGGAGCCGGGGCGGCAGCGTCGGAGGCGTCTTGAGGGTGGAGGGTGTAGTTCCAGGTGCTATGGACGGCATGCCGTTCCAGCGGTAGGGCCTGGAAACGCTCTTTGCTAATGGCGATGCCGGTGGGGTAGTCATCGGTATCGAGGACGGCTTCGACGCGCAGACCGCCGCGGGTGCGGGTCGCTGCGATCGTCTTGACGACCACTTCGTGGCTGGTCAGCGGGCGCCCACGCCAGTTGTGGGTGATGTGCGAGAACAGCCGGTGCTCAATCTTGTTCCACTTCGAGGTACCCGGAGGAAAGTGACACACCGTGATGCTCAGGCCCGTCTCTGCGGCCAGGGCGGCCAGTTCACTCTTCCAGACCCGGTAGCGGTAGCCGTTGGAGCCTCCTGCGTCCGAGGTGATCAGCAGCCGGGTGGCGTGGGGGTAGTCGAGGCTGCCTCGTGATTGCCACCAGCGGCGGATCGACTCCACGGCGAAGACGGAGGTGTCGTGGTCGACGCCGACGTTGACCCAGCCTGTGTTGCGGGTGATGTCGTAGATCCCGTACGGGATCGCCTGCTGCACATCCGGGCCGCTGAAGAAGAAGTGGTGGTCCTCGACCTGAACCGGCTCGCCCTTCGGGCGCCACTCCCGCCCAGCCATCGGCAGCCGCCCGATCTGCTCCCGCTTCTTCGTGTCCACGCTGATCATCGGCTCGCCGTCGGCCTGGTGCTGCTTGACCTGCTCGTTGATGTAGCGGAACTGAGCATCCCGGTCCGGGTGCTGGGCGCCTTCGAGGGTCTTGACGTTCGCCTGCAGACTGAAGCCCTCCTGCCGCAGCAGCCGGCCCACCGTCGGCGCGGACACCGGGTGCCCCTGCCTGCTCAGCTCTTCGGCCAGATTGCGCAGGGACTTCGTCGTCCACCGCAACGGAGATTCCGGATCACCCCGCTCGTCCGGCTCGACCAGCCCCAGCAACGCCTTCAACAGTGCAGGATCGATCTCTTCGGCCCGCTTGCGGCCACCACCCGGCGCACGGATACGACCGCTGGGCAACCCGGCACCCGCATCGAGTTCCGACACTCCCCGGCGCACGGTGGTCTCGCTGACCTCGGCGATCCGCGCCACCGTGCGTATGCCGCCGTGCCCGAGCAGCCGGGCCTCCGTCGCCAGGGCCAGTCGCCGCTGTCTCTCGTTCAGATGCGGCAACAACTCTCGTTCAGATGCGGCAACAACACGGCGAATCTGCAACGGAGTTGGGAGCAGACATCCTCTGGAACCGCCATACCAAGGCAACGAGCCCACAGACGAGAAGCAACACCTTGATTCTTTACAGCTTCACAAAGCCCGGAATGTCACGAGCTTCCTGCCGAAGTCCGCGCAGCCGGGCGCGGTCAAGGCGATGCAGGAGATCTACAACGCCGAGGACCGCGCGCACGCCGAGCAGGCGATCGAGGCGTTCGCCCGCACTTACGGCGTCAAGTGGCCCAAGGCCGTCGCGAAGATCACCGACGACGCCGACGAGCTGCTGGCGTTCTACGACTTCCCGGCCGAGCACCGGGTTCACCTGCGGACCACGAACCCGATCGAGTCGACGTTCTCCACGGTCAAGCTCCGCACCAAGGTCACCCGCGGCGCCGGCAGTCCGGCCGCGGTGGGCAATCCCGTCATCGAGCCGGCAACGGTCACCATCGTGGCAGGCGGGACTCAGCAGGCGACCATTACAGACACCTTCGAGCGGTCCGTGGGTGACGTGGAGATCGACAAGACCATCAAGGGGCCTGGCGCCGGGAAACAAGGAAAGGTGGTCATCCGGCTCGACTGTGACGTGCCGGGCGGCGCGTTCGACCGGCAGTTCGTCATCGACGCGGGCACCAGAGCCGGCACATACCGTCAGCCGGTCATCAGCGGCATCCCGGCCGGCACACACTGCACCCTCACCGAGGCCAGGACCGGCGAGAACAAGAAGGTCAGACTCGCCAAGGCAAACATCAAACCCACTGCCATCACGGTCCGAGCCGGCGTCACCAGCCACATCTCCATCACCGACAAGTACGTCACACGCCCGGGCAAGGGCGGCAAACACCACAAGCCCGGCGGGGGCAAGGGCGGCGGCGGCAAACACCACAAGCGGGACGGTCACCTTCCCGACACCGGCACCTCCGTGCCAACCAAGCCTATGACCGCGAGCAGCCTCTCCCTGGTACTGGCCGGCGGCCTCACAGTCACCGCGGCCAGGCAGACCCGCAGACGCCCCTAGCCCCTCAGCGGAGTGTGCAAAAATCACCCAAGGCAGCTGGGCCACCGGCCAACAGGTCGGCGGCTCAGCTCTATCACCGAGCGAACCGGGCCGCCACCCGCCCAAAAGCCAACTCCTGGCGGAGGTGGCCGCGGCCCTGGCACCCACCGGTCGGCCGATGCGCTGGGAACCTGGCAAGGCGGCCAGGGCCGGCGGGCTGGCCTTCACAGCGTGCGCAGTGGTGGGGACCAAGTTCGTCACCGACACATTGCTGGCGGACGGGTTCGGCTGGCACGTCATCGGCTTCTTCGGACTGTTGATGCTGCTCAACCTGGCGGCCACCCCGCTCAACTGGCGGGTCACCGCGGACAGCGCGGGGCTGTGACTGACCGGAGCCTGGAAGGTGCGGCATGTGCCGTGGGAACGGCTGCGGGGGGGGCCGCCTACACCCCTGAGGGCGCGATCGAGACCCGAGTGCGCGACCGGGACACCTGGGAGCTGCCCGGCATCGGCTGGCCCTGGGCGGAACGCCGACTGGGGCTGCGCCCGCCGTACAACCGGATGGCCGACGAGATCAACGCGCTGCACACCCGCCCGGAGCTGCACCCCGTCGAGCGGTCCTGTCACAGCGCAAGGCATCACCACGCTGAAACCCAGCACCCGACCAAGCCCGCCCCGTGCATCGGCCGGGTGAACGCGGATGCAGCCAGAGCACGGCTTCGAGAAATCGGAGCTGAGGAGCTCCTCCAACCCGCAGTTCGGCCAAGCAGCCCCTGCCCAATCCGGCGCGCCTTGCCCTCCCCGGCCTGGTCACCGGCCCGCCGCCAGTGCCCGCCCTGCGGCAGTTGCAGTGCGGTCTTCGGCACCGTGCGGCAGAACAGCTGTCCCAGCTCGTTTGACACCGACCGCTCGACCAGGCTCCCCATGCTCCGTCGAACGACCGCAGACGCCCAGTAGCTGCTGTCGGTGAAGAGGCTGACGTCCCTGCGGGACGGCCGGGCGTCAGCGGTCGAGACCTGCCTCCCGCAGGAGCCGACGGTATGCGTAGTCGCTGAAGAGATGGTGGCCTCTTTGAAGCAGTTCGCCCACCTCCGCTGCTCCCCGGGTCAGGTCGGCGGAGGGATGCCAGCCCTGCACCGACTGCTCGGCCCAGGACCGCAGTCGGTGGTCTGGATCCTCCAGCAGCGTCACCGATGCCCTCAGCGGTACGAGCCCGCCAGCGGCGTGGAGAAGCCGGAACGCGGCGACCCGCACATGCCGTGGCTGGTCGGATGCCAGCCGCGCGGTGAGCCAGTCGGAGTCCAAAGACCGTGCCGAGGGCAGCAGGGCCGCGGTCACCTCCCGGACGACGCCGGGCGCTGCATCGTCCAGCAGTGGCAGCAATCGTCGCGTGTCCGTTACGTCCAGCGTGCGCAGCCCGGCCACGACCCGCGCCCGCACCCCGGGGGTGGGATGGGTGAGCAGGGGCCACAGCAGTGCGGCGTCGGTGCGCCGGCCGCATTCCGCCAGCCCGATCGCTGCGCCGGGCGGCAGCGCGGCGTCGCCCGGCTCGCTGCAGCGACGCCGGTACCAGGGCAGCGGATCGATGCCGTGCTGCCGTAGGACATACCGCGCGCAGGCCCGCACCAGGGCTGCGCGGTCGGCCAGGAACTCCTCAGCCCGGGCCGGCCGCCCCGCCCGCCGCAGCGCCGTGACGCCGATCGCACGCACGCGCGGGAAGCGGGCCCCGAGCAGTGGGGTGAGCACGTCGTCGTCCGGCGCGCCTGTGGAGGAGTCGCCCACGGTGGCAACGGCGGCCTCCCCGCACAGGGTCTGCACGACAGCGTCCTCGTCACGTGAGGCCGTGCGGGCCAGTTCCGCGGAAGTCAAAAGGCGTTCCTCGACCGCCAGGCGGTACACGAACCGCCTTACGCCGCGGTCGGCATGGCCGAAGAGGGCACCGAGACACTCGTGGGGTGCCCCGCGCAGGATCTCGCCGAGCAGTCCGACGGCGGCGTCGCCGCGGTCACGACGGCCGACGAGCAGGATCAACGGGGTCAGGGCCACGGCAGTGTCCACGACCAAGAGGTCACGCAGGAGCGCCCGCGCCCGCTCGCGCACCGGTTTTGCCCAGTCTGAAGCGCGGATCACGAGGAGCGGCAGCAGAGCGGGATACGCCGCCGCCTGGCGCACGGCCCGTTCACGGATCCGGCCGTCGCGGTGGCACAGGGCCAGGGCGAGTCGCGGCTCGTCGAACGATGCGGCGCCGGCGGGCAGCGGGGCGGCGTGCTCCCACTGCGGCAAGTGGCCCGGCCGGTACCAGTCGACCATCCGCACACCGGTGTCCAACGCCAGCCAGGCAAGAGGATCGGCGACGGTGAGAGCAGTCTGCAGCGGCGTACCACCCGCCAACCGCAGCGCCGCAGCCTCGCCGTCCCCGAAGTCCCCACGCATCCCCCACGCCCTCGCCGTCGCGATATGCCAGCCATCCACCCGGGATCGTAGTTCGGTGCAGGCCCAAGACCGCAGGGTTTTTGGTTCCGGCGCACGCGGACTTGCTGGGAGATCCGCAAGGATTTCTACGAAGCATTCCAACCCTCGGATGCGACAGAGGGCACAGGAAAGGCACCACGCTGGTGGCCAGCGTGGATGAGGACTCCCCCGTTGCTCGGCCGAGCGGCCCTCAAGCTGAACTCAGTGAGGCGATGCGGCGGGGCCTGATCGCGTACGAGGAGCGGGGCGGAGATTCGGACCGCAAGGCCGCGGCTGGGACACCGACGCTCGACGTGTGCCCGGAGACCGGCCCGGCCCGGCTCTCTTACCGCCGAGCTGAGGAGATCTTCGAGGAGAACACCCGGCTGCTGCTCCCGCTCGCCTCACCCAAGGACATCGAGGACCTGGACGGCTGGACACTGCACCGGCTCAGGCACAGTCGTTGACACACGATACGGGGAACGGAACGTCCACGCCGATGCTGCTGGCCGGTTCCCGCCACGCCTCCGCCCGCTCCCTGGAGCGGCACGCCCGCCCCGGCGTCGACGCCGTCGCCCGCCATGTCGCCGAGCGGCGCCCCCGCCGCAGGTCGTCAGACATGACACCCCCTCGTTTGCGCCGCTGGTACACCTCACCCGCACCCGCCACGTCGCCGCGGGTCTCCAGCAGCTCCGCCAGGTGGCGGACGGCTTCCGGCCAGTCCTCGTCGGCCGCGTAAGCGCGCAGCTCGTTGATCCGGCCATGCCGCACCAGCAGTTCGGCCAGCGGGTCAGGCTGTTGGCCGGCGTGGAGCCGTACGTGCGCTGCATGCAGCACCTCGACCGCCTCGTCCGTGCGGCCCTGCCTCTCGCGAACGGGCGCCCGGGCCGTAGGTGGGATACGGCGTCAGCTCCAAGCGGATGAAGCTGAGGACGTCGTCACGCTCACGGGGTGCTCCCGGCCGGGATGAGGGAAGGCCCCTGGGCCCGTGAGGGCGACCGGGGGCTTTCACCCTGCGTGCTCCGGGCCCGTATCAGCCGTTGGCGAGCGCCTTCACCCGGTTCGGCGCCCCGTTGAACCTGTTGTGGTCGCCGACAGTCGGGCCGGACGAGGTGTACTGCCACAGCGTGTAGTAGCCCCAGCCAGCCGGCAGCGTGCCGACGGTCGAGGCGTACCGGGCGATCCACAGGGGATTCTTGGTGGCGAAGCCGCCGTAGTTGCCGGTGCACTGCGTCCACCAGCTGGTGGCCGTGTAGATCACGGCGTCCCGGCCGGTGCGGGCCTTGTAGGTCTTGAGGAAGTCGGAGATCCAGCTGACCATCGAGCTCGCCGACTTGCCGTAGCAGGTGGCGCCGTAGGGGTTCCACTCGATGTCGAGGACGCCCGGCAGGGTCTTGCCGTCGCGGGACCAGCCGCCGCCGTGGTCGACGAAGTAGTTGGCCTGCTTGGCGCCGCTGCTGGTGTCCGGGGTGGCGAAGTGGTACGCGCCGCGGATCATGCCGACGTTGTACGAGCCGTTGTACTGCTGCCTGAAGTACGGGTTCGTGTAGTACGTCCCCTCTGTGGCCTTCGTATCCGCCCACTTCACGCCGCTGTTCCACAGCGTGGACCAGGCGACGTTGCCCTGGTAGGAGCTGACGTCAACGCCTTCGGTCTGGGTGGCCTTCCTGGTGACGGCCCTGCCGCTGCGGCCGTCGTGCGCCAGGACGCCCATGCCCATGTAGGCGGAGCCACGGGCGGGGGTGGTGTCGGCCGAGGAGGGTGCGGTGCAGAGGAGCGAGAACGCTGCGAGCAGGGCTCCCGTGACGGTCAGCCGGCCTACGCGGGCCGTTCCGGATCTGTGCACGAGCATGACGTACCTCCGATGATTGGGCTGTGCTCGGTGGGAGGAAATGCGCGCATGCCCCACGGTCGCACGGAGGGAGAGCGGATCAAGGCCGACCCGCCGGGAGGGGCTCACGCGCAAGGCGTTGGAGGTCAGCCAGCTCACCGCCTTTGATGCGATCAGGGCCCGGCTCGACTTCGAGGCCCCGAAGGTCACCCTCACGATGGAGGTCCCGGAGTGAGAGCCGCTGGCGTGGACTGCGCACGGCATGCCGTGCAACCCGTGGCCGCCAGTGACCGAACCCGTCCAGCTGTCCGCCGGTCGACACCCGGATGTACCCCACAAGCCGCACAGAATCGCTTCCAAAGCCCTGACCTGCACTGTCACAGTAACGGGCATAACTGTGACGCCGGGCCCCTACCGGGCCTCTGGGCGGACCGTACTGAGGGCACGTCAGGCGGAGGGGTTGGGCACATAGCTGTCCGTGTGGCCACCGGCTCCGAGGACCTGCCGGGAGTACTGGGCCCTGACGGGTCAACCACTCGCGCGGCTCGTACGCATTGATCTCTTCGTACCGGTCGTCGAACTGTTCTCCGCCGACGCCTTCTTCCCAGCGCTCTGGCCAGTTCGCGAGGCCGCCGACCCGGAACCGATGATCCGCCCATCGCGGTTCGCCGACACAGAGCGCGTACACCTGGGGCTGCTCGTCGCCACTCCGGCGGACGAGCTCCTCGTCGCAGATGAGGAAGTGACCCATGTCGTCACGGTCCTCGCGGACCTCCTCGGGCAGGGTGACCACCCGGGTCACCTTGTCGTCGTCACAGTGAGCGTTTTCCAACCTCACGCTGATGCATGGTGAAGAACAAGAACGGTCTTCACGATGTCGGTGATGCGGTTGGTGCTGCAGCGGAGTTTCCGCAGCAGGCGCCAGCCCTTGAGAGTGGCCATGGCCTGCTCGCCGACGCAGCGGATCTTGGCGTGGGTGGTGTTGTGCCGGCGCTGCCACCGCCTGAGCCGTCAGCCGCGGAACGGGACGCGAACGGGGCGGCTGGCGCCCTGGTACGCCTTCTCCGCCCAGCATCGGATCCCGGCCTCGGCCAGGGCGTCGATGATGCCGTGTGTACGGGCGGCGGTCAGGTCGTGGGTGGAGCCGGGAAGGGTGGGCGAGGCCCTCAGCAGCCGCCCGAACGGGTCGGTGAGGACCTGGATGTTCATACCGTGGCGCTTGTGTTTCCCGGAGTAGTACGGGGTATCGGCGGCGATCCGGTCGATCGGCAGCAGCGTGCCGTCCAGAATCACGAAGGCCAGGCGGCTCACGGTCTGCACGGCGTCGGCGAGGCTGGGCGCGAGCGCAACCAGGACCTCGATGGCCTCCCGTATGTAGCGGAACACGGTGGCGATTCCGATGCCGAACCCGGCAGCAAGCTGAGCATAGGTGTCACCACACCGCAGGTGGGCCAGAACCAGCAGGGCCTGCCGTCCGGCGGTCAGCCGTCGTCAGCGAGAACCGATCTCCCGAGCCTCGACCCCGTCGAGGGCGTGTGGTCGCACCTGAAGAGGTCTCTGGCCAACCTCACCAAACACAGCCTCGACCAGCTCACCGCGTTGGTGAAGACCCGGGTCAAACGGATGCAGTACCGCCCCCGCCTCATCGAGGGCCTCATCGCCAAGACCGGGCTCGACTTCCAACCGCCGTAGCCCCGGCCGTCAAAGATCTCCTAGAAATAGGAGGCCACCAGGTCGCGGTCCACCGTGATGGTGTCGCGATCCAGCGCGGGCAGCCCCAGGTGGTCACAGATCAGCTGGGTCAGCTGCTCCTCGTAGGTCTCGCTCTGATGGTCCAGTCCGGCCGCCGTGATGAGGCAGGCCAACTTGTTGGGCCAGTATTCTCCGACGTACTCGGGATCCTCGAAGTCGATGCAGGACGATATCTGGCCGTCCTTGTAGTGGTACGCCTTGGGCCCGTGGGCCTTGGCAACGCACGGGTTGGGAACGAACACCATCAGCTCAGCGCCCTGGGGGCACAGCTCGCGGTAGGCGATCTCGTCGTAGTCGTCGCGGTTGAATATGTGGTGCACGATCACGCCCCAGTCGCCGGGTACCGTGTCGTTGCCGTAGGCGAACGGCGGCCGCTGCTGCACGGACAGGCCTTCAGCCATGGCGGCCAGGCTGGTCCCCTTGAAATAGACCAGGACCGTTTCGTCTTCCTGGTACCGCTCTTCTTCCACCCACGCCATGACGCCGCAGTCGATCCAACTTGTCATGCCCAGCAACATAACCGGCGCCACTGACACAACAGCCCCCAGAGTCGCCCATCGACGCCAAAACCCACCGCCGCCCCACGCCGTCTGAACGTAGCGCTCCCATCGTCGGCTGACGCGCCCACTCGCTCAAGCGCTCCCCGACGTAACCCGCACCCTTCAAGATCTCTAGCTGAGTACGACGATGCCTTGAAGTGGCTGCTCCGTCTAGCGCATCCCAGGACGGTCCGCTAGCGACAGAGGTATGGGTGTTCGATTCGAGCCTGACGCACGTCTTGATGGTGGATCACCGCTGGCGCGGATGGGTGGCGCCGGGCGGCAAGGTGGATCCAGGAGAGACTCCACGAGAGGCGGTCAGGCGGGAGCTATTCGAAGGAACCGGGCTGACAGGAGAACTTCTTGGCGTCCCGGCTGCCGTCACTGTTCGCTCATATCTTCCTGACTGGTCGGCCGTCATGGGTGTGTCTTTCATGGCGGTCGTCGACCATCGACCTCCACTGGCCGCAGAGGACGGGCAGCCTGCAGCTTGGTTGCGGCTCGACGAGCCTTGGCGGGGGTACCTCTCTGAAGATCGTCTCCGAATGAGCGTGTTTCATCTTGAAGTTGCTGGTCACGGGGCTGGTGTGGGTGGGGTTCGGGTTGCTCGTGCTGGTCGGGGGTGTGATCGGTAGCAGGTGATCGTCTGCCGTGGGGCCGGTTTGCCGGAAACGTGTACCGCGATGGCCCGTGGTGCCTACTGTCCGCGGGATCGGGGAGTTCGCGGGCGTGCGGGACGGTCTGTGGCCGAGATACTGACGTGGGTGATGCAGCGGCGGATGGTGCTGGCCGAGCGGGCCGGGCGACTGCGCAAGGAGCTGGCGGAGATCGATGCCGAGGTGGCCCGCCTGGAGGCTGCGGAGGTGGTGATCGGCCAATTCATCGAGGCCGAACGCGCGGGTGAGGCGGACGATCCGACCATGGAGCGGGGCTGGAGCGGATGACCACGCCGGGAGCGGGCGGGATGCTGCTGGTCCCGCTGTGTGAGGACTGCACGGACCGGGGCGTCCTGCCCGAGGACTATCAGGCGATCATGCGGGTGGTGGCCGGTGCTGCGGAGCCGGTCAAGGCCGGTCAGGTGAGCGACGCGTTGGGCAGGGGGACGCTGCCCGGTCAGGTGGAGGCAGTGCGCGCGAAGCTGAAGCCGCTGGCGGAGCGGGGCTGGCTGCACCGCACTCCGGCGGGCCGGTATGCACCGCTGACCGGGCACCGGGCATGAGCGAACCTGACCGGATCCGGGCGTAACAGGCGGGCCTCTGGTGGGAGTTGGGGTGCTCATGTCGAAGAACTCCCACCCCGTCGAGGGCCCGGACGGGTTTGTCTACCAGTGCCGCCTGCCGCTGTCGAGTGCCACCTTGGACATGGTCGCCGGCCTCATTCGCGGCCATTTGAAGAAGATCCGCTCCCGCTGGCGCAAGCTCCCGCCCGGCCGGATCGCCCTGATCGTTCTCGCGGTTCTCCGCCACGACCAGCAGCTTTCCGACATGGCGGGCGGCAACGGCGTCTCCGCGTCCACCGTGCGCCGCTGGCTGCTGGAAGTGATCGGGCTGCTGTCGGCCCGTGCCCCGCGCCTGGACCGCGCGCTGAAGAAAATCGCCCGGAAGGGCGGCGTCGTCGTCCTGCTCGACGGCACCCTGGTGCGCACCCGCCGACGCACCGGGGACGAGAACCGGCCGAATTATTCCGGCAAGCGCAAGGCCCACGGACTGCTGTTCCTGGCCCTCACCGATGAGGCGGGCAACCTGGTCTGGCTCTCGGCGGCGAAGCCGGGGCGCTCCAGCGAGATCACCGCCGCCCGCCACAACAGGATCACTACCCGCCTGCGGGAGGCCGGTCTGGGGGCTCTGGCCGATCTCTGCTTCGTCGGCCTGGACGACGACCCCGACGACCCGGTCATCGTCACCGGCCGCAAGGCAACCCGCGGCCATCCGCTCACCGACGCCCAGAAGGAGGCGAACCGGCTGGTCAGCCGCGAGCGAGCGGCAAACGAGCACGGCTTCGCCGACCTGAAGAACTGGCGGATCCTGACCAAGGTCCGCATGAACGCCCGATACGCGACCACGCTGCTGCGGGCCCTCCTCGTGCTGACGAATGCCGAGGTCCAACGCTGACTTACGATCACCCGATGCTGCGAAGTTAAGGCGTCGCGGCCGGCGCGAGCACCCCAGCCTCGGCCCATGCCAGCCCCGTGACCTGCAGCTTTAGGTTGGGCGATGCCCGTTGTCAGTGCGGTGCGCTTCACTGCCCGCCATGGAGCTCACGCAAGCGACCGTCAACGACCTGCTGGCCCAACTCGGCCCGGGGGACGGCTACATGTACCTGCCCAGCGACCTGGACCCGCAGGACCTGACCGACCTACTCGACGGCAGGTACGGCGCCCCGCTCACCCTCGTCCTCGACGGCTTCACCGATCCGACGGTCGACGAGTCCAGGGGCGCGGCTCTCCTCGTCCCCTTCGAGGACCGGGCCGTGACGATACGGGCGTGGGCGTACGGGGATCAGTGGGTCGGCACGGGTACGGCGCGGGACGCCGAGGGGGCCGAGCGGCCGGTGTTGGTGGTCGCCCACAGGGAGGTGCCCGAACCCTTGGCGGTCGCTCCGGATGAGGACGAGGACGTCGACTGGATGGAGCGGCTCAGACGGATCACCGGCTGGACACAGCCCGCTCAGCGGCCGGATGTGGACTGGGCGGAGGTGGAGTCGCGCCTGGGCACCGCGCTGCCGAGCGACTACAAGCGCATGGTCGAGACGTTCGGCGAGGGCGCCTTCGACGGATTCCTGAACCTGATCCAGGAGCCGTGGGCGGATCTCAGGGAGGACGGTCTGCTCATCTGGGCGGGCACTGAGCACGAGGACCTGTACTGCTGGAGGGCCGACGGCGACGAGCCCGACCGTTGGCCCGTCGTGGTCCGGTCCTTCGACGGCGAGCACGTCCCTTTCGGCTGCCAGGCGGCGGAGTTCGTCTGCCGCATCCTCATCGACCCGCACCACCCGTTCACGATGGCCCGCTTTTTCGACACCCACTGGTTCATGAACTACCGGGAAAGCGGCTGACCGAACCCCGCCGCCAACGGCCCCGGCTCTCCTCGGAGCCTACGAGGCACTCCGGACCCGGCATCGCGATTCCGGCGAACCGGCAATGCGCCGGTTGATCACCTGCTGCCGATCAAGTCCACGACCGGCACGAGCATCTCAGCCCCCGCCCACGCCAGCCCCATGACCAGCGAATTCAGGTTGAACAACGCTCAATGAAGCAGTGCATCGGCTGGATCAGAGAGGGCCGCGTGACGATGACAACATCCGGATGAGTTCTGTCTTCTGAGCCCTCGCAGGTCAGGGGGCAGGCTGGGCCTTTTCGTCCAGCTTTCGGTGCGGGGACCGTTGCGGCTCAGGCGTCTGGTCATGAGAGTGATCGTCGCCCAGGTGATCAGAGTCTCGGAGTGCTGAACAAGCCGTTCGTAGTCCCAGCATGCCGGCAGGCGTGCATCATCCAGGCCAGTGACCTCTCGACGACCCAGCGGTGGGGCAGGACGACAAAGCCGGAGGCCTTGGGACGGCTAACCGGCCTGATCGTGAGGTTGAGATGCCGTTTGACCCAGGTCACAAGCCTTCCTGCGTAATGCTCCAGCTGTAGATCGTGATCACGTGGTGGCCACTGTCTGTCGTCACCAGCGGGCGACGAGCGTCTCTTCCTTGCCACGGTTGCGGTACAGCCAGGTGGTCCCCGGGGCGATAGCCCCGGTCAGATAGCCGACAATGGGCTCCCGCTGCGCTGCGCTGTCCAGTTCGCCGAGCAACTTCAGGGCGTCAGGCAGGGGGAAGAAGGCGGCTTGTTCGATGTCGTCGTCCTGTGGGGTGAGGTCCCCCGACCACTCGTCGATCTCGAAGGCCACGGCCATTGCCGAGGGATGTTGCTCGGAGTCGATGTGCATGAGGAACGCGGTCCGCACCGGGTCGCCGATCAGCAGTCCGGTCTCCTCCTTCAGCTCGCGCCGAAGGGTTTCGTGCAGGAGCTCGCCGTCCTCAACCCCGCCGCCGGGCAGTGACCAGAGCATCTCGCCGTCGGTGCCGAGACTCTCCCGCACGAGCAGGATGCCGTCGTCTCGGCGGATGATGCCGATGACCAACTGCACCCGGGGTCTGGGCGACTTCACATCTTCTGCTGTCATGCCGCAGACCGTACGTGAAGGCTGGTTCGCCAGTGTCCGCGGAGAGGGGTGCAACCACCGTCGATCATCGTGAGCTGTGTGGACTGACGAAGCGACGGTGGCCGCAGGTCACAGCATAGGTCCCGGTCGATCGCGGGCAGCGTTCGAGGCGGCCATGGGCCGGATCGCGGGCCGGTTCGCCCGGGTCGAGCCCCGGCTGCGAGCCGGTCGGCTGGTATTGGGCTTGCTGTCGGACTTGCCGCGCAAGAACTGCTGGACGATCGCGGAATGGGCCGGGGAGACCCGCCCACATGCTGTCCAGGATCTCCTCGCGCAGGTCGAGCCGGTGGTCCTCGGCCGCCCTGCGCCAGTAGCGGCGTTCGTGGCGGAGCAGGGTATCCGAGACGTGCTCGCCGCTGGGGGCACCCACGGCGCCGGGTCCGTGCTTGAGGAGGGTCACTAACGCGGCAGCGTGCAGGGCGAGTACGGAAGTGTCCTCGGCGCCTGGCAGCAGAACGCCGGACGGTGGCAGCGGGAGCGTGCGGGTGGGCGGCACGCCGGGGACCCGGGCGAGGACGCGGGAGAGGTCCTCCGCGGCCTCCTGGTAGGCGCGGTTCCGGTCCTCCGGCGCGACCACCACCGGGCCGAGGCGAAGGGGCTGGCCGACTGGTACGGGGAACTGCTCGGTGAGCTGCTTCCACCACTCGCCGTCCGAGCGCGCGAGCAGCAGCAGCCGGACGGGGAAGGACCCTCGATAGTCGGCCAACTGCTCGATGATCCGGGCGGCTTGGGGAACTCGTGTCTCGGCATAGTCGACGATCAGGAGGAGCGGTGTGGTGGTGGCCGCCGCCCGCTGCAGCGCCTGCTGCGGCGCGGACGGCCGGACTATGCCGGCTGTCCAGCCCCGCTGCCTCAGCTCCGCGGCGAATTGGCGGGCGAGCCGGGTCTTGCCCTCGCCACCGCGTGCGGAGACGAGTTGTAGACAGAAGCCGTCGCCGGAGCACCACGTGCGCAGCTGCTCCAGTTCACGGTCGCGCCCGCGGAAGCGCACCACCGAGGCGGCCGCACGCAGCAGAGAGCCGGGCGAGGGCAGGGACTGGTCGCCGCTCGGGTGACCGAAGACGGGGGCGAACTCCACGGACTCCAGCTCGGGCGGACCACTGCCGGTGGCGTCCCGCCAGGCGCGGACGAAGTCCTCGTCGCTGGCGGCGGCGATGGGCTCCACCACCAGCCGCGCCCCGCGGAACGCGACCCGGTCCTCCACGATGACCCCGACGACCAGGTCACCGCTGACGACGCCCGCGCCCGACATCCCCGGCCAACCGTCGGGGCGCTGCCGCTCGTCACCACCAGCTGGTGCCGGTCGCTGACGACGGCGGTTGCGGGGTTGAGGGATCCCGTGATGTGTTCGCTGTCGACCCAGCCGTCGTCGTGCAACTGGGCGCGCGGGAAGCCGACCGCTTCGCAGGGGATGTGCGGGGTGGAGGTGGTCAGGCACCCCAGCCGAACCGGCGGCTGCGCCCAGTCACCGTCCGTGATCTCCAACAGGGCCAGGTCGCGGGAGGCGCTGGCCCACACCGTCCGGCAGCGGTACTTTGTGTTGTCTTTCATTGGCCGGACCACGGATTCGGATCCGCCGCTGCTCGCAGCGTCCCCCACCACGTGGCGCGCGGTGAGCACCAGGCGCGGTCCCACCAGGAAGCCCGACCCGCTCGTTCCCGTGCCGCCCGGGCCGACGGCCGAGACCTCGGCGGCCCGATCAGCGATCATGGCCGGTCAGGTCGGGGGTGGTCCGGCCCGGGATAGTCGGGGCCAGGCCGGTCGGGGAGACCGCGGCCCCGGTCGGACACCTGGAGCGGCCGGCCAGAACGGCTGTCCTTGGGGGTGAGGACGGCCCGTACCTTGTGGGTTGAGCCGCCGGACCGCCGTACGTCAGCGCCGCTCTCCAGCACCCAGAACCGAGCCTTGCCCTCGACGCCGGCATCCCAGGCGGCCTCAACCGCGAACTCCAGCTCGACCGGCCCGACTTCGAAAAGTACATCCTCTTCGGCGCGGTCGGCCTGCAGCGCGGTCAGCTGTTCCCTTATGCTCGCCACCGCATCGGCCAAGTCCAAGCGTTTGTCCACCATGTGGGCCCCGTCCCGTCAGGTATTCGCGCGCTGCCGCTCAACGATGAAGAATCTCACTGGAGTTGCAGTTGGAGTCGACACCTGGGCGAAGGTCACCCCAATCTTCTCCCGTCCCGGCCACACGGACCACACGGCCGAGAAGTCTTGTTCCGGCCGTCCCAACGGTAGAGCCTTCAGGACCCCGTCAGGACGAGGGACGAGCCGCCGGCCCGGACGCCCTCCGCCGCCGCCTCGGTCAGGTCGGCGTCGGTGACCATGGTGTCGAAGGCGGTCAGCGATGACGACCCAGCAGGTCGCCGACACGGTTGCCGGTTGCGGTCGGTGGCGGGGGGGGGGGGGGGGGGGGGGGGGGGGGAGGGGGTGGTGGCACTCCCCTCCTCCAAAGAAGGCCTCCCATCCACTGTT
>NZ_JBQRUW010000081.1:0-13171 GCF_052663305.1 Streptomyces cyslabdanicus
CGGCGGGAATGTGAAGCTGCCCGTAGTACGGGCAGCTTCACATTCCCGCCGCCAGGCAGGCGTTTCCGGTCACGTTGAGCAGTGACCCGTCGAGTAATCCGTTTATTGAGCAAGCGGCTTGTGTCCAACGTGAACGGGTCTTCGGTCATCACGTGCTCCCGCAGGATCCGGGCGCGAGTCTGCCGCTTCTCTCACGGCAGGGGGTATGCGGCGGCGCACGCCGTGTCCGTGAACGAACGCGCCGGCCGTGCCTGGGCCAGAGTTGGACCGTCGCCGAGACCTCCACTCCGGAACGGACCGCACAACGGGCCTGCCACTCAGGCGTCTACTGCTCGGCGCGGATGCACACTTACCTTCCCGGACTTCTCATGGCGGAAGACCCACGTTCCGAGCGCTTTCTCGGGAGCGTCCAACGCGTCACCTGCCGTAGCTGAACCAGCGGTGCAGAGCTTCGTGCACGCTGTCGGGCAGTGCGCTGAGCACCTCAATCGCCTCCCGGTCTCCTGGCCAGGGGGCGATCCCCGCCACGGTCAGCGCCGCAAGCAGGTCCAGCCGCCGCAGGTCACGAGGATCGACGCGGCAAGCAATGCGGGTTGCAGAAATGGGCGGGGCCAGCAGGAAGTCATGCTCCGCGGCATGGTCCCGCACTCGATCGGCTGACGCGGTGAAAGTCTGCATGATCTTGCTCCGTTCTTTGTGCGCTTCCTCTTCACGGCCGCGCCTTCCCCGCGGGCCGAGTGTCCTGCGGCTTCCTTCCCTACGGGCCTCGACCTTCTGGCGCGGCGGGCAGATCGATTCGCCGACCGACGGCAGCCGCCTCTCCGGCCCGTTGCAATGATCGGCACCAGGGACAGTCCGCTCCCGTGTGGCCCTCGCGTCGGCCACCCTCCAGGACGCAGGCGGCCACCGGCTCGGCCGGGCCGGATACGAACTCGTCTCGCTCCACCGGATCATTGCGCATGCCCCACCAACCCCGTACGGCGGAACCTCGTTGCGGGCCACCATCACCCGCAGACCAGGCCGTAACCACCAGGGCACTTCGTCCCCGAAGGGAATCAGATGTGTCTCCTCCAGCCTGTCGGTGACAGGAACGCATCGCATCCGTGCTACGGCACCCGGCGGCGCCCTCACAGCAGGGTGGCCGCCCACCCGTCGGCCGTGGAGCGAGCAGCGGACCGCAACGTTCGGATCGGCGGCGAAGTCGAAGGTTCGCAGCGACTTCTCCCTTGGGAACGCGGCGGGCTAAACCCGCCTCTTCGAGCTGCGGCGGGCCCGGTCGTCGCACTCTGCCATCAGCAGTTCGGCGAGAAAGCCGGCCGTGCTCGAAGAAGCATGCCGATCTGTTACGGCATGGGCACCGCCTGGGACCTCCCCCTGAGTGGTGGACACGCTGATATTGGATCTGCTTGATCCGGAGGAAGCGAGAACACCGCCGATGGCGATGAAGGACTGATCGGACGAGTAGGACCGCTGTTTGACCAAACAACCCCGATGCAAGCGGTTGGCTTCAGATCAAATTCAGCCCGCCGTCGAGCACGATGACTTCGCCGGTGAGATACGTGCTGGCGATCAGCGACGCCACCATGTCGGCCACGTCGGCGGGCTGGGCCGGACGGCGCATGGGTGCGCGCTCCCCCCACAGCTCGTGCGCCTGTGCGCAGTCCTTCGTCATCGGCGTGTCCACCAGCCCCGATGCCACCGCATTGACCCGCACCTCGGGCCCGAGCGCGGAGGCGAGCAGTCGGGTCACGTGATTCAGTGCGGCCTTGCTCGCCGCGTATGGCACCAACGAGCCCTTGGGGCGCACCCCGGCGGGGGTGGCAGTCAGGGTGGCGGCCACGGGCTGGATGCGGCGCGGCCGGCGGGCGGGTTCGGGAATGGCCCTGAAGCCGCCGAGCTCGGTGACGGTCGCAGCGGTGGCGGAGGGGTTGGACAGTCTCAGGGTGTTCGCGGGGCGGGTGCTCCGGGTGCTGGAGGATCGAGCCGGGCGATGAGGGTACGGCCGACCCACTGGAGTTCCTCGTCGTGGTCGATGCTCTCGAACCTGCCTCCACGCCGGGGCAGGGCCAGTTGCTCGCGGAGCAGAGGCAGGGCCGGTGCCGCGAGGGGGCCCATGCGGTCCAGGCAGGCCACGACGTGGTTCGCCGTCGCGGGGTTCTGGGCCATGGCCTCCAGCAGGGCGTCGAGGACGGCCGGTGCCTCGGCCTCACCGCCGATCTCCCAGAGCGCGGCCGCGCAATGCACCCGAACCCATTCGTAGTCGTGCGTCAGGAGGTCCCGCAGGCGCGGCAGTGCGGCGGAGGCGGGCGGGCCCATCTCACCGAGCAGATCAGCCGCGTCACTGATCCGGAAGGTGATGCGGTCGTCGAGCAGGCCGAGCAGGAGCGGCATGACCTCGGTCAGGTCACCGTCAACGGCCCACAGCGCGGCGACGGCGGCAGGCCGTACGTGCGCGTCGGCGGCGGTGGTCAGCGACCGGATCGTGTCCCGTGCGCCGGTCGCCGCCGGGCCAAACGCCCCCAGTGCCTTCAGGGTCGATCGCGTGACGCCGTCCTGCTCATGGCGCACCACGGCGTCGAGCGTGTCCACAACCACGGGAACCGCGGCCGGGTCGGCCAGCGCGGCCAGGGCGGAGAGGATCGCGTTGGCGCTCATCTCGGTCCACTGGTGGGAGAGGTCGATCCGGCGCAGGTGGTCGCAGAGCCGGGGCACCAACTGGTCCGCCGCCTGCGGCAGATGCCCTGCGACCTGGATCGCACGCCAGGCGTCGACGTCGCTGTCCAGCGCGACCAGCAGACTCGGAAGCGCGCGTGCGTCGCCGAGGTGCGCCAAGGCCCGGACGGCCTCCTGGTGACTTCTGCGCAGCAGCGCGTCCGGTGCGGCCCATACGTTGGGGCCGTGCGCTGCGCGTTGGGCGTCGATGTGCGTGGCGAGTGCTCCCCGGGCCGGGGCGGCGATCGGGTGGCAGGACTCCAGGACGGCCGCGGCTTCGGCGGCGACTTCCTGGTCGGCGGTGGTGAGTTGGTCGGTGACCAGCAGGAGGAGGCGGGTGTGGTCCCCGCGCCAGGTGCGCATCAGTTCCCCGCTCATACGGACCGCGTCCAGGCGCGAGCCGGGGTCGGGGCTGGTCAGCTGCTCGGCCAGCACCGCTGTGCGTTCGGGCACCCGGGCGCCCAGGGCTTCGTGGAACGTACGCAGCAGGGCCGTGGTCGGTGCGTACACGCGGGTGTGCCGGTCGAGGTCCTCGAAGGCGGCGACGATCTGGGGCGCAACTCCATCCGTGGGTGCCGTCGGACGGCTCGGGGCCGGTGCGATCCGCCGCACGGGTATGGCGCGGGTGGTCTCGCGCAGCAGGCCGACGGCGGCCGCCACGAGGTCCTCGCCGATCTCGTCCGGGGCGCAGCGGGCCCGCTGGACCAGGGCCGCGAGCCGGGTCGGCGGGGCCTGGGTCGGGTCGGCAGCGAGCCCGGAAAGCCAGCCCCTGACCTGTTGCGAGGCTGCCGGCAGGCGCAGTGCCAGGGTGGCCGCCGCCTCAACGATCCGGAGCCGCGCCACCATACCGGGCTCGGCGGCCAGCCGCTCGCGCAGGAGCGCGGTGGCCCGGTCGGTGTCGTCGAGGAAGAGCCCGAGCCCGGGGATCGAGGCCAGGCGCACGTCCGGGTCGGGGTCGCGGGCGAGTTCGGCGAACTCCAGGCCCCGCTCGCGCAGGAAGGCAACGGCCTGCGCGCAGCCCATCGGGGGGTAGTACTCGATCTCGGTGCCGTCGTCCTCGAAGCCCCGGTCGAGGGACTCCCGGCCGATGCTGACCAGCAGCGCGACGACGGCGGCCCGGTCGGGCGTGGCGCCGTCGGCGGCCAGCTCGAACAGGAAGGGCAGGCTGGCTGCCGTGGGCGGGTACACGCTGCCCTGGTGATGGACCGCGCCGTAGAAGCGGTCGAGGGCCGTGCGGCGTTCCTCGGCATCCGGGGAACGCAGCGCCCACAGCAGCGCCGGCACCTCCTCGGCCGAACCGTACGCGTGCTCCATCGACGCCCAGTCGATGTCATGAAGTCCGTCGAACATGATCAGAACCATGCCAGGCGGCACTGACAACAGGGGCGTCCCGGTCCCCGGATCGCCGCGTCACGAGCCGTCGGGATCAGCTGGTACTCCGACGGAATCGCCGGGGTGAGGCCGACCGCCTTGATGGTGTGTCGTTTCCGGACCAAGAATTGATCTTGCTGCTGAGTCGTAGGCTGCCCGTCATGGCGCGATTCGACGAGGTCCTGGCAACGTTCTGGGCTAGCGGTGATTTCGGCGTCCAGCCGCCTCTGACGGACGGGACGGTGCGAGAAGCCGAGCGTGTGCTTGGTGTGACGCTGCCCTCGGCTCTGCTTGACCTTCTGCGGGTTCAGAACGGCGGCATCGTGGCTGATGATCACGATGCGTTCCCCACCAGTCGGCCGACCTCGTGGAGCGAAGCCCACGTGCCCTTCGATGCCCTGATGGGCATCGGGCCACGGGAGCAGATGACGTCGTTGCTGGACACCCCTTCCTTGGTCACAGAGTGGGGGCTGCCGTCGTCGATCGTGCTTCTCTCTGGCGACGGGCACTACTGGATCGGTCTCGACTACCGAGGTTGCGGCCCAGACGGCGACCCATCAGTCACCTGGTTTGACACCGATCTCGACACCGAACTCGCACTGGCCAGTGACTTCAGGACGTTCGTCGAGAAACTCACTGCAGGCAGCACCTTCGATCTCGACTCCGGCAACGCCATGTCGGGTTGACGTCGGTCTTTGGGCAGACGATCACGAGTGCGCCGCCGCGACCCCGACCAGATGCGGCGCAGTGCCGCACGTATCCCCCGAGCCGTGACACCGACATACGTGCTGGACGGCAGGCAGATCAGAACGCTGGAAGACTTCTGGCGAGTCATCGGCGAGGCGATCAACGGTCCTGGGGGCTACTTCGGTCGAAACCTCGACGCCTTCTCTGACTGCCTCAGCGATGGCTTCGGAGCGCCCGACGACGATGACTACGTGGTTGAGTGGCGCGACCACCAGGTGTCTCGTCAGCATCTCGGCTACCCGGAGACAGCTCGCCAGCTTGAGATCCGGTTGTCACGCTGTCACCCCACGAACCGGCCCTCGGTCAGCGCCGACCTTGCCGCAGCGAGACAAGAGCGCGGGACCACTGTCTTCGATTGGCTGATCGAGATTCTCAACGATCGCGCTCCTGGCGTTCTGCGACTCCTGTGACCGGTCACAAGGACTTCATGAAGCCCGTCCTGCGCACCACCGCCGACGCCCTGCAGGAACCCGCTCGCCTTCTCTCTGTTCGGGCCGATGACCGCCGTGGAACAGACGCTGCCGGGCATGCGCGACCTCGGCCGTGGCACGATCCTGTTCGTCAACGGCGGCAGCGCCGTGCGCCCCCACCCCGAGCGGGCCGGAACCTCCATCGCGTTCGCCGCCGAGAGCGCCTACGCAGCGATGCTCCACGACGGCCCCGCCGACGAGAACATCCATGTTGCCCAGCTGATCACCCCGGCGCCATCGCCGCCGCCGACGAGCACACCGACCCCGACCTCCTCGCCGACACCCTGTGGTCACTCCACCAGCAGCGCGGCGCCTGGTCGTAGCCATATCCCCTTCCCGGCTGAGTCGGCAGTGCTGCGGGAGGCGCTCGGGCCCGAGCTGTACGAGGCCGTACTGGCCGTCCGCCGCGCGGAGGCGGAGCTGTTCGCGATGTTCACCGACGCGGACGTCATCGAGGCCGTCCGCTGGCGGTATTGACTGGCTACTCCTCGGGCTCCCAGGCGATCAGCTGCTCGAACACCTGCTGGTCGCCCTCGATGTCCACGTCGCTCAGCGTGAGGCGGCCCCAGACGAAGAGGAGCAGCTGCTCGGCCGTGCCCGTGGCCGACGCGGAGGCGGGCGCGGCGTCATCCGTGAGTGGTGCGGGCCAGGCGCCGGTGCCGTCCAGCGCGAGGAGCCAGGAGCGGCCCTCGGTGGCGTGGTAGTGGATGGTGGCGGCCTCGTGCGGCCAGGCCGCCGGGGTGGAGTTGCAGGTGTCGAGAAACTCGGCCAGGCCGTCGATCGCGACGTCCGCCGGCATCGGCTGCACGGCGCCTGCGGCGAGCTGGGCGTCGTAGGTGTGCACCAGCACCTCGTGCACCCGGCGCCGGGCAACGCCCCTGGCATTCGCCGGCGACACGCCGGCGCCCCACCACACCCAGCACTCGCGCTCCCGGCCAGCCTCGCGCAGCGCACTCAGCAGCAGCTCGTTCGACTCGGCGTACCAGGCCAGCAGCGCCTCGAGCTCGCGCGGCACCTCCGCGGCATCCTTGGCCGGCGGAGCCTCGGCCGGGCCCGCGGCGACGATCGCGGCCCACCAGCGCTGGCCCGTACCCAGGTGCTGCACCAGATCGAACAACGTCCACCCGGGGCAGGACGGCACCGGCGCGTCAAGGCTGGGCGCGGCGGCAACCGCACTCCGGAACGCGGCCGACCGCTCGTCGATCAGTTGCAGCAGGGCGGAATACTCAAGACTCTCTGTCACATCGCTTACCTATCAACCCAGCTCAGCCGACCGCACCCTATTTTCCAGGCCGTCAGCTGCGGGAGTCAGAACACCTAATGGAAAGCCTGGTCGTCGCCATATCCCCTTCCTGGCTGGCTCGTTGAACGAGTCATGGGGAAGGGGAACGGTCCTCCGTGGAGGATGCCGGATGACCTGTGGGGGCGGATCGAGCCGTTGCTGCCGGTCAGGCAGCGGCGTCCGCGCCATCCCGGCCGGCTGCCACTGGACGACCGTGGTTGCCTGCGGGGCTTCCTGTTCGTGCTGCACACCGGGATCCAGTGGGAGTGGCTGCCGCAGGAGCTCGGCTTCGGGTCCGGGATGACGTGCTGGCGCCGGCTTCGGGACTGGCACGAGGCCGGGGTGCGGGACCGGCTGCACCAGGTGCTGCTGGCCGAGCTGCACCGTGCCGCGGGAGTTCCGCACGGCTCCGGCCTGGGCTCGGTCCGCTGGGTGGTCGAGCGGACGAACGCGTGGATCCACGGCTTCCGACGGCTACGGATCCGCTGGGAGATCCGCGACGACATCCACGAGGCGTTCCTGAAGCTCGCTTGCTGTGTGATCACCTACAGGCGAGTCCAGGCATTGTGTTAGCTCCGCCAAGAACACCCGGACTGCTTCGGCTTCTGTGATTCTGCGTGGTGCCATGCACGCCCCTGGCTTGTGCTGTGGTGCGTGTGGAGGGCACACCGGTCCTTCGCCGCGCGTGGCGGAGCCGGTCTTCTCTTCCCTGGCAGCGATGTCTCATCGTGGCGGTCGATGTCGCTCAGCGAGCAGGATCGGACGAAATAGCCTCGGGTGGTGAGCGGTTGACGGCTTTTGGGACGTTGAGCCCGCAGGTCAGCCTGGGGCCGGGGCACGTAGTGGGGCCACGCACTGTTGCTTCGAGTACGCCGGTCGGATTCTCGCTTCCCATCAGCCCCTTGGGCGGGCACCGCTTCACAGACGCACGACGGTGCGAGGAGAGGGCTGCTCCTGGTGGCGGAGGGCGACGGGATGGAGTGCGAGGGACATGGCGGCAATGGTCGGCCGCCTCCGGCTTGGCAGGCGCCGCCCCCATGCTTTCACGCCCGCAAGGCGTCCCCGCCCAGGGCCGGAATGACAGCGCAGGCACCGGCGATGGCCTCCCCCGTGCGAGTGACATGCCGTGCTGCCTCCACGCGCGGCATGCCACGTCACCCGAACGCGTCCGCGCCGCGCACTTAGGGTGACGTCAGGAGGTGGCGGATGCGAGTGGGGTTGCACGCACTCGGCATCGGTGACGGTGCCCGTCCGGAGGTCATCGAGGCGGTGGCCACAGCCGCGGAGATGTACGGCTTCGCGAGGCTCTGGTGCGGCGAGCACGTGGTGCTCGTGGACGCGCCCGTCTCCCGTTACCCCTACTCCGCGGACGGCCGGATCGCCGTGCCCGCGGACGCGGACTGGCTGGACCCGCTGCTCGCCCTGAGCTTCGCGGCAGCGGTCACCAGCCGGATCGAGCTCGCCACCGGCATGCTCCTGCTGCCTGAACACAACCCCGTCGTGGTCGCCAAACAGGCCGCCACACTTGACGTGCTCTCAGCCGGGCGGTTCACCCTCGGTGTCGGGGTCGGCTGGTCGGCCGAGGAGTTCGCAGCGCTCGGAGTCCCCTTCGCCAGGCGCGGGCGGCGCACCGAAGAGTACCTCGCCGCGATGCGCACCCTCTGGTCCGAGGAGCCGGCCTCCTTCGCGGGGGAGTTCACCCGCTTCGACGCGATCCGCGTCAACCCGAAGCCGCTGCGCGGCGGCCGGCTCCCGGTCGTGGTCGGCGGCAACAGCGACGCCGCCCTGCGCCGCGCGGTCACGCTCGCCGACGGCTGGTACGGCTTCAACATCCCGGCGGCCGACGTCCGCTCGCGCGTCGCCGTCCTCGCCGACGAGTGCGCCCGCCACGGTCGCGCCTTCGACGAGCTCACAGTTGCCGTCGCGTTGAGCGATGGCACACCGGAGCACCTGCCCGCCCTCGCTTCAGCGGGCGTCACAGAACTCGTGGTCGTCGGCGCACCCCCACCCGCTCCCGACACGGCGGCCACCTGGGTCGCGGAACTCGCCCGGACGTGGATTCACCGGGAGGGCTGACCGGGGGTCAGTCGGGCTCGGCCGGGCGCAGCAGCTCGACGACGCGACGCTGCGTCGGGTGTCGGCCGGAGACATGAGCCTGGAGCAGATGTCCATGCTCGCCGAGGTCGCCGACGTGCCGGACGCGGAGGGCCGCCTGCTGCGGGCAGTAGCCCGGGACGAGGTCGAGGAGGACGGCGGGCGCGGCCGCTGGGACCTTGAACACGCTCTCCGCATCTCCGGACGCACCATCAGGTCCGACCAAAACGAAGCCAGATCCCGCCATAAGTGGATCTCGAACGGACAACGCCCCTGATACGGAGGCCGGAGCCGATGACTACGAGTCCCAGTCGAGGCGGCCTCTGACGACCGGCGGGGGCCCGATGTCCCCGTCTGGCCATCCGCGTCCTTGGTCGAACGCGTCGGCGATGCCGGTCAGGTACTCGGCCAGCGTCTGCGCGCGCATCTTGGTGGCGTCGTAGCGGCTGTAGTAGCCGAGCTGCCCGTAGGTCTCCGAACCGGGGGTCAGGTCGACGAAGTCGCCGAACAGGCCGTCCTCCCCGTTGCTGATCAGCGGCAGGTACTTCAGGTGTACGTACTCCTCCAACCCGTGGAGGTCGAGGTAGTAGCGGGTCTGGAGTGGATGGATACCGGTGTCTTCGGGCAGGAAGTAGCAACATTGCGCGAGGGGTTCCCACCGCTCCCACTCCGCGTCCCGTCTGGGGCCCATGCTCTTGGGCTCGGGCCCGTCGAACTCGTCCTCGTGCCCGGTGCCGTTGCGCAGCAGGTAGAAGGCCCGCACATCGGCGGGCAGAACCGTTCTGAGCCGCGCTTCATGGGCACGGATCTCCTCCTCGGTGCACGGCGGGGGCAGCGCGGCATAGTTGCGCGGCGCGTTGTTCCTGAGCCATGCCTCGATCCGCGCCCAGGCGGCGCGGGTCTGTTCGGCCCGTATCTGATCACCTTGAATCATGATCTGGACCTTAGCCGTGGGGTGGGACAGAGCCGTTCGGAATAACTCGTCGAGCAGGACTCCGTCAGGCCTTTCGGGCGCTGGTGGCCAGCGGCATGGTGGGTGTGTCTACGCATATGAAGTGAATCGTGTTCGGGTGAAGTTGGCGTTATTCGTGGCTGATGTGTTCTCCTCGGTGCCGCGCAAGGACCAGCGGTCCCAGAGCGACTGCTATCTGCGGGGACTGGTGATGGACGGTCGCCGCAAGTCCATCCAGGCCATGGCACTCGCGGCTGCCGGACGGCAACGAGCAGAACATGCAGCAGTTCGTGAACCAGTCGCCGTGGGATCCGGTGCCGGTGCGGCGGCGAATCACGCAGCGGATGGTGCCGCTGATCAGCCCCGATGCCTGGGCGGTGGACGACGTGTCGTTCCCCAAGGACGGCCGGATGTCGGTCGCCGTCGCCCACCAGTACTGCGGAGCATTGGGCAAACAGGCCAACTGCCAGGTCGCGGTGAGCTTGCACGCGGTCACTGTCCTGGACGACCTCGGCACGCACCTCGCAGTCATTGCCGGTCGACCACAGAACACCCGCCTCCCAGTCCTGGTAACCGCAGTCCCACCGCGGCAGGGCCACCCCGAGCAACCACCGGCCCGGGTCGCCGATCTCCGAGAGCATCACCTTGGCGAACCGGGCGGTCAGCCGGTCGTGCAGACGTTCGGCGTTGGTGCCCTCGCGCAGCTGGCGGCCCACCTCACGGGCGATCTGCCGGACGGCAAAGTCGCTGTGCACCCGCTCCAGCAGCAGGTGCACCGGCTCCAGCACGGCATGTATCTGAGGGCTCATGGCCAACTGCGGTCCGTCGTACGACCGCGCCGCCCCCGCCCCTGCTGCCGCGCTCTTCGGTCCCGGGCTTCGAGGGGAGGGCTGGCTGTTTCCACCCGCGCGAAGCGCGAGACCACCGCAGGCTTCCGTACACGCAGCAGCGACAGCCGGGGTTTTCATGGTCCCAGCGCCCTCAACTACCGGTACCTCGCCTACGGCGGGTGAGAAGAACACGCGCTCGTCACCCAGACCCTCGCCCTGGTCGACGGCATTCCCCCGGTAGCCGGACGCCCGGGCCATCCGAGTAAGCGCCCTGAGGCCGTCCTGGGCGACAAGGCCTACGCCTCGAAGGCGGTACGCCGTGCGCTACGACATCGCCGGATTCTGCTGGTGATCTCCCGCAAGGGCGCCCCGAACATCAAAGGCCTGGGCAAGCTCCGCTACGTCGTGGAGCAGACTTTCGTCCTGCTCCCCCAGTTGAAACGCCTTGCCGTGCGGTGGGAGAGGCGCCTCGAACTCCACAACTCTTGCATCTCACTGGCCTGCAGCCTCATCTGCTGGAGGTGCCTCAAGCAGGCCGCATCGTGATCCATCGAGGGGTGCCGGAAAGGCTGGGGCCATGGCTATGCCGAGGCAAGGAAGTCCCGGACCGCGTTCGCGAAGCCGACCGGGTCGTTGGCGTACAAGAAGTGGTCCGTCCCCAGTTCGACGAGACGGGTGCCGGGCCGCCGAGCGGCCATCTGCGCTGCCTGCTCCGCCGACAGCACACCGCCTTTGGCACCGCGTATCAGCAGCGCCGGGCAGGCGGAGCCGGGTTGTATGAACGGCGGTGTCGTGCAGTCGACCAACCCGACTGATCGCCGGGGTGCGTGAACGGCTCCCAGGTTCGTGCGAAAGGGGAGTGTCGCGACCGGCCTGCCACCGCTCGACTGGCGGAGAAGGGCGGCAAGCGCCCTCTGATCTGTGCGCGATCGCGTTGCGAGTTCTTCTGCACCAACGCGGCCGTCGGCCCCGCACCAGGCGGGGCCGTTCTCCCACCACTTCAGGCGGAGGAAGTGGGCTGCCGTGGTGCGACGAACAGGCGACATGGTTGCGTCCTGAGAAGTGGTGTACGGGCTCCCACCTGATCCGGGCGTCTGCGACGGCCGGGGACTGCCGCCGGCCTTCACCCTCACCGCAGGCAACGTCAACGACTGCACCCAGTTCGAGGCGGTGATGGCCCGCGTCCGTATCGGCCGGTGCGGGCCGGGCCGCCCCAGAACCCGGCCCGAGCGGGTGGTAGCGGACAAGGGCTACTCGTCCACGAAGATCCGCACCTACCTGCGCAGGCGGGGCATCAAGACGGCGATCCCCGAGCGGATCGACCAGATCAACGGACGCATCCGACGAGGCGAGAGCCGCTGCCGACTCGACCGGGCGGCCTACCGGCGCCGCAACGTCGTCGAGCACTGCTTCAACCGGCTCAAGCACAACAAAGCCCTGGCCACCCGCTACGACAAACGCGCCCGCCACTACCAGGCCCTGGTCACCCTCGCCTGCCTACGACTCTGGCTGCCCCGACTTTACGGACACGACCTAGAGCCAACCGGGGAGGGGATACCTTCACGTCTCGGTGCGGCGGTGCTTATGGTTTGTGGGTTACCCAGAGCAGTTCCGCCGGCCAGCGGTATGCCCAGTCAGGCGGGTCGGTTTGGTTGTAGCCGTTGGCTGTTCCGGGTTCGGGCCGCGGCTCGATGAGGTCGTCGATGACGAGACCTGCGCCGCGCAGGACCTTGATCCAGTCGCCGTAGGTGAGCTGATAGCTGACCGCGCCCTGGTCTTCGGCGATGGTGTCCAGCCCGAAGTAGTCCTGCTGCAGCGTCGTGGTCACGCGGCTGGCGGCTTCGTCGTAGCAGGCTTCGAACCATGGGCTGGCGACGTTGAACACCAGGCGCCCACCGCGGCGCAGGATGCGTGCGGCCTGCGGGACGGCCAGGTGCGGGGGCGCCCAGCTGAGCCCGCCGTAGTCGCAGAACACCAGGTCGAAGCTGTCGGCGGCGAACGGGAGGTGTTCGGCGGCGCCTTGCACCAGCGGGTAGCGGGCCGCTCCCATCGCGCGAGTTGCCGCGGCGAGCTGGGCTTCGGACAGGTCGAGCCCGACCACGGTGGCGCCCTCGGCGGCGAGCGCCCTGGACCACTGGCCGGCGCCGCAGCCGAGTTCGAGGACGCGCTTGCCGGTGACGTCGCCCAGGGCGTGCAGGTGCGCGTCGGGGATGGCGTACGTGCCCCACAGCCGGGGCGTTGCGCCGATCTGCGGGTCGTGCTTGTGCTGGTAGGCGCTGCTGATCTGGTTCCAGAACCGCCGGTTGGCAGAAATGCTGTCCACGCGCCGACTCAAGCACTGCCTGCCGGGGGCGGTCAACACGATTGTGCTGCGACCGGGACGGTTCGCCGGTTCACGGGTGTCCTGTCTGGCTGCCGATGCGCTCGGGTGGGATCGATCGACCCGATCCAGCGTCAGGTGACGTGGTGACACCAGGGGTTCAAGTCGTGCACTTGCGACGAGCATTGCTCGCCAAGCAGGCGACTCAAGAGCTGCGCCGCAATCGACGGATCTGCGTTCAGGCGTTGAGGGTTTGACGTGCTCCCTGGCCTAAAGTCCAGGGATTCCAGCCTGGGTCGTCTGACCCTTCCGGGGGCTTCCTGCTTCAACGCGCTGTGCGGGCACGTGTGCCCGTCTTACCGGCACTCCACAGGCGTTTAGCGTCTCCACCCG
>NZ_JBQRUW010000082.1:0-26954 GCF_052663305.1 Streptomyces cyslabdanicus
TGGTCGGTTCCGTAGGTGGGGGTGTGGGTGGTGGTGAGGGTTTTGCCGTTGCCGAGGTACATGTGGACGCCGCAGGGGAGGCAGGGGTCGAAGCTGCGGACGGTGCGCATGATGTCGACGCCTTTGAAGGTGTCGGAGTCGTTTTCTTCGAAGATGGGTTGGCCTTGGACGGCGTCTTCGTAGGGGCCGGGGGTGCCGTAGTGGTCGCGGGGGCTGGCGTTCCAGGGGGTGGGTGGGTAGGGGTGGTAGTTGGCGATTTTCTGGTTTTTGATGACGAGGTGGTGGGAGAGGACGCCGCGGACGGCTTCGTGGAAGCCGCAGCCGATGGCTTCGTCGGGGACTTCGAAGTTCTCGAAGACTTTGGTTTCGCCGGCGCGGACGAGTTGTTGGGCTTGTTCGAGGAATTGGAGGGCCATGGCGGCGGCGTAGGCGATGAAGTAGGGGCGGGCGCGGTCGCGTTCGATGGTGTTGGACCATTGGGGGATGGTCCATTCGAGGGTGGTTTCGGGGAGTTTTTCGCCGTGGGGGAGGGTGATGCGGACGCTGTGGCCGGTGGCTTTGATGTAGGGGGTGTCGACGAGTCCGTTCAGGGCGGTGGACCAGAGGCGGGCGAGGGGGCCGCCGCCGGTGTCGAGGGCGAGGTGCTGGCCGGTTTCCCGGTGGTGCCAGCGGGGGCTCATGACCCAGCTGTAGTTGTGGTCGAAGGCGCGTTTTTGGGGGTGGGGGAGGGTGGTCTGGTTCCAGGGGTGGCGGATGTCGACGGGGTTGCCGAGGGGGTCGTGGGTGACGAAGGGTTCCTCGGTGGTCCAGTCGTCGTAGTAGGAGGAGCCGAGGAGGATGCGGAGGCCGAGGTTGATGTCGATGAGGTTGTTGGTGACGAGTTTGCCGTCGACGATGATGCCGGGGGTGACGTACATGGCCTTGCCCCAGTGGTTCATCGTCTCGTAGCGGTAGTCGACGATGTCGGGGTTTTGCCAGGCGCCCCAGCAGGCCAGGAGGATGCGGCGGCGGCCGACTTCTTCGTAGCCGGGCAGGGCTTGGTAGAAGAAGTCGAAGACGTCGTCGTTGAGGGCGACGGCTTGTTTGACGAAGTCGATGACGCGCATGAGGCGGGCGAGGTAGTCGGTGAAGACGGCGGGTTGGGGCATGGTGCCGGTGCCGCCGGGATAGAGGGTGGAGGGGTGGACGTGGCGTCCCTCCATGAGGCAGAACATCTCCCGGGTGATCCGGGACATTTTCAGGGCCTGTTTGTAGATCTCGCCTTCGAAGGGGTTGAAGGCGCGCATGATGTCGGCGATGGTGCGGTAGCCGTGGAGATGCCCACGCGGGGCCTCGGTGCGTTCGGCGCGGGCCAGGACGCCGGGGTTGGTGGCTTTGACCATGGCTTCGCAGAAGTCGACGAAGACGAGGTTGTCCTGGAAGATCGTGTGGTCGAACATGTACTCGGCGGCTTCGCCGAGGTTGGTGATGTGTTCGGCCAGTGGTGGGGGTTTGACGCCGTAGGCCATCTGCTGGGCGTAGTTGGAGCAGGTGGTGTGGTTGTCGCCGCAGATGCCGCAGATGCGTGAGGTGATGAAGCCGGCGTCGCGGGGGTCCTTGCCCTTCATGAACACCGAGTAGCCGCGGAACAGGGAAGACGTCGAGTGACACTCGACGACCTCCCGGTTCGCGAAGTCGATCTTCGTGTAGATGCCCAGATTCCCGATGATCCGTGTGATCGGATCCCAGGACATGTCCACGATCTGAGCGGGCTTACGCCCCGCCCGCCGCGCCTCGGTGGTCGTCATGTGGATTGCTGCCCTTCACTGTTCGGGTTCCGCGGATCGGTGGCGGTGTACGGCTCCAGCTCGTCGGGCCGGAAGTAGTGGAAGCGGCCGTACCAGCTGTGCAGTTCGGCCGCGGGGTCGTCGTCGAGGGTGACGGCGAGGTGCACGCTGCCGTCCACGTCGTGGAAGACCGCGGCCACGTGCGCGGTCCGCCCGGCCAGGAACATGTCCTGGGCGTCGGCGCCCCGGCCCCGCGGACGCAGCCGGACACGGCTGCCGCCTCCCAGGGGCACGCCGTCGACGAGCACCTTCTCGGTGGTGGGGGAGAGGCCGTCGTCACCGCCCTCCTGCCACCAGACGGGCGGCCGGTCGGCGGCCGCTCCCCCCGAAGCGGTCGTGGCGGCACCGTCCGCGCCGGCGGGGCCCGTGGCGACGGGCGCGGCGGGAGCCAGCGAGCGGATGGCGCCGTGCAGCCGGGAGAGGACCTCCGGGGGCATGTGGTCCACCCGGTCCAGGATCTCGGCGGCGCGCGGGTCGGTGGCGCGGGCCTCGCGCTTCTCCTCGTCGGTCAGCAGCATCGTCCGCAGCGTCAGGATCTCGTCGATCTCCGCCGCGTCGTGCAGGTCGCCCGGACTCTCGGGCGCGACCTGGGGACGGTCGGGCAGGATGATCGGCGCGGAGAGCAGCACGGGCCCGGTGCCGCCGTCCGAGGGCTGCGCCTCGCGGCCGGCGCCGGTGCCGCCGCCCGTGGCGGGCGGTTCGCCGCCGAGGACGGGGAAGGTGAACGCGTTGCGGCAGCCGCGGACGTGCTCCAGCAGGTCCGCGGGCGGGTCGGTCAGGGAGACGAACTCGATGCCCGAGCCGCCGATGAGGGTGTGCGTGGCGATGAGCGCCTGGCGCAGCGCGGCGTCGCGCGGGGCCCGCGGATCCCCCGCGTGCCCGGTGTTCTCGGTGCGCACCCGCAGCCGGACCAGGCCGTCCGCGAGACGCTCGGCCGCGAGCGTGGTGTCCGCCAAGATCTCCGAGCGCCGCCGTACGATCCGCCCGCCGCCCCCCGGCAGGGACTCGCTCTCCTCACCGGCCGGCGCGCCCACCGGGGCGGTGCACTCCCGCCGCAGCAGGTCCTCCAGCGGTACGACGAGGTCGGTCTCGCGCGGCACCGCCTCGTCGAAGGTCAGATGGGTGGTGCCGTCGCCGGTCTGCAGCGAGTGGACGGGGCGGAGCCCGCCGTCCGGGCCGGTCTCCTCCACCTGCTTGTGCTGCGCCTGGAGGTAACGCACCCTGACCCGCAGGACGGCGTCGGGCCCGTGCACCCGCAGCAGACACTCGGTCCGCTGGTACCAGGAGTCGGCGGAGCCCGACACACCGACCGTGACGGGCCCGTCGCACTCCACCCAGTTGCGCGGCAGCAGCACCCCGAACTGCCAGCGGACGCGGTTCTTGGGGGAGGAGCGGCGGTAGGGATACAGCAGGTAGCCCTCGTAGAGGACGGCGTCGGCGACCGCGCTCACCTGCGCGAAGGGCTGCCCGCCGGGACCGACCCGCACGGCACTGTCGCCGTCCACGGCGCCCTCGACCACAGCATCCGGCATGGGCCCTCCTCCGACTCGTAGGTTCGCCATGCCTTCCACCACGCACCCACCGCTCACGCGCCCTCTCCCCCTCCTGCCCAGCGCTGTTGGGCCGGACGGGGGAGAGCCGGTTCGCTCAGCGCGCGAGCCGCGGCATGCGCAGGGTCAGCAGGGCCACGTCGTCGTCGTAGCCGTCCTGGCGGCCGAGCAGCGCGTCGCACAGCGCGTCCAGCGGGGCGCCGGCCAGGGCGGCGGCATGGTCCGCCAGGTCCCGCAGCCCGGCGTCGATGTCCCGGTCACGGCGCTCGATCAGGCCGTCGGTGAACAGCAGCAGGGTGCTGTCCGGCGGCAGCGGGTGCTCGTGGTCGGGGCGGGGCAGACCCGGTTCGACGCCGACCGGGATGCCGTGGGCCTCGGGAGCCAGGCAGCGGACCGTGCCGTCGGGGGTGATCAGCAGCGGCGGCGGATGCCCGGCGTTGGTCCAGCGCAGCGCGTACCCGGCGTCCGGAATCCGCTCGATGCGGGCCAGGACCAGCGTGGCGGCCGGCGGATCGCCGAACGCGGCCAGCGCCCGGTCGAGCCGGTCCACGATCAGGCTGGGCGGCCCGCACCGGTCGAAGGCCAGGGCCCGCAGCATGTTGCGGATCTGCCCCATCAGCGGCGCCGCCTCCACGTCGTGGCCGGTCACGTCGCCGACGACGACGAGGACCGCCCCGTCGGGCAGCCCGAAGGCGTCGTACCAGTCACCACCGAGGTGGGGCAGCTCGGACGCCGGCTCGTAGCGGGCCTCCACCAGCAGCGGGGACAGGTCGGGCAGTACCGGCAGCAGACGGCGCTGGAACTGTTCGGCGGACCGCTTGAGCCGCCCGTACAGGCGGGAGTTCTCGATGCTGACGCTCGCGGCACTGGCCAGCGCGGTCAGCAGGGACTCGTCGGCGTCGGCGAAGGGCGTGCCGTCCTTCTTGTCCGCCAGGTAGAGGTTGCCGTAGACGGTGTCGCGCACGGTCAGCGGGACCCCGAGCAGCGTGGTCATGACCGGGTGGCCGTCGGGGAAGCCGACCGAGCGGGGATCGGCGGCGATGCGGTCGATCCGCAGCGGCCTGGGCTCCTCGATCAGGCTGCCCAGCAGCCCGTGGCTCTGCGGGAGCCCGGACGCGGACAGCAGCTGCTCGGCGCCGTCGACGCCGACGGTGATCAGGTCGATGATCTCCCCGCCCTCGCCGAGCACGCCGAGGGCGCCGTAGCGCGCGCCGACGAGGTCGGTGCCTGCCTGCACCAGGTGACGCAGCACGGTGCGGGTGTCCCGGTCGGCGCTGAGGGCCACCACCGCGTCCAGCAGGCGGTGCAGCCTGCGGCGGTCCAGGCTGAGCTGCCGGATCCGGGCCCTGAGCTCCTCGTAGGCCTCACCGCCACCAGGGGTCCGGGCGCTTTCCGGGGCTGCGGTGGCCCTGTGGACGGCCGCCTCTTCGGGCTCCGGCCGCCATGGATCGTGCGACATGGGGCACCTCCCGGCAGGGCCGGTGCTCGTCCTCACCGTCCGGGCCCCGGCACGGCCACCTTACGCCGGGTGGGGGTGCGGAGGCTTCCCCCGCCCGCCACGGGCCGCAGGGGGAAAGCCCGAAGGTGGCGGCGTACCGGCGTACGCTACGGAACTGCCCCGCTCGGGTCCCCCCATGAGGAAGAGTCACAGTGATGCAGAAGATCTCCCTCGACGCCCTCGCCCGCGAGCACCTCGGACGGGCCGAGGCGTCCCCGGCCGGCCGCAGCGCGGAGACCGTCTACGGCGGCCACGAACACGTGCTGCGCCAGACCCTCATCACGCTGCGCGCCGGCACGGCCCTGGCCGAGCACGACAACCCTGGTGAGGCGACCGTGCTGGTACTGCGCGGACGGGTGGTGCTGCGCAGCGGCGACACGTCGTGGGAGGGCATGGCGGGGGACCTGCTCATCGTGCCGCAGGCCCGGCACAGCCTGGAGGCCGTCGAGGACGCCGCGGCCCTGCTGACGGTGACCAGGACCCCCTGACCCGGGGCTGGACCGTGGTCGCCGTTCGCCCTGGCCGACAGCCGCGACCCCGAGCCGCTGGTCCCCGGCCGGGACGTATGGGCGGCGGCCGTCTCGGGTACCCGGGCGGCGGCCGCGAGGAGATGAGGAGCGCGCGATGGCTCCCGCGAAGCAGAGGACGGCGGCGTCCGCACGTACCGGACGACGGGCGGCGGTGCGTGCCACCAAGCGGTACGACGCGGTGCCCGAACCCGACGGCGAACCCGATCTGCTCGGTCAGTACCTGCGCCAGATCGGGGCGACACCGCTGCTCGACGCGGAGGGCGAGGTGCGGCTCGCCCGGCGCATCGAGGCCGGTCTGCACGCCGCGGCGGAACTGCGGCAGGCCGAGGAGGACGACCGGGAGGTCGCGCCGGATCACCGGCGGGACCTGGAGGCCGCCGTACGGGACGGCCAGGCGGCCAAGGACCACATGGTGCGGGCCAACCTCCGGCTCGTCGTGGCCATGGCCAAACGGCACGCCCATCGCGGGCTGCCGCTCCTCGACGTCATCCAGGAGGGCAACCTGGGGCTCATCCGGGCGGTGGAGAAGTTCGACCACACCAAGGGGTTCAAGTTCTCCACCTACGCCACCTGGTGGATCCGCCAGGCGATGGAGCGCGGCCTCGCCACGCACGCGCGTTCCGTACGGCTGCCGATGCACGTCGTGGAGCAGTTGCAGAAGCTCGCCAAGATCGAACGCAAGTTGCAGCTGAGCCTCGAACACGAGCCGACCGTGGAGGAGGTCGCCCGCGAGAGCGGCCTCACCGAGGACAGGGTCGTCTGGCTGCGCCGCGTCGGCCGGCAGGTGGTCAGCCTGGACATGCCGGTGGACGACACCGGCGAGACGGTGGTCGGCGATCTCATCCCCGACACGGAGGTGCTGCGGGCCCCCGAGGTCGCCGAGTACCAGGCGCTGGCCGAGGAACTGCGGGAGGCCGTCGACACCCTGGCGCCGCGCGAGGCCCTCATCCTCAGCCTGCGGTACGGCCTGCACGACGGGCACCAGCGCACCCTGAAAGAGGTCGCCCAGCACGTGGGCCTGACCCGTGAGCGCGTGCGTCAGCTGGAGAAGCAGTCACTGGCCCGGCTGAGGGAGCAGGAGCCGGGGGAACGGCTCCTGGCGTGGGCGAGCTGACGCCCTGCGCGGAACGCCGCCCGAGAGCCGTACGAGTCCGGTGTTTCCGCACGTGGAGCAGGGGAACCCGGGGATGCTGCCCGCGCCTGGCCGGTGCGGCCGGACAGGGCCGAAGCGGCGGCGCGGGGGAGCGGGGCCGTCCGGCGGCGTGGCGTTCGGCGAGGCGCGCACCGCGCGGTGAGGATGGCGTTCGGCAGCGAGTCCGCCCGGGTGCGGAGATCCGGAGGCAGAGGTGACGGTGCGTCGTATCGGCCTGGTCGTCCACGGTGGGCGCGGTGAGGCCGCGGCCGCCGCCCGCACCGTGCGCGAGTGGTCCGACGAGCACGGCGTGGGGTGCGCGGACATCGACGTGTGGCACGACGGAGGGCGGCGCTCCTCCCGGGAGGAGGTCGAGGCCGCGGGCGACCCGGACCTCATCGTCACCCTGGGCGGCGACGGCACGTTCCTGCGCGGCGCCCGGCTGGCCGCGGTGAACGACGCCCTGGTCCTGGGGGTCGACCTCGGCCGGGTGGGTTTCCTCACGGAGGTGCCCGTCACGGTCGTGCGTGCCGCGCTGGACGCCGTCCTCGCGGAGCGCCTCACGGTGGAGAACCGGATGATGCTCACCCTGCGCGCCTCGCGCCGCCTGGAGGTGCCCGCCGACATCGAGGAACTGATGCGCTACGGCCGCCGCCCGATGCTGCCGCCGCCCCGGGTCCGCCCCGACTGCCAGGCCGGTGGCGACTGGGGCATCCCGCTGAACGTCACCGCCCTGAACGACATCGTGCTGGAGAAGCTGGCCCGGGACCGGCAGGTGTCGGTCGGCGTCTACCTCGCGGGCCGGCTCCTGGCGTCCTATTCGGCCGACGCGCTGCTGGTCGCCACCCCCACCGGCTCCACGGCCTACAGCTTCGCCGCCGGGGGCCCGGTCGTCTCGCCCCGCGCGGACGCCCTCGTCTTCACTCCGGTTGCCCCGCACATGGTGTTCAACCGCTCGGTCGTGGCCGCGCCGGACGAAGCGGTCGGCCTGCGCGTGCTGGAACGCTCGGGCCAGGCCGCCGTCAGCATCGACGGCCAGTTGCGCGGTGTGCTCGACCCGGGTGACTGGATCGGCGTCTACGCCTCCCCGCGCCGGCTGCGGGCCGTCCGGCTGGGCCCGATGGACTTCTACGGCCGACTGCGCGACCGCATGAACCTCACCGACGCCCCGGCCGCGGTCGCCGACGGCACCCCGGCCCCGCTGTGGCCGGTGACGTCGCCCCGGCCGGCCGACCTCGACCATCTGGCCCTGCCGGCCCGCCCCGGTGACGCCTCGTGGGCCCCGTGAGCCGTCCACGCACGCGCACCGGAGGCGAACCTCGGTCATGTCCCGTGCCGCTGCTCAGGGGTGGGGCTCCACGGGGAGGCGGTGGGCGGCGAGCGCGGCCAGGTCGTCGTCGAGCCGTCCGCCGCTGAAGGCGAGCAGATCCGCGTGCAGGCGCTCCAGGAGCTCGCCGGGCGGAAGGCCGGCCCAGGGCCGGACCCGCTCGATGAGCGGGTAGAAGGCGCCGGCCGGGTCGCGGGTCTCGGTGACCCCGTCGGTGTACAGCAGCAACGTGTCGCCGGGATGGAAGGGCGCGACGTCCACGCGGTACCCGTCGCCGAACAGCACACCGAGGTTGACGGGCGGCGACGGCTCGGTCGCCTCCAGCTCCGTGACCCGGCCGCCGCTGACGAGCAGCGGAGGCGGGTGGCCGCAGTTGACGAGACGCACGACGTGCTCGTCGTCGGGGATCTCCGCGAACACCGCCGTCACGAACCGCTCGCCCGCCTCGGCGCCGGGCAGCCGGGCGGCGTAGCGGCTCATACTGCGCTCCATACGCCCGGCCAGATCGGCCAGGTCGGGCTCGTCGGGTGCGGCCTCACGGAAGGCTCCGAGCATCGTCGCGGCCGTCTCCACGGCGACCAGGCCCTTGCCGCGGACGTCGCCGATGAGCAGACGCACTCCGTGCGCCGTCGGCACCGCCTCGTACAGATCGCCGCCGATCTGTGCCTCGGCCGCCGCGGAGAGGTACAGGGTCTTCACGGAGACCCGGCCGAGGTGGTGGGGGACCGGGCGCAGCAACACGCGCTGTGCGGCCTCCGCCACGGAACGCACCGTGGCGAGGGTGTGCTCCCGGCGCGCACGGTGCCAGGCGAGGATCGTGCCGAGGATGCCCACCACGAACGTGCAGATGTAGTTGGCCACGTAGTGGCGGTCCCACAGATTGCCCACGGTGCGGCCCGCGCAGCACGGGGTGCCGGCCAGGACACCCTCCAGGACGATGGCGAACACCGTGACGGCGGCGACCACGCGGGGGCCGTACCCGAAGGCGGCCACCAGCGGCAGCGCGGTGAGCACGAAGCTCACGGGCCACAGTGCCGGGGTCACCGGCTCGACGGCGAGGACCACCACGACGTAGAAGACCGGCAGCCAGCGCAGCCACAGGGGCTGGGCCGGCACCTGCGGCCGTGCCCTCGGCTTGCGCGGGCGGCGGTCCTCGCGGAAAGACTCAGGCGGCCTGTTCACAGGTACTCCCGGCGGGCTTGACCAAGAGCACCAGCCTGCTGCGTAGGCCGCTGCCGCGTCGGCATTGCTCCAGGCAAGGGCATGTCAGCGAGGCCGGCCGGCCGCCGTGACGACGCGCACGACCGGGGCATCGCGCGAGGCGCGCCCCGGTCGTGCGCGACGTGACCGGGACCGGTCAGGACGCCGTGCAGGCTCCGACCGTCGGTGTGGCGTTGTTGCCGTTCTTCATGGCGGTGAAGCCGAAACTGGTCGACGCGCCCGCCGCGAGGCTGCCGTTGTAGGAGGCGTCGCGCACGGTCATCACGGTGCCGCTGCTGTCCCAGCTCGCCGTGCCGTTCCAGACACTGGGGACGGTCTGCGGCGGGGCGAAGGTGACCTTCACGCTCCAGCCCTTGATCGGGGCGGAGCCCGCCTTCACGGTGACCTCGGCGTTGTAGCCGTCGTTCCAGTCCGAGGTCTTGGCGAAGGAGACCGTGCAGGTGGCGTTGCCGCCGCCGCCGTTGTTGCCGCCGCCGTTGTCACCGCCGCCACCGTCGCCCCCGCCGCTGCCCGAGCCGCCGAGCGCGGCGAGGACGGCGTCGTACGCGGGCTTCTTGGCGTAGCTCGAGTCGAACAGCAGCGGAGTGCCACTGCTGCGCCACGAGTACATGTCGGTGACGCCCCAGACGGTCAGGCCCGTGCAACGGGTCACCGCCAGGCAGGCCTTGACGACGTTCGAGTAGTTGGTGGCCTGGGCGGATCCGGAGCCCTCGATGTCGAGCTCGGTGATCTGCACGTCCACCCCGAGGTCGGCGAAGCGCTGCAGATTGGCCTGGTAGTCGGACGGAACCGGAGAGGCGGGGTTGAAGTGGGACTGGAAGCCCACGCAGTCGATCGGCACACCGCGGGCCTTGAAGTCCTTCACCATGGCGTAGACCGCGTTGCTCTTCGCGTTGACGCCGTCGGTGTTGTAGTCGTTGTAGCAGAGCTTGGCGTTCGGGTCGACGCTGCGGGCCGTGCGGAAGGCCTCCTCGATGAAGCCGCTGCCGAGCTTGTCCGCGAACGGGGAACTGCGCAGGGCTCCGCTGGAGCCGTCCTGGTACGCCTCGTTGACCACGTCCCAGGCGTAGATCTTGCCCTTGTAGTGCTGCATGACCTGGGTGATGTGGTTGTTCATCGCCGAGCGCAGGTCGGTGGCGGCCAGGCCGGAGACCCAGGAGGGGAGCTGGGAGTGCCACACCAGCGTGTGCCCGCGGACCTTCATGTTCAGGCTCTGGGCGTGGTTGACGATCTGGTCGGCGTTGCCGAAGGTGAAGGTGTTGCGGGAGCCCTCGGTGGCGTCCCACTTCATCTCGTTCTCGGGCGTGACCTGGTTGAACTCACGGTCGAGGGTGCCGGCGTAGGCCGATTCGCCGAGGTGGTTCGCGGCGACGGCGGTACCGAAGTAACGGCCCTTTCCGGCCGCCGCGGACCCCAGTGTGTCGGCGGCCGCGGCGGTGTGCGACAGGGCCGTGACGGTGGAAGCGGCGAGCAGGACGGCCGTGAACGCCTGCGCCGCCCGTTTAGGCATGGGCATGCCATCTCCGTTTCTCGAAAGTTTCGCAGCCAAGGTCGAATGTGACGCGCAGGTTACGAACAGAACGGGAGGCGGTCAACGGTTCGCGCAGGCCGTACCGAGGGATGGCCGAAGCTCGACCTCCCGCTGTCCCTTTGCGAGTTACGGGCGATACCGGTGGTTGACGCGACAGTGCGGCACCTCTAGCGTGACGCGGCGCCTTCCCGAAATCGGCACGAAAGTTTCGAAGCAAAGGACGCTGACATGCCGCGAACCCGAAGAGGTCCCGGACTCGCCGCCCACCGACCCGCCGACCACGCCCCCGGCGGGCGGCTGCCGGGCGGCGTACACGACCAGCGCCTGGAACACCGGTAGTTCGCGTCCTTCACCCTCAACGGAGCCGCCTGCCAGGTGACTTGAGAAACGCGTTCAGCCGAGTTTTCCGGTGCGGGCGGCCTGCCACAGGTCCACGCCGCCGTCGGTCGCGAACGTGTCGATCCCGGCCAGCTCCTCGGCGCTGAAGTCCATGCGGTCCAGCGCGGCCACGTTCTGCTCCAGCTGCTCCACCCGGGAGGCGCCGATCACCAGGGAGGTGACGCGCTCGTCGCGCAGGGCCCAGGCGAGCGCCATCTGGGCGAGGGTCTGCCCGCGGCCGGCCGCGATGTCGTTCAGGGCCCGCAGCCTGCGCCGCATGTCGTCGGAGAGCCAGGCGGGGTCGAACGAGGTGCCCCGCGCGGCCCGCGAGTCCTCCGGCACGCCCTCGAGGTAGCGTCCGGTCAGCAGCCCCTGGGCCAGGGCGGTGAAACCGATGACGCCGAAGCCCTCCTCCTCCGCGACGTCGAGCAGCCCCTCGGTCTCGATCCAGCGGTTGACCATGTTGTACGAGGGCTGGTGGATGAGCAGCGGGGTGGCCAGCTCGCGCAGGATGGCGGCGGCCTGCCGGCTGCGCTCGGCGTCGTAGGAGGAGATGCCGACGTACAGGGCCTTGCCCTGGCGGACGGCGGTGTCCAGCGCGCCCATCGTCTCCTCCAGCGGCGTGCCGGCGTCCAGCCGGTGGGAGTAGAAGATGTCGACGTAGTCCAGGCCCATGCGCTTGAGTGACTGGTCCAGCGAGGCGAGCAGGTACTTGCGGGAACCGCCGCCCTGGCCGTACGGGCCGGGCCACATGTCCCAGCCGGCCTTGGTGGAGATCACCATCTCGTCCCGGTACGGCGCGAGGTCCTGCTTCATCAGACGCCCGAAGTTGATCTCCGCCGAGCCGTAGGGCGGGCCGTAGTTGTTCGCCAGGTCGTGATGGGTGATGCCCAGGTCGAAGGCGCGCAGCGCGATCTCGCGCTGGGTCTCGAACGAACGGTCGTCGCCGAAGTTGTGCCAGTAGCCCAGGGACAGGACGGGCAGGTCGAGCCCTGAGCGCCCGGTGCGGCGGTAGCGCATGGTGCCGTCGTAACGCTCAGGATCCGCGACGTAGGTCATCGGGTGGTCTCCGGGTGGTGCGATGCGGGGGCGTCTCCCCGGGATCGAGGGACGCCTCCACCTTGCTCCAGCATGATCCTGAAGTCCAACCGCTCCGTCCCATCGGACTCAGCGCCGGCGCTTCTGAATCCGTCGTTCGGGCCGGGCCGGCTCAGGAGGCGCGCGGCGGCGCGGTGAGGTGCTCGCCGAGCTGCTCCACGAGCTCGCTCATGGTGTGCCCGACGAGCCCGGCGTCCGCGTCCTCGGTGGTGACCAACGCCAGGTGCGCGCCCTCACCGGCCTCCACGATGAACAGCACCCCTCCGTAGAACTCGGTCATCGCCGAGCGGACGCCGCCGGTGCCGTCGCCGAACTCGACCGACGCGCCGTGGGACAGCGACTGGATGCCCGCGGCGATGGCGGCGAGCTGGTCGGCCTGGTCGGGGGTGAGCTCCGGGGTGCGGCAAAGCTTCAGTCCGTCCCGGGACAGCACGAGCGCGTGCCGCGCGCCCGGGGTCCGCTCCAGCAGGCCCTCCAGGAGCCAGGTGAGCTTGTCGTCGGCGGTGGTCTGGCCGGTCATGAGGTGGTGTCGCCTTCCGGGTGCTCGCTCAACTTCCGGTCACTATACGAGTCTTGGTGATCATCTTGGCAAGCCCCTGGACCCTCCCGAGGGCACCGTTCAGCCGGCCGCCTGGACCAAGCGTCCGAAGCGGTGCGCGGTGGGCGAGGCCGGGACACGGCGGATCGCGATCAGGGCCACGTCGTCGTCGAGCCGCCCGCCGGTGTGGGCGAGCAGGTCGCGCTGGACGTGGTGGAGCAGGGAGTCGGGGGCGCCGTCGACCCACTGGGTCGTCCGCTCGACCAGCGGGTAGAACACCCCGCGGTCGTCACGGGCCTCCACGGCCCCGTCGGTGTACAGCAGCAGCGTGTCGCCGAGGCCGAAGGGCAGCACGTCGACGACGGATCCGTTCGGATCCGTCAGACCGACCCCGAGCGGCGGGGCGGGCGTGAGGTCGGGCATGGTCACCGACCTGTCCGGTCTCAGCAGCAGGGGGGCCACATGGCCGCAACTGGTCAGCCGTACCACCGGCTCGTCGTCCGGGATCTCCAGCAGCAGGGCGGTGACGAACCGCTCCCCGGCCTCCTCCTCCGGTTCGAAGTCGGACAGGTAGCGGGTGATGCTCCGTTCCAGGGAGGCGGCGAGCGAGGGCAGGGCGGCGTGGTGGTGAGCGGCCTCCCGGAAGGCGCCGAGCAGCAGGGCCGCCTCGCCGACGGCGGGCAGCCCCTTGCCGCGCACGTCGCCGATCATCACCCGGGCGCCGCTGTCGGTGCGGGCGGCCGCGTAGAGATCGCCGCCGATCGACGCCTCGTCCTCCGCGGCCAGGTAGAGGGAGGCGAGCTGGAGCGGGCCCAGCCGGGTCGGCAGGGGCCACAGCAGCACCCGCTGGGCGGCCTCGGCGACCGACCGGACCTGGGCCAGCTCGCGCGCGCGGCGGTCCCGGACCGCGCACAGGGCCACGACCAGAAGGGAGAGCACCGCGAGGGCGATCATCTGTACGAACACCTCGCGCGACGGCAGGATGCCCAGCCGCCAGCCCGCGAACCCCTGGGCCGCCACCGAGGCGGCGCCGACGGCCCCTGTGATCCACGGCCCCTCGAACCAGGCGGTGATCGCGGGAGCGATCACCAGCAGCGGGCCGAGCACGACGTCGGACGGAGCCACGATGTCGGACACGGTGATGAGGATGATGAGCGCGAGCGGGATCAGCACCAGTATGTGACCTGGTTGCCGCCCCTGCGCCCGGTCGGAGAAACGCCCCTGCCAGGAACTCACGCCTACCACAGTGCACCGCTGCGGCACGGGGTGCGAACGCAGTCACCCGGTTCATCTGCCGGGCACGACCCCCTGGCCGGCCGCCGCGATCCCGACCCGCCGCGGCACGGCTCGGTGGCGGGCCCGAGAAGGCGGCAGCCCCGGGGTGGCCCCGGCGCCGGGCGCCTGTTCGGGTGGCACTCTCCGCCCGGCGTCAGGGGAGCGCACACGGTTCGACCGGGCGGACGCCCGCCCGGTCGGCCCTCCGGATCCGGCGCCGGAGACGCGGGCCGACGTCCCACCGCCGCGTCTGCCGCGTCCGCCGCGTCCGCCGCGTCCGCCGGGCCATCAGCGTCCGCCGCGTCCGCCAAGCCATCCGCGTCTGCCGCGTCCGCCGGGCCATCCGCGTCCGCCGCGTTCGCCGGGACCGCCGTGGTCAGCGGGACCGCCGTGCCCGCTGGGTCGGCCGTGCCCGCTGGGTCGGCCGTGCCGACCGCTTTGGTGGTCGGCCGCGGACCCGGCTCCGGTGCGGAAGGCGGCGTAGCCGGTTCGCTCACCATGCCATCGAGTCCAGCAGTGCCTCGGGGTCCGGCTCCGGACGGCCGTCCAGGCTCAGCTCCGCCCAGATCACCTTGCCGTGCGCCGTGTAGCGGGTGCCCCAGCGGTCCGCGAACTGCGAGACCAGGAACAGGCCGCGGCCGCCCTCGTCGGTGGTCGTCGCCCGCTTGAGGTGCGGCGAGGTGCTGCTGCCGTCCGACACCTCGCAGATCAGCGATCGCCCGAGCAGGATCCTGACCCGGACCGGCTCGGCGCCGTAGCGGATGGCGTTGGTCAGCAGCTCGCTGAGGACCAGCTCCGTGGCGAAGCAGGACTCCTCCAGCCCCCAGTCGTGCAGCCGGCGGGTCACCTCGCCGCGCACCCGGGAGACCGCCTCCACGTCGAAGGGCACGTCCCAGACCGCCACCCGGGAGGGATCGAGCAGCCGCGTCCGGGCGACGAGCAGCGCCACGTCGTCGCGCGGACGCTCCGGCAGCATCACCTCCATCAGCGCCCGGCAGGTCTCCTCCGGTGTCCGGTCCGCGGGTGCGACGGTCTTGGCGAGCATCGACAGGCCCTCGTCGACGTCCCGGCCGCGGTCCTCGACGAGACCGTCGGTGAACAGTACGAGCCGGCTGCCCTCCGGCAGGGTCAGCTCACCCGTCTCGAACGGATGACCGCCCACCCCCAGCGGCGGGGCCAGGGGCAGGTCCGGGAAGGTCACCCGCCCCGCGGGGTCCACCACGGCCGGGACGACGTGCCCCGCGCGGGAGATGGCGCAGCGGCCGCCCACCGGGTCGTAGATGGCGTACAGACAGGTGGCCCCGGTGACCGCGGACACCTCGCCGTCCGCGCTCGCCGCCGGCGTGTCCAGCCGGGTCACCATCTCGTCCAGGTGGCCCAGCAACTCCTCGGGAGGCAGGTCGAGGGACGAGAAGTTCAGCACCGCCGTGCGCAGCCGGCCCATCGTCACCGCCGCGTGCAGCCCGTGCCCCACGACGTCGCCGACCACCAGCGCCACCCGGAAGCCGGGCAGCGGGATGACGTCGAACCAGTCGCCGCCCACCCCGGACTGGGCCGGCAGATACCGCCATGCCACCTCCAGCGCGTCCTGCTCGGGCAGCTCCCTGGGGAGCAGACTGCGCTGGAGCGTCACCGCCATCGCGTGCTCGCGGGAGTAACGGCGCGCGTTGTCGATCGCCACGGCCGCCCGGGCCACCAGCTCCTCGGTGACCGCGACGTCCTCCTCCTCGAACCGGGGCGAGCCGGCACTCCGCCAGAAGTTGACCATGCCGAGGAGCACACCCCGCGCCCTGAGCGGCACGGTGATCAGCGAGTGGACGCCGTGGTCGAGTACCCGGACCGCTCCCTCGGGATCCCGGGACCGCCAGTCCTGCGCGCGCCGCAGGTCCGGCACGAGCACCGCCTTGCCGCTCCGCAGCGTCGCCCCCATCGGCGTGTCGGCCACCACGAACTCCACGAGGTCGCCCACGGGCTGGAGCGGGCCGTGCCGGTCCGCGCCGTGCAGCGCGGTGCGGCGCATCCGCTGCGTCGTCCCGGTGGGTTCCTCGCCCTGCAGCACGGACTCCAGCAGCTCCACGGTGACGATGTCGGCCACCTTCGGAACCGCCACCTCGGCGAGCTCCTGTGCGGTACGCCGTACGTCCAGCGTGGTGCCGATCCGCACCCCGGCCTCGTACAGCAGCGTCAGGCGTTCCCGGGCCAGTTCGGCCCGGCCCGACAGGGCCCGCAGTTCGGTGGTGTCACGGAAGCTGGCCACCAGCCCGGGCGCGTTGCCGTACGGCGTGGTGCGCCGGGTGTTGACCGCCAGCATCCGGTCCCCGGCCGGGAACACCGCGTCGGACGCGACCTCGCCCGACTTCAGCAGCCGTGTCATCCCCGGTCCCAGGCCCAGGTCCGTGACGAGCCGCTGGTCGGCGTCGCGGGGCAGGTCAAGGAGCCGGCGCGCCTCGTCGTTGGCGAGCAGGAGCCGCCCGTCGGCGTCGACGATCAGAACGCCCTCGCGCACCGCGTGCAGGACGGCGTCGTGGTGCTCGTACATGCGGGTCATCTCGGTCGGGCCGAGACCGCGGGTCTGGCGGCGCAGCCGCCGGCTGACGAGGAAGGTGCCGCCGGTCGCGAGCACCACGGCCAGCGCCGCCGCGTCCAGCACCATCGGAATCTGCTGGTCCAGCAGGTGCCCCAGGGTCTGGACCTCGATTCCCGCGGTGACGATGCCGATCACGTGCCGGCCGGCGCCCACCACGGGCACCACCGCGCGCACGGAGTCGGTCGGGCTGCCGTGGAACGTCTCGGTGAAGGTCTTGCCCGCGATGGCCCGGCCGATCGCCTGCGCCGGAGTGCCGACCAGCCGCGGCTCCGGGTCGGTGAGCCGCACGCCCCGCTTGTTCAGCACGGAGATGAAGTCGACACCGGAACTCAGCTGCGCCTTCTCCGCCGGGATCTTCAGCAGCGCCGACGGATCGGGCGACTGGAGGGCCATCGCCGTACCGGGGGCCTGCGCGAACGCCTCCGCGACGGCCAGGGAGCGCGCCTTGGCGATGTTGTCGCCGTCGTACCGCCGCTGGAGCACCATGGCGGTGGCGGCCGCGGCGACGAGCACCAGGACGACGACCAGCTGCAACAGGAAGACCTGCGCGGCCACCGTGCCGGGCCGCCAGAACGGCGGGAGACGAAACCCGGTGGCGCTCCGGACCGGCCAGGCCACCGGGCGCAGACAGTCCCCACCGTCCGCCCGCCGCTCACTGAACGGCGGTCGCGCTGCCTTCCGGGTCTGGTGGGAACTACCGGCCATGCTGTCATTTCTAACACCGCGCTTCGCCGCCCGGCGAACGATATGTCTGATTAATCCCTGCGTGGATCGGTCGTTTCGCCTGGATATTGCCGGGCAAAGGCTGTTCCGTCCAGATCGTCTTGCCGGAGCTGGTGTACCGGGTGCCCCAGCGCTGGGCGAGCTGGGCGACCAGGAACAGGCCCCGTCCGCCCTCGTCCGTGCTGCCCGCGCGCCGCAGGTGCGGTGAGGTGTGGCCGCCGTCCGAGACCTCGCAGATCAGGGTGGACTCGTGGATGAGCCGCAGCTTGATCGGCCCGCGGGCGTGCCGGATGGCGTTGGTGACCAGTTCGCTGACGATCAGTTCGGTGGTGAAGGCCAGTTCCTCCAGGCCCCACTGGGACAGCCGATCGCTGACGTCGTCGCGCACCACGCGCACGGCCGACGGGTCGGCGGGTACGTCCCAGGACGCCACGCGGTCGGGGCTGAGGGCGCGCGTCCTGACGATCAGGAAGGCGACGTCGTCCCGCGGCCGGTCCGACAGCAGGGCGCGGACCATGATGTCGCACATCTCCTCCAGCGGCCGGTCGGGGTGGGCCAGGGCGAAGCACAGCCGTTCGATGCCGACGTCGACGTCCTGGTCCGACGCCTGGATCAGCCCGTCGCTGTAGAGGGCGATGACGGTGCCCTCCTCCAACGGGATCTCGGCCGACTCGAACGGCAGGCCGCCAAGGCCCAGGGGCGGGCCGGCGGGGATGTCGGGGAACTCCACGGGCTCGGTCAGGTGTGCGATGGCCGGGCTGGGATGCCCGGCGCGGGCCACGACCATGGTCCGGGCGATGGGGTCGTAGATGGCGTACACGCAGGTCGCACCCGCCGCGGCGGGGCCCTCGGCGGCCGCCTCCGCCTCGTCCGACAGGCGCATCACCAGGTCGTTCAGGTGCGCCAGCAGCTCGTCCGGGGACTGATCGAGGTCGGCCAGTGTCTGCACGGCGGCGCGCAGCCTGCCCATGCTGGCGGCGGCGTGCAGGCCGTGCCCGATCACGTCGCCCACCACCAGCGCGACCCGGGCACCGGAGAGCGGGATGACGTCGAACCAGTCCCCGCCCACCCCCGACTCCGCGTCGGCGGGGAGATAGCGGTGGGCGACCTCGACCGCGTTGTGCGGGGGCAGGTTGGGCGGCAGCAGGCTGGTCTGGAGGGTGAGCGCGGCCTGGTGCTCGCGGGCGAAGCGCCGGGCGTTGTCCACGCACACGGCGGCCCGTGCCACCAGATCCTCGATCAGGAGCTGGTCGTCCTCGGTGAACGGGTCGGGGTTCTCCCAGCGCAGCAGGGTCACCACGCCCATCGTGAGGCCGCGGGCCCGCAGTGGCAGCACCAGGTGCGTGTGCACGCCGAACCGGTTGATCCCGGTCCAGCGCACCGGGTCGTCGGGGAGCCAGGGCGTCCCCGGGCCGAGGGCCTCACGGCTGGGTTCTCCGGTGGCCAGGCACCGGTTCTGCAGGGACCCGGCCGGGTACCGGATGGGTTCGCCGACCTCGGCGATCACCTTGGGCAGATCGGGCCGGATCGACAGATGGGCCGCCCGGCGCAGCGCGGGCGGGCCGCCCGCCGGCCGGGTGGGCGGGCCCTTCCCCGTGGTCGCGACGTCCAGGAGGTCGATGGCCACGAAGTCGGCGAGCTGCGGGACGGCGACCTCCGCGAACTCCTGCACCGTCCGGTCGAGGTCCAGCGTGGTTCCGATGTGTTCGCTGGCGGCGTTCAGCAGCACCAGCCGCTCGCGGGTCGGGTCCTGGACGGTGACGTTCCGGGCGGCGTAGCAGATCCCGAGCGTTCGGCCCGCGCCGTCGTGCAGCGGGAAGAAGGTGCGCGGCCGGGAGCGCTCGCGCCCGCCCCGGCCCGGCCTGCCGCGCCGGGGCGGCGCGTGGGCGACGGTGACCTGCGGCTGCCCGGAGGCCAGCCGGCGCCGGGCGTACCGGGTCACGACCGGCGACGTCCTGCTGGCGCCGGTACCGGTGGGGGTGGTGTCGGTCGGGGTGGTACCCGCGGTGGTGACCTCGGTCCGCCCGGCGCCGGCAGTGGTGATGTCGGTCGGCCCGGCGCCCCTCGGGGCGCTACCGGCGGTGGTCGTACCGGTCGCGTCGCCGCCGTTCGCGTCGGCGCTGGTGGGCGGAGCGCCGGCCGGGACGTGCGCCCCGAGGACCAGCCAGTCGCGGCGCCCGTCGGCGGCGAGCAGCGGGCACACCCGCACGGCGAGCCGTACCGTGTGGCCCGCGCGGTGGCGGAACGTGAGCACCGCGTTCCCGGCGCGTTCGGTCCGGCGCAGCCGGGACACCGCGGCGCCCTGGTCGCGGTCGCGCAGCAGCGCCCGCGCGGGATGCCGTACGACGTCGGCGGTGGAGTAGCCGAGCAGGTCCTGGGCTCCCTGGCTCCAGTAGGTGATCAGCCCGTCGGCGTCGACGACGGCCACCGCCGTGGTCGTGGTGAACGGATCGCCCGGACCGGTACCGCTCGCGCCGTTGACGCCCATGCCTTCACCCTCGTATCCACGGGCAGGACCCCCCACCAGCAATGCTGCCATCGGGGACGGTGTCCTGCCGCCCGGGAGCCGGGCGGCGCGAGCGGAGCGGGTGAAGGGGACGGACGTGCGTGTGACGACAAACCTGGGTGAACCCTAGACCCCCGCCGCCAGTGCCTTCAGCGGCTCGTTGGTCAGCCGGTACACCGTCCACTCGTCCTGCGGGCGCGCCCCCAGGGCCTCGTAGAAGCCGATCGCCGACCGGTTCCAGTTCAGGACCGACCACTCCAGGCGCTCGTACCCGCGCTCGACGCACACTCGGGCCAGTTCCGTCAGCAGTGCCCGGCCGTACCCGCCGCCGCGGGCCTCCGGGCGGACGTAGAGGTCCTCCAGGTAGACGCCGTGCACGCCGCGCCAGGTGGAGAAGTTGAGGAACCACAGGGCGAAGCCCACCACCTCGCCGCCCGCGTCCTGCGCGATGTGCGCGAACGCCGCGGGGCGCTCGCCGAACAGGGCCTCGGCGAGCTGCTCCCGTGTCGCCCGCACCTCGTCCAGGGCCTTCTCGTAGTCGGCCAGCTCGAGGATGAGGTCGTGGATGACGGGGACGTCGGCGGGGGTCGCGGTGCGGATCATGGGCGCAGTCTCACACACCGCGTCCCGCCGTAGGACAACGGATGCGGATCAGACCGCGGGCGCCGGGTAGGTCGGGTACTCCACCCCGGAGACGTACTGGACGACGCGGATGACCTGGCAGGAGTAGCCGAACTCGTTGTCGTACCAGAGGTAGAGGATCGCGTTGTCGCCCTCGACCTTGGTGGCGCCGGCGTCGACGATCGAGGCGTGGCGCGAGCCGATGAAGTCGCTGGAGACCGCGTCGGGGGCGCTGGTGAAGTCGATCTGGCGCTTGAGCGGAGAGGTCAGCGACACGTTGCGCAGGTAGTCCAGGACCTCCTCCCGGCTGGTCTCCCGCGCCAGCTGCAGGTTGAGGATCGCGATCGAGACGTCCGGCACCGGCACGCGGATCGAGCTGCCGGTGATCTTCGCCGTGAGGTCCGGCAGCGCCTTGGCCACGGCGGAGGCGGCGCCGGTCTCGGTGATGACCATGTTGAGCGGCGCGGAGCGGCCGCGGCGCTCGGCCTTGTGGTAGTTGTCCAGCAGGTTCTGGTCGTTGGTGAACGAGTGGACGGTCTCCACGTGGCCGCGCAGCACGCCGTACTCGTCGTCCATCGCCTTCAGCGGCGGGACGATCGCGTTGGTGGTGCAGGAGGCGCAGGACAGGATCTGCTCGTCCGGCTTGACGGTGTCGTGGTTGACGCCGTGGACGATGTTGGGGACGTCGCCCTTGCCCGGCGCGGTCAGCACGACCTTGTCGATGCCGGGGCGCAGGTGCTTGGACAGGCCCTCGCGGTCGCGCCACTTGCCGGTGTTGTCGATGAGGATGGCGTCCTTGATGCCGTACGCCGTGTAGTCCACCGACGACGGGTCGTCGGCGTAGATCACCTTGATCTCGTTGCCGTTGGCGATGATCGCGCTGTTCGCCTCGTCGACGGTGATCGTGCCCTGGAACTGGCCGTGGATGGAGTCGCGGCGCAGCAGCGAGGCGCGCTTGATGATGTCCTGCTCGCCGCCTCCGCGGACGACGATGGCGCGCAGCCGCAGGCCGTTGCCGGAGCCGGCCTTCTCGATGAGCAGGCGGGCCACGAGCCGGCCGATGCGGCCGAAGCCGTAGAGGACGACGTCGCGTCCCTCGCGGCGCTCGATCCTGTCGGCACCGGTGGCGCCGGCGACGGCCTCGGCGGTGAACTCGTCCACCGACAGGCCGCGGTCGTCCGCGCGGTACGTCGCGGCCAGCATGCCGATGTCTATCTGGGACGGCCCGAGGTCGAGCGTGGTCAGGGCCCGCAGGAAGGGGAGCGTCTCGGTGACGGACAGCTCCTCACCGGCGATCTGACGGGCGAACCGGTGGGTCTTGAGGATGCTCACCACCGACTTGTTCACCAGGGAGCGGCTGTGGAGGAGGACGGTGACGTCCCGCTCCCGGTGCAGCTTCCCGATGATCGGGATCATCGACTCCGCGATCTCTTCGCGGTGCTTCCAGTTGGTGAACGAGTCGTCGTTGACAGTCACAGATCTATCTTTCGAGCTAGGCGGCGCTCATATGCTAACCCTACGGCTTGTTGATCATGACAGAGGGCCGTACCCGCTGGTGTGCGGGGTGCGGCCCATGGTCGGGATTCCGTCTGTGGTCGGTGGGTGCGGTCTCTCAGATCCCTCCGATGCGGTCGGTGGATGTCGGTTCCGCGTCACCGGTGGTGGTGGTGGGCACGTCGGGTGAGTCCGACGGTCAGCCCCATGGCGGCGAGTCCCAGCAGAGCCGTGATCGCGCCCACCCAGGCGTTGTTCCAGATGATGCCGGCCCGGGAGCCGTGGGCCGCGGGTACCACCCAGGGGGTGATGATCAGCCATATGCCGAGCGGGACGAGGAGCCACGCCAGGCGGAACATGCGCTCGGGGGCCATGGTGAGGCCGAGGCCGACCAGGGCGACGGTGATGCCGATGATCAGGTTGCTGACGGTGACCGTGGGCGTGCCGGTGAAGTGCACCACCCACGGAGAGATCGCGGCGTAGACACCGGCCAGGACGACCAGCCCCTCGACGACGATCGCCCGGTTGCTGGCGGCCGTCCGTTCGAGACGCTCGCGCATCTCGATGATCTCCGGATGCGAACTCATTCCGGTGGAGTGCTGCGGATACGACATCACTGCCGCTCCTCTCCATGAGATTGCCAGTGTGGAGATTTTCCTACCGACTGGATTCCCCCTTATGGCGGGTTTATTTATGTTTGCCCGAATTCTTGCGGTGAGGTGTGTCACAGGGTGTGCCCGGCCTGGGGGTGAGCCCGTGCGGGAAGCGCGGAGCCGTCTGTCAATCTTGTCGAGCATGTGTCAAGAGGACGCCGATGGCGTGCGGGGATCCGGGGAGGGCGAGTGACGGGGCCAGAGGTACCCGACGAATACCTGACGGGGTACGTGCAGATCCTGGCCGACGTCTGTGCCACCGGGCGCCGGCTGACCCGGGACGAGCTGGAACTGCTGCGCGCCCACGGGGAGCGGGCGGCGGAGGCCGGCCACGGACTGCGCAGGCTCGTCCGCCGGCACCTCGCCGAGGCGAGGGCCTTCGCGCCGGCGCTGGCGTACGCCGGCGCCGAACAGGTCCTCACCGCGGTGGAGCAGGCCGTCGACGCGTTCGCCGAGGGCCACGACCGGGCCCAGAAGCTCGCCATGCGCAAGGAGGAGGCCGCCCGCCGGGAGTTCATCGACGACCTGCTCTACGGGCGCAGCGACCTCGGGCGGCTGGGCGAACGCGCGGAACGCTACGGACTGCTGTTCTCCCGCGCCCACGCGGTGGCCGTCGCCCAGGGCGGTGAGCCCGTCGACGACACGCACCCGGCCGCCCGGTACGTCGAGACCGAGGTGGTCGCCCGGTTCGGTGACCGGCGCATCCTGCTCACCACCAAGGACGGCCGGCTCATCTGCATCGCCCCCGGCGACCAGGACGACGTGCTGGCGTTCTTCGCCAAGCAGGCGCACGCCTCCACCGACGGCGGCCGGGTCGCCATCGGACGCCCGCATCCGGGTGCCGGGGGAGTGGTCTCCTCCTACGAGGAGGCCCTCAACGCCCTGGAGCTCGCCGACCGGCTGGAACTCCAGGAGCCCGTCCTGCGCGCCGCCGACCTCCTGGTGTATCCCGTCCTGACCCGCGACCGGCAGGCCATGGCCGATCTGGTTCGCGACACCCTGGGGCCGCTGACGGCCGCCCGCGGCGGCCCCCAGCCCCTCCTGGACACCCTGACCGCCTACTTCGACGCCGGCTGCACGGCCGCGGAAGCGGCCCGCCGCCTCAACCTCAGCGTGCGTGCCTTCACCTACCGCCTGGAGCGCATCCACAAGCTGACCGGCGCCGACCCGGCCAACCCGGTGCACCGCTACACACTCCAGACGGCGGTGATCGGCGCGCGCCTTCTCGGCTGGCCGGCCGCCGAACTCTGACGGGCCGGGGGCGCCGACCTCGTGACGGCGGCGCCGTTCACCCCATTGCCGGTCCACAACGAGCGGTGCTCGGGGACCGGTGTGAGCCTGGTGAGGGGATTCGGTGGGTGCGTCGCGCCGCCGTGGCCCGGAGGACCACGCGTTCTCCCCGGCCGGTCCGGCCGGTACCGCGACGTCCGTCGCGGCATGCCGCGGTCCTCGGGCCGCCGCTGCGACCGACTCCGCCACCGACTCCATGGGAGGCCGACGACATGACGACCCACGGCGCCACCGCCGAAGTCAGCCGGGAGCCCGCGACGCCCGAGGGGCGCGCGGGTTTCGACGAGATCACCATCCTCTGGATCTCCGAGGGCATGAGCTGCGACGGCGACACCGTCTCGCTGACCGCCGCCGACCAGCCCTCCATCGAGGACGTGGTGCTGGGACTGATCCCCGGTCTGCCGAAGGTGAACCTGGTCAACAAGGTGCTCTCGCCGAGCCTGGGCGGCGAGGACTTCCTCGCCCCGTACCGGGCCGCGGCGCGCGGTGAGCTGACCCCGTTCATCCTCGTCATCGAGGGGTCGATCCCGAACCAGCGGATCATCGACGGGGACGGCTACTGGACGTCGTTCGGCAACGACCCGGACACCGGCGAACCGCAGACGCTGAACTGGTGGATCGACCAACTCGCTCCCCGCGCCTGGGCGGTGGTGGCGGCCGGTACCTGCGCCACCTACGGCGGCATCCACGCGATGGCGGGGAACCCGACGGGCTGCATGGGGCTGGCCGACTACCTCGGCTGGGACTTCAAGGCGGAGAGCGGCCTGCCGGTGGTGAACGTGCCCGGCTGCCCGATCCAGCCGGAGAACTTCATGGAGACCCTGATCTGGGTGCTCCACCACGCGGCGGGTACGGCGCCGGCGCCGCCGCTGGACCACATGCTGCGCCCGCAGTGGCTGTTCGGCAAGACGGTGCACGAGGGCTGTGACCGGGGCTCGTACTACGAGCAGGCGAGCTTCGCCATGGACTACAACTCCCCCAAGTGCCTGGTGAAGGCGGGCTGCTGGGGCCCGGTGGTGAACTGCAACGTGCCCAAACGGGGCTGGATGGCGGGCATCGGAGGATGCCCGAACGTCGGCGGCATCTGCATCGGCTGCACCATGCCCGGCTTCCCCGACGCGTTCATGCCCTTCATGGACGAGCCGCCCGGCGGCACCCTGTCGTCGATGCTGGTCAAACCGTACGGGGCGGTCATCCGGCGGCTGCGCGGCCTGACGAACGACATGGTGAACCACGAGCCCAAGTGGCGCCACAACAAGCGCAAACTGACCAGCGGTTACGAGCCGCGCTGGCGTCCGTGAGGGCGCCGGCGGCGCACCTACGCCGCCGTGGCGACCGGCGGCAAGCACGCTCTTCCAGCCCGCAGCGAGGAACGAGGTTCAGACCGAGATGACGACCACCGAGGCGCGGCGGGCGGGGCGTAAGCCCGCTCAGATCGTGGACATGTCCTGGGATCCGATCACACGGATCATCGGGAATCTGGGCATCTACACGAAGATCGACTTCGCGAACCGGGAGGTCGTCGAGTGTCACTCGACGTCTTCCCTGTTCCGCGGCTACTCGGTGTTCATGAAGGGCAAGGACCCCCGCGACGCCGGCTTCATCACCTCACGCATCTGCGGCATCTGCGGCGACAACCACACCACCTGCTCCAACTACGCCCAGCAGATGGCCTACGGCGTCAAACCCCCACCACTGGCCGAACACATCACCAACCTCGGCGAAGCCGCCGAGTACATGTTCGACCACACGATCTTCCAGGACAACCTCGTCTTCGTCGACTTCTGCGAAGCCATGGTCAAAGCCACCAACCCCGGCGTCCTGGCCCGCGCCGAACGCACCGAGGCCCCGCGTGGGCATCTCCACGGCTACCGCACCATCGCCGACATCATGCGCGCCTTCAACCCCTTCGAAGGCGAGATCTACAAACAGGCCCTGAAAATGTCCCGGATCACCCGGGAGATGTTCTGCCTCATGGAGGGACGCCACGTCCACCCCTCCACCCTCTATCCCGGCGGCACCGGCACCATGCCCCAACCCGCCGTCTTCACCGACTACCTCGCCCGCCTCATGCGCGTCATCGACTTCGTCAAACAAGCCGTCGCCCTCAACGACGACGTCTTCGACTTCTTCTACCAAGCCCTGCCCGGCTACGAAGAAGTCGGCCGCCGCCGCATCCTCCTGGCCTGCTGGGGCGCCTGGCAAAACCCCGACATCGTCGACTACCGCTACGAGACGATGAACCACTGGGGCAAGGCCATGTACGTCACCCCCGGCATCATCGTCGACGGCAAACTCGTCACCAACAACCTCATCGACATCAACCTCGGCCTCCGCATCCTCCTCGGCTCCTCCTACTACGACGACTGGACCACCGAGGAACCCTTCGTCACCCACGACCCCCTCGGCAACCCCGTCGACATCCGCCACCCCTGGAACCAGACCACCCTCCCCCACCCCCAAAAACGCGCCTTCGACCACAACTACAGCTGGGTCATGAGCCCCCGCTGGCACCACCGGGAAACCGGCCAGCACCTCGCCCTCGACACCGGCGGCGGCCCCCTCGCCCGCCTCTGGTCCACCGCCCTGAACGGACTCGTCGACACCCCCTACATCAAAGCCACCGGCCACAGCGTCCGCATCACCCTCCCCCACGGCGAAAAACTCCCCGAAACCACCCTCGAATGGACCATCCCCCAATGGTCCAACACCATCGAACGCGACCGCGCCCGCCCCTACTTCATCGCCTACGCCGCCGCCATGGCCCTCCAATTCCTCGAACAAGCCCAACAACTCGTCCGCGCCGGCGAAACCAAAGTCTTCGAGAACTTCGAAGTCCCCGACGAAGCCATCGGCTGCGGCTTCCACGAAGCCGTCCGCGGCGTCCTCTCCCACCACCTCGTCATCAAAAACCAGAAAATCGCCAACTACCACCCCTACCCACCCACCCCCTGGAACGCCAGCCCCCGCGACCACTACGGCACCCCCGGCCCCTACGAAGACGCCGTCCAAGGCCAACCCATCTTCGAAGAAAACGACTCCGACACCTTCAAAGGCGTCGACATCATGCGCACCGTCCGCAGCTTCGACCCCTGCCTCCCCTGCGGCGTCCACATGTACCTCGGCAACGGCAAAACCCTCACCACCACCCACACCCCCACCTACGGAACCGACCA
>NZ_JBQRUW010000083.1:0-26252 GCF_052663305.1 Streptomyces cyslabdanicus
GCCCCGCCACCCGCCCCTTTCTCGTCGCCCGTTGCCCGCTCTAGGCGTCGCCGCCCGCCGTGCCCGGGGCCGCCGCCGGAACCTCCAGGAGCCGGTAGCGGTCCAGGGCCTGCTTCAGCACCGACCGGTCGACCCTGCCCTCGCGGGCCAGCTCCGTCAGCACCGCCAGCACGATCGACTGGGCGTCGATGTGGAAGAACCGCCGGGCCGCCCCGCGGGTGTCGGCGAAGCCGAAGCCGTCGGCGCCCAGCGACTGGTACGGCCCCGGCACCCACCGCGCGATCTGGTCCGGCACCGAGCGCATCCAGTCGGAGACGGCCACGAACGGCCCCTCGGCCGCGCTCAGCCTCCGCGTCAGCCACGGCACCCGCTGCTCCTCCTCCGGGTGCAGCAGGTTGTACTCCTCGCACGCCACGGCCTCGCGCCGCAGCTCGTTCCAGGAGGTCGCCGACCAGACACCGGCCCTGACGTTCCACTCCTCGGCGAGGATCCGCTGCGCCTGAAGGGCCCACGGGACCGCCACGCCCGACGCCATGATCTGCGCCGGGATGGCGCCCGCCGTGCCCTCGTCGAGCCGGTGCAGGCCCTTGAGGATGCCCTCCACGTCCACGTCCGCGGGCTCGGCCGGCTGCTGGATCGGCTCGTTGTAGACGGTGAGGTAGTAGAAGACGTCCTCGCCGTGCGGATGCCGCTCGTCGCCGCCGTACATGCGGCGCAGGCCGTCCTGCACGATGTGCGCGATCTCGTACCCGTAGGCCGGGTCGTAGGCCACGCACGCCGGGTTGGTGGAGGCCAGCAGCTGGGAGTGGCCGTCGGCGTGCTGGAGACCCTCACCGGTCAGGGTCGTACGGCCGGCCGTCGCGCCCAGGACGAAACCGCGCGCCAACTGGTCGGCCATCTGCCAGAACTGGTCGCCGGTGCGCTGGAAACCGAACATCGAGTAGAAGACGTACACCGGGATCAGCGGCTCGCCGTGCGTGGCGTACGCCGAGCCCGCCGCGATCGCCGAGGCCGTGCAGCCCGCCTCGGAGATGCCGTCGTGCAGCATCTGCCCGGTCGGCGACTCCTTGTAGGCGAGCAGCAGGTCGCGGTCGACGGACTCGTACTGCTGGCCCAGCGGGTTGTAGATCTTCGCGCTCGGGAAGAACGAGTCCATGCCGAACGTGCGGTACTCGTCCGGCGCGATCAGCACGAACCGCCTGCCGATCTCCTTGTCCCGCATGAGGTCCTTCAGCAGCCGGACGAAGGCCATGGTGGTCGCGATGGACTGCTGGCCCGAGCCCTTCTTCACGGACGCGTACGTCCGGTCGCCCGGCAGCCGGAGCGGCTTGGAGCGCACGATCCGGGTCGGCACGTAGCCGCCGCAGCCCTTGCGGCGGTCGTGCATGTACTGGATCTCCTCGGTGTCCCGGCCCGGGTGGTAGTACGGCGGCGGGCCGGACTCCAGCTCCCGGTCGGAGATCGGCAGGTGCAGGCGGTCGCGGAAGTGCTTGAGGTCGTCGACCGTCAGCTTCTTCATCTGATGGGTGGCGTTGCGGCCCTCGAAGTTGGGGCCGAGGGTCCAGCCCTTGACCGTCTTGGCCAGGATGACCGTCGGCTGGCCCTTGTGCTCCAGCGCCGCCTTGTACGCCGCGTAGATCTTGCGGTGGTCGTGACCGCCGCGGCCCAGGTGCAGGATCTGCTGGTCGGTCATGTTCTCGACCATCTTGCGCAGCCGGTGGTCGTCACCGAAGAAGTGCTCGCGGATGTACGCGCCGGACTCGGTGGCGTAGGTCTGGAACTGGCCGTCCGGCGTGGTGTTCATCTTGTTGACCAGCACGCCGTCGCGGTCCTGCGCCAGCAGCGGGTCCCAGGTGCGGTCCCAGATGAGCTTGATCACGTTCCAGCCGGCGCCGCGGAAGACCGACTCCAGCTCCTGGATGATCTTGCCGTTGCCCCGCACCGGGCCGTCCAGGCGCTGGAGGTTGCAGTTGACCACGAAGGTCAGGTTGTCCAGGCCCTCACGGGCGGCGATGGACAGCTGGCCGAGCGACTCCGGCTCGTCCATCTCGCCATCGCCCAGGAAGGCCCACACGTGCGAGTCGGAGGTGTCCGCGATCCCGCGCGCGTGCATGTACCGGTTCATCCGGGCCTGGAAGATCGCGCCGATCGGGCCGAGGCCCATGGAGACCGTCGGGAACTCCCAGAAGTCCGGCATCGAGCGCGGGTGCGGATAGCTGGACAGGCCGTACGGCGCCTTGGACTTCTCCTGGCGGAAGCCGTCCAGGTGCTGTTCGGTGAGCCGGTCCAGCAGGTACGCGCGCGCGTAGATGCCCGGCGAGGCGTGCCCCTGGAAGAACACCTGGTCACCGCCCCTCCCGTCGTCCTTTCCGCGGAAGAAGTGGTTGAAGCCGACGTCGTAGAGGGAGGCGGAGGAGGCGAAGGTGGCGATGTGGCCGCCGACGCCGACGCCCGGCCGCTGGGCGCGGGATACCATCACCGCGGCGTTCCAGCGCGTGGCGTTGAGGATCCTGCGCTCGATCTCCTCGTTGCCGGGGAAGAACGGCTCGCTCTTGGTGGGGATCGTGTTGACGTAGTCCGTGCTGCGCATCTCGGGCACGGCCACGCGCCTCTCGCGGGCGCGCTCGATCAGGCGGAGCATGAGGTAGCGGGCCCGCTCCCGGCCCCGCTCGTCGACCGCCGCGTCGAGCGAGTCGAGCCACTCCTGGGTCTCCTCGGGATCGAAGTCAGGAACCTGACTCGGGAGGCCGCCAATGATGATCGGGTTTCGATCGGATCCGGAAGCCACGCTGTTCCTTACCTGTCAGAGGACTGACATATCTGGGACGTGTCTGGGTTCGTTCTGCTGGATTCCAGGGTTCCTGTAGGTTTGTCTGCCTGTGCCTGCACCGTTCCCCATCGTGTACCTCGCGCAAGCCGCACGTCATCTCTACCGCGGGGTAACCCTGGGGTCCTTTACGGCATCCCCTGCCCGGACGCGTGCCCCCAAACACGCGAACCGGGCGGACCAGACAGAACGGTGTGGTGTGTGTCACCGCTGATCGCGATACCGTGTCAGGAGTTGCGGCGACACAGCCAGGATCGTCACCGTTTCGGCGGTCTGGACCGCCGGGTACTTGCGCGATCCGGCCCGCCCGTGTGGACTACGGCCAATGCTTCGCGCACGCGCGTGGCTGAAGACCTAAATCGCAACATCATCAGGAGGCAACCCGTGAGCGCGACCGCGGACCACGCGGAGGAGCGGACTAACCCGGCCGCCAGGCTGGGATTCCAGCCCGGGCAGGTGGTCCAGGAGATCGGCTACGACGACGACGTCGACCAGGACCTCCGCGAGGCCATCGAGGAAGCGACCGGCAGCGAACTCGTGGACGAGGAGTACGACGACGTGGCCGACGCCGTGGTGCTGTGGTTCCGCGACGACGACGGCGACCTGACGGATTCGCTGGTGGACGCCACCACGTACATCGAAGAGGGTGGCGCGATCCTTCTCCTCACGCCGAAGACGGGCCGTTCCGGCTACGTGGAGCCGAGCGACATCTCGGAAGCCGCGACCACGGCGGGTCTGTCGGCGAGCAAGAGCGTCAGCGTCGGCAAGGAATGGAGCGGCAGCCGGCTCGCGACCCCCAAGGCGGCCAAGTCCAAGAAGTAGCTCCACCTCGTCCCCGGACGACGGACGGGCCGACTCGTGTCGGCCCGTCCGTGGGCCTGCGGTGATCACTGCGTAGGGTGGTATCACCCGAACAGTCCCACCGAAGGGAAGCACGACGATGGCGATCCAGGTCGGCGACAAGGCCCCCGACTTCGAGCTCAAGGACAACCACGGCCGGACCGTGAAGCTGTCCGACTTCCGCGGCGAGAAGAACGTGGTGCTGCTCTTCTACCCGTTCGCCTTCACCGGCGTGTGCACCGGCGAGCTGTGCGCCCTGCGCGACAACCTGCCGAAGTTCGTCAACGACGACACCCAGCTGCTCGCCGTCTCCAACGACTCCATCCACACCCTGCGCGTCTTCGCCGAGCAGGAGGACCTGGAGTACCCGCTGCTGAGCGATTTCTGGCCGCACGGCAACACTTCGCGCGCCTACGGCGTCTTCGACGAGGGGAAGGGCTGCGCGGTGCGCGGCACCTTCATCATCGACAAGGAGGGCGTCGTGCGTTGGACCGTGGTCAACGGCCTGCCGGACGCGCGCGACCTGAACGACTACGTGAAGGCGCTCGACACCCTGTGATCCGGTGCCCCCGACACCGGTGATTCTTCGGCTCCAGGGCCTGCGTGGCGCGGGAACCCGTCACTAGGATCGAGTCGTTGATCCCATATCCGATGCACGACGGGGCTCCCCGCCCCCGGAAACCAATGGAGGACTCGTGGGAGTCAGCCTCAGCAAGGGCGGCAACGTATCGCTGACGAAGGAGGCCCCGGGCCTGACCGCGGTCCTCGTCGGCCTGGGCTGGGACGCCCGCACCACGACCGGCAGCGACTTCGACCTCGACGCCAGCGCGCTGCTGCTGAACAACTCCGGCAAGGTGGCCAGCGACCAGCACTTCGTCTTCTTCAACAACCTCAAGAGCCCGGACGGCTCGGTGGAGCACACCGGTGACAACCTCACCGGTGAGGGCGAGGGCGACGACGAGACGATCAAGGTCAACCTCGCCGGCGTCCCGGGCGACGTCGACAAGATCGTCTTCCCGGTCTCGATCTACGACGCCGAGAACCGCCAGCAGTCCTTCGGACAGGTGCGCAACGCGTACATCCGCGTGGTGAACCAGGCCGGCGGCCAGGAGATCGCGCGGTACGACCTGAGCGAGGACGCCTCCACCGAGACGGCCATGGTCTTCGGCGAGCTGTACCGCAACGGCGCGGAGTGGAAGTTCCGCGCCATCGGCCAGGGCTACGCCTCGGGCCTGCGCGGCATCGCGCAGGACTTCGGCGTGAACGTCTGAGCCCGGGCCCGCACGGCTCAGCACCCATCCCGACCGTCCGGCGTCGCGCGTTTCAGCGCGGCGCCGGACGCGCAGGACAACCACACAGGCACCACCTCGGGGAGGACCAGCATCATGGGCGTCACGCTCGCCAAGGGAGGCAACGTCTCCCTCTCCAAGGCCGCACCGAACCTGACCAACGTCATGGTCGGACTCGGCTGGGAGGAACGCTCCACCACCGGAGCGCCCTTCGACCTCGACGCCAGCGCGCTGCTGTGCACCGGCGCCAACCGGGTGCTGGGCGACGAGTGGTTCGTGTTCTACAACCAGCTCACGAGCCCGGACGGTTCGGTGGAGCACACCGGCGACAACCTCACCGGTGAGGGCGAGGGCGACGACGAGACGATCCTGGTGGACCTCACCAGGGTGCCGCCGCAGTGCGAGAAGATCGTCTTCCCGGTCTCCATCCACATGGCCGACGAGCGCGGCCAGACCTTCGGCCAGGTCTCGGACGCCTTCATCCGCGTCGTCAACCAGGCCGACGGCACCGAACTCGCCCGCTACGACCTGAGCGAGGACGCCAGCACCGAAACCGCCATGATCTTCGGCGAGCTCTACCGCTACCACGGCGAATGGAAGTTCCGCGCCGTGGGCCAGGGGTACGCGTCGGGGCTGCGCGGTATCGCCCTAGACTTCGGGGTCAACGTTTCGTAAAGCCACGTGCGGCACGGGGGAGACCCGTACCGGATACGGATGGGGTAGCCAGTGCTCGTGAAAACCTTCGGCTGGTCGTTCGCGGTGACCGCGGTCGGCCTGGCCGCGGCGGTCTTGTACGGGGGGTGGACCGCCTTCGGGATCGTGGCGATCCTGTCCATCCTCGAGATCTCGCTGTCCTTCGACAACGCGGTCGTCAACGCCGGAATCCTGAAGAAGATGAACGCCTTCTGGCAGAAGATCTTCCTCACGGTCGGCGTGCTCATCGCGGTCTTCGGCATGCGGCTGCTCTTCCCCGTCGTGATCGTCGCGATCAGCGCCAAGCTGGGCCCGGTCCAGGCCGTCGACCTCGCGCTCAACAACAAGGACCGCTACCAGCAACTGGTCACGGACGCCCACCCGGCGATCGCCGCGTTCGGTGGCATGTTCCTGCTGATGATCTTCCTGGACTTCATCTTCGAGGACCGGGACATCAAGTGGCTGCGCTGGATCGAGCGGCCGCTCGCCAAGCTCGGCAGGATCGACATGCTGTCGGTCTGCATCGCCCTGGCCGTGCTGCTCATCACCTCCTTCACCTTCGCCACCCACGCCCACCAGCACGGCGGCGCGCACGTCGACAAGGCGCAGACGGTGCTGATCGCCGGCATCGCCGGTCTGATCACGTACATGGTCGTCGGCGGCCTGTCCGGCTACTTCGAGGACAAGCTGGAGGCAGAGGAGGAACGCGAGCACGAGGAGGAGGAAGAGGACGCGCGCACCGGCAGGAAGCGCTCGGCCATCGTCCTGGCCGGCAAGGCCGCGTTCTTCATGTTCCTCTACCTCGAGGTGCTCGACGCGTCCTTCTCCTTCGACGGCGTGATCGGCGCCTTCGCCATCACCAACGACATCGTCCTGATGGCCCTCGGCCTCGGCATCGGCGCCATGTACGTCCGCTCGCTCACGGTCTACCTGGTCCGCCAGGGCACCCTCGACGACTACGTCTACCTGGAGCACGGCGCGCACTACGCGATCGGCGCGCTGGCCGTGATCCTCATGGTCACCATCCGGTACCAGATCAACGAGGTGATCACCGGCCTGGTCGGCGTGGTCCTGATCGCCGCCTCCTTCTGGTCCTCGGTGCGCCGCAACCGCGCCCTGGCGGCGGCCGAGACGAACGCCGCGGGGGCGGACGCGCAGAGCGAGGTCTCCTCAGGGGTGTGACACCCCTGAGGGTGAGGGAACGCTCTTGTGCGGGGCGGCCGACGAGGACCGGGTCGAACCGGTCCTTCGGGGCCGCCCCGACGCGTGGGTCCGGTGGGTGAACTGGGGGCGGAAAGGAACATGGGCTTCTTCGACGGTCTGCTGGGAGGACGCGCGGCCGACTTCGACTCGGGCAGCGCCTCGACCAACGCGATCGAGCTGACCAAACGGCACCACCATGTGTCGCTGACCAAGCAGGGCGCGGCCACCGGGCATCTGCGCGTCAACCTGACCTGGCGGATGCGCACCTCGGACTTCGGCGGTCCGCGCCGGCAGAGCCTGCTGCGGCACCCCTTCAAGGCGCTCAAGCCGCCGGAGGTGCTCGGGCACAGTCAGAGCATGGTCAACGTCGACCTCGACCTCGGCTGCATGTACGAGCTGTCCGACGGCACCAAGGGCGTCGTACAGCCCCTCGGCGGCTTCCTCGGCGACGTGAACGCGCCGCCGTACGTCAAACTCAGCGGCGACGACCGGTTCGGCTCCGGGTCCGGCGAGACCATGTACATCAACCTCGACCACCGGGACGAGATCAAACGGCTGCTGGTCTTCGTCTACATCTACGACCAGACACCCGCCTTCGACCGCACCCACGCGATCGTCACGATGTACCCGAGCAACGGCCCGCGCATCGAGATCGGTCTCGACGAACGCCATCCGCAGGCGCGTTCGTGCGCGGTGGTCCTGATCGAGAACGTCAAGGGCGAACTGGTCGTCCGCCGCGAGGTCAAGTTCGTCTACGGCTTCCAGTCGGAACTGGACCGCCTGTACGGCTGGGGCCTCCAGTGGGGCAGGGGCTACAAGTCCAAGGCGGACCGGTAGCGCGAGCCGCCCCTCGGCCGGCTCCCTCTGCCGTACCGCCGCTCGGCCCTGTCCGCCGTACCGCCCTACCGCCCGATGAACTGCGGTCCCTGCGGCGGCAGCCGGAACTCCGGGTCGGGCGCGGCCGCCACCGGCTGGGGGTAGCCGTATCCCGACGCGGCCGGGGCCGCCACCTGCTGCTGCGGGTAGCCGTACGCCGGCTGCGGATACCCGTACGCCGGCTGGGCCGCCGACGGCACCGCGACGGGCTGCTCCGGCGGCAGCGGCTGCGCGGCCGGAGCGCCGCCCTGCACGGCCTGCGCCTCCTCCGACTCGTCCACCGAGATGCCGAAGTCCGTGGCGAGGCCCTTCAGACCGTTCGAATAGCCCTCGCCGAGCGCGCGGAACTTCCAGCCCCCGCCGCGCCGGTACAGCTCACCGCAGATCAGCGCCGTCTCCTGGCCGGTCTCCGGGGTGATGTCGAAGTAGGCCAACGGTTCCTCACCGGCGGCCGTCGCGTCGTACAGCAGGATGCGCAGCCCCTGTACGACGTCGAAGGCGACGCCGTCCGCCGAGGCGACCAGCAGGATCCGGGTCACATCCGGTTCGAGCCCGGCCAGGTCCGTCTGGACCGTGTCCGCCAGACCGTCGGCGACCCGCTTCTTGCCCAGCCGCCAGACCTTCCCGGACGGATGCCGCGGCTGGTTGTAGAAGACGAAGTCCTCGTCGGAGCGCACACGGCCGCCGGGACCCAGGATCAGCGCCGAGGCGTCGACGTCCGGGACCCCCTGCCCGGGAGTCCAACGCACCACCGCCCGCACCGTGGTGGCGTCCAGCGGGACGTTCGACCCCTTCAGCATCGCGTGCGTCATGCGGCCATCCTGCCTTCTCCGTCCTGGTCACGACAACGCGGGGCGTGGCCACGGCCACCGGGCACGGGGCGTGGACACGGCCGGGTCACCTGAAATTCATGCCCCGCGGGAACCTCGGACATGGATTCGTACGTACTATTACCGGCCACCTTTTACCAGTCTTCGCAGGCCGCTCGACGCGCCACGGGGGGAGCTTCATGCGTCATTTCGGGCACCTCGCCGCCGAGGCACGGCAGCGTCTCTTCCACCGGGAGCCGTGCGAGTTCACCGCCGACTCCCCGGCCCGGACGCTCTCCGCGGCCCTGGGCGCCACCCTCTACAGCCCGGCCACCCGGCCGCGGCTCGCCGGCGACATCGTCAAGCAGGCGGCCCGTGGCGTGGTCTCGATGGTGCTGTGCCTGGAGGACTCGATCGACGACGCCGAGGTGGAACACGGCGAGGAGAACCTCGTCGCGCAGTTCGCCGAACTGGCAGCGCTCCCGCAGGCACCCGGCTCCGCGGAGCTTCCGCTGCTGTTCATCCGGGTCCGCACCCCCGAGCAGATCCCCGACCTGGTACGGCGTCTGGGGCCCGCCGTGCGGCTGCTGTCCGGGTTCGTGCTGCCGAAGTTCACCGCGGAGCGGGGCATCCCGTTCCTGGAGGCAGTCGAGACCGCCGAGACGGCCGGCGGACGGCGGCTGTTCGCCATGCCGGTCCTCGAATCGCCCGAACTGCTCTACCGCGAGTCACGGGTGGAGACCCTGGAGGGGATCTTCCGCGCCGTCGACAAGCACCGCGACCGGGTACTCGCGCTGCGCCTCGGGGTGACGGACTTCTGCTCCTCCTACGGGCTGCGCAGGGCCCCCGACATGACGGCCTACGACCTCCAGGTCGTCGCCTCCGTGATCGCCGACGTGGTGAACATGCTGGGCCGGGCCGACGGCACCGGGTTCACGGTGACCGGGCCGGTCTGGGAGTACTTCCGGATGCAGGAGCGCATGTTCAAACCACAGCTGCGGCAGAGCCCCTTCATGGAGGTGCAGGCGGTCGAGCTGCGCGAGAAGCTGATCGAGCACGCGATGGACGGGCTGCTGCGGGAGATCTCCCTGGACCACGCCAACGGGCTGCTCGGCAAGACCTGCATCCACCCCTCCCACGTCCTGCCCGTGCACGCGCTGTCGGTGGTCAGCCACGAGGAGTTCAGCGACGCGGCGGACATCCTGCGGCCCGAGCGCGGCGGCGGGGGCGTGCTGAGGTCGACGTACACGAACAAGATGAACGAGGTGAAGCCGCACCGCGCCTGGGCCCAGCGGACCCTGCTGCGCGCCGAGGTCTTCGGCGTCGCGCGGGAGGACGTCGGCTTCGTGGAACTGTTGGCTGCCGCGGTCCTCGACTGACCGCACCGCATCACCGCCGAGGGCACACAAGGAAGGCATGAACAAGCCAGTGAACGACGGGCTCTGGTCCGGCACCTGGGTCGCCGAGCGACTCGGCGTCGAACTCGTCGGCGACGACGGGCTGACGGACCTGCTGGGGCTCGCGCTGCGGCGCAACCCCAAGCGGGCGCACCTGCTCGTGTCCAACGTGCTCGGCAAGCACGTGCCGCAGTCCCCCTCGGTGGTGTACGGCCACGGGTTCGCCCTGGGCCGCCGGGTACGGGACCAGCTGGGCGCGGAGCGGTCCGGCCGCGCGGTCGTCCTCGGCTACGCGGAGACCGCGACGGGCCTCGGCCACGCGGTCGCGGACGGCCTGGGCACCGCACCGTACCTGCACTCCACGCGCCGCCCGGTCCCCGGCATCGCCACGGCCGGCGGCTTCGAGGAGTCCCACTCGCACGCCACCTCCCACCTCCTGCTGCCCGAGGACCCCGCCCTGCTGGCCTCCGACGGCCCGCTGGTCCTGGTGGACGACGAGTTCTCCACCGGCAACACGGTCCTGAACACCCTTCAGGCCCTGCACGCCCGCTACCCGCGCAAGCGGTACGTCGTGGTCGCGCTGGTCGACATGCGGGCCCCGTCCGACGCGGACCGCCTGCGGCGGTTCGCCGACCGGATCGACGCCGAGGTGTCCCTGGTGACCACCGCCTCCGGCACGGTCCGCCTCCCCGCGGACGTCCTGGCCAGGGGCCAGGAACTCGTCGCCCGCCACGAAGCAGCCCAGCAGACGGAGCCGGAGCCGGAGCCGACCCGGACCGAACCGGCCCGCACCACCCCCGCCGGGCAGGGCCCGGCAGGGTGGCCCGGTGGGGGGCCGGCGGCGTCCGGCGGGCCGGAATCGGTCGCGTACGGGGACCCGGAGGGGTCGATCCCGCCCGCGTCGCCGGAGTGCGGGCCGGAGTTTTCCCGGTCGGACTCGGTGGGTGTGCCCGACGGATCGGAGTCGGTGGCCGGTGCGGGGGCCTCGGCCGCCTCCGCGGAGCCCTGCGGGGTCGCGGCCGGGCGCGGGGTGGTGGGGGCCGTGTACCGCGGGGCGTCCGTCGTGCCGGGCCGGCGGGGTTCGGGGCGGGTCCGGCGGGTCGAGTTGCGGTGGCCGCGAGGGGTTCCCGACGGGGGACGGCACGGATTCACGCCGGTGCACCGGGACCGGCTGGAGCGGGCGCTGCCCGCCATGGCCGCCCGGATCGCCGAGGCGCTGCCCCGGGGTGCGCGGCGGGTACTGGTCCTCGGCTGCGAGGAGCTGATGTACGCGCCGCTGCGACTGGCCCGGGAGGTGGAGCAGGTCGTGGACGCCGAGGTGCGGTACTCCACCACCACCCGCTCGCCCGTCCTGGCCGTGGACGACCCCGGGTACGCGATCCGCACCCGGCTGGTCTTCCCGGCGCACGACGACCCGGCCGACGGCCCCGGCGAGCGCTACGCCTACAACGTGGCGGGCGGCGGCTTCGACGCCGTGGTCGCCGTCGTCGACTCCGCCGCCGACACCCCCGAACTGCACGCGCCCACCGGCCTGCTGGCCCGGCTCGCCGCGCACACCCCGCACGTCCTGCTCGCGGTCGTGCCCTCGTACCTCCCCGTGCCCCCGCACGCCCCCGAAAGGCCCCCGATGCTGCCCGAGCCACTGCGCGGCCCCGCCTTCTCCTCGTACGCGCCCGACGAGGTCGGCTGGCTGCTCCAGGACCTCTCGGACGCGACGCTGGAGGCACCCACGGAGGAGCGCGAAGAGGCGATCCAGAGCGGCGGCGCCCACTACGCCGAGTCGCTGCCGGTCGAGTACCAGCCCAGCGAGCAGTACCAGGAGCTGTTCCACGCCGCCCTGACGGCCTCCGCCGCGCGCATCGCCCAGGCCGTCGGCGTGGTCACCGAGACGATCCTCGCCGAACTCCCCCTGCGCCGGAGGAACCCCGCCGGGCCGGAGGACAACCCCGGCTCCGGTCCCGGCACCGGCTCCGGCCCCGTGCTCGTCTCACTCGCCCGCGCCGGCACCCCCGTCGGCGTACTGATGCGCCGCTGGGCCCGGTTCCGGCACGGCCGGGACCTGCCGCACTACGCCGTGTCCATCGTGCGCGGCCGCGGCATCGACACCAACGCGCTGCGCTGGCTCGCCGCCCACCACGACCCCCGCGACGTCGTCTTCGTCGACGGCTGGACCGGCAAGGGCGCCATCACCCGCGAACTGGCCCAGGCGGTCAGGACGTTCGAGGAGCGCGAAGGCGTCACCGGGTTCGACCCGGAGATCGCGGTGCTGGCCGACCCCGGCTCGTGCGTACGGACCTACGGCACCCGGGAGGACTTCCTCATACCCTCCGCCTGCCTCAACTCCACCGTGTCCGGGCTGATCTCGCGGACCGTGCTGCGCGCGGACCTGGTCGGCCCGCACGACTTCCACGGCGCGAAGTTCTACCGCGAACTGGCCGGCGCCGACGTGTCGAACGTCTTCCTCGACGCCGTCTCCCAGTACTTCCCCGAGGTCGCGGACGGCGTCGAGTTGGCCGCCAAGGAACTCCTGTCCACCGAGCGCACCCCCACCTGGGAGGGCTGGGCGGCCGTCGAGCGCATCAGCGAGGAGTACGGCATCCACGACGTCAACCTGGTCAAGCCCGGCGTCGGCGAGACCACCCGCGTGCTGCTGCGCCGGGTGCCGTGGCGGATCCTGGCGCGGGCCGGCGCCGGCGCCGACCTGGACCACGTACGGCTGCTGGCCGAACAGCGCGGGGTCCCCATCGAGGAGATCGACGAACTGCCGTACAGCTGCGTGGGGTTGATCCACCCCCGGTACACGCGCGGCGCGACCGGCGCCGACGGCAGGGCGGTGACCCACTGATGCCGGTCCTGGTGGCGAGCGATCTCGACCGTACGCTCATCTACTCCTCCGCCGCCCTGGCACTGACCATGCCCGACGTGCGGGCGCCCAGGCTGCTGTGCGTGGAGGTGTACGAGAGCAGGCCGTTGTCGTACCTGACCGAGACGGCCGCCCACCTGCTCACCGAACTCGCCGGCACCGCACTGTTCGTGCCCGCCACGACCCGCACCCGCGAGCAGTACCTGCGCGTCAACCTGCCGGGCCCGGCCTCGACGTACGCCGTCTGCGCCAACGGCGGCCACCTGCTGGTGGACGGCCTGCCGGACGACGACTGGCACCGGCACGTGGTCGGGCGGCTGGCCGACGAGTGCGCGCCGCTCGCTCAGGTCCAGGAGCACCTGCTGCGCACCGCCGACCCGGCCTGGGTGCACAAGCACCGCGCCGCCGAGGACCTGTTCGCCTACCTCGTGGTGGAGCGCGCACTGCTGCCCGAGGACTGGGTCGAGGAGCTGGCCGCGTGGGCGGCCGACCGCGGCTGGACGGTCTCCCTCCAGGGCCGCAAGCTCTACGCCGTACCCAAGCCGCTGACCAAGAGCGCCGCCGTCCGCGAGGTCGGCCGCCGCACCGGCGCCGACCTCGTCCTCGGCGCCGGCGACTCGCTGCTGGACGCCGACCTGCTGCACGCCGTGGACCGCGGCTGGCGGCCCGGACACGGTGAACTGGCCGACACCGGCTGGACGGCACCCGGTGTCGCCGCCCTGCCCGAGCGCGGGGTGCTCGCCGGGGAGCGGATCGTGCGGGAGTTCCTCGAGGCGGCCCGGGCGCCCCGGTAGGAACGTCAGCCGCAGCAGCCTCCGCCGCAGCACCCGCCGCCGCCCGAACCCGATCGCGGCGCGGGTGCCGGGGCGGCCGCCGAGCCGCCCACCGCGACCGTGGACAGCAGCTTGACCGTGTCGTCGTGGCCGGCGGGGCAGCTCGCCGGGGCGGACGACTCCGCCATCGGACGACTCAGTTCGAAGGTGTCGCCGCAGCTCCGGCAGCGGTATTCGTAGCGAGGCATACGCTCAGACTAACGGGCGTGACCGGACACACGACCCTTCTGTTCCCATGTCCCGGACTTCTGCCCGGTTCCTGCGCGGGGGCACCGCTCTCGCGCCGAGGCACCGCTCCTGCGCGGGGCACCGCACAACAGGTTGGTGCCCCCCGGCGAGCGGGCAGCGGGCAGTGGGCCGTCAGCGGCCGGCTCCCCGCTCCTCGCGGATCCCGGCCACCACAGCGGCCACCGTCTGCCGAACCGCCTCGGTCTCCGTCAGGAAGTGCCAGTAGTCGGGGTGGCGGCCCTCCAGCGTGGCCACCGCCCGCTCCAGCCGGCCCACCGAGTCGTCCAGCGGGCGGGCGTGCCGCGGGTCCGGTGTCGTACGGCCCGACATCGCCAGCCGCTGCGCGTCCCGGATCGCGAACCGGGTCCGCTCGATCTCCGCCTGCGGGTCCTTCTGCACCTCGTTCAGCCGCCGCAGCCGGTCCCCGGCGGCCGACACCGCCTCGTCGGTGGTGTTCAGCAGCGCCCGCACCGTCGACAGCAGCGCGGTCGCCTCCGGCCAGCGCTGGGCGTCCCGCGCGGCCCGCGCCTCCCGGAGCTTCGCCTCCGCCTCCCGCACATTCCCGGCGGCCTGATCCGGCACCTGCTGCAGATCCTGCCAGCAGGCGGCCGTGAACCGCCGCCGCAGCTCGCTGAGCACCGGCTCCACCTGCCCGGCGCGCGTACTCAACGCCTGCGCCCGGGTGCGCAGCGACACCAGCCGGTGATCGATCTCGGCGGCCTGTTCCGGCAGCCGCACCGCCTCCGCCCGGATCGCCTCCGCCTCCCGCGCCACCCGCTCGGCGCGCTCCAGCGTCGGCTGCACGCCGTGCTGCCCCGCGCCCTGGTTGAGCCTGGTCAGCTCGGGGGAGAGCGCCGCGAGCCGGGCGGCCAGGTCGTCCGCCCGGAGCCCGGAGCCGCGGGCGTCGTCCAGCGCGCCGGCGGCGGAACTCAGGGCCTGCCGGGCGCGCTCCACCGCGGGCGCCACACGGGCCAGTTGGGTCTCGGCCTTCCCGAGCAACGGCCCGAGGCCACTGCCGAAACGGTCCAGCTCCCGTTTGACGCCCAGCAGTTCGTCCTTGGCGGCGGTCAGGTCCACGCGCGCCCGGGAGGCGACGGAGGCCTCCAGGTCGTCGCGGTCCAGGTCCTGGGCGTCGACGGCCTGGATGTAACGCTGACTGACCTCGTCGATACGCCGGCCGAGCGCCTCGAACTCACCGATCGCGCGGCGGGCGTCGGGGGAGTCGTCGACGGCCGTGATCGTCTCGATCGAGATCCGCAGGTCCCGCTGGGCGGTGTCCAGCTCGTAGAAGGCGGCCGCGGCGGCGTCCTTGGCGGCCTGCGCCTCGGCCCGCTGGGTCTCGGCCCGACCGCCGAACCAGCGCCGGGTGCCGCCGCCCGCGAAGGCGGCCGGCAGCGCGAGCAGGGCGAGCACCGGCAGGCCCATCAGGACGAGCACGTCACGGACGTCACGCGCGGGCGCGCTGCGCGCCGGGCCCGGACAGGCGCTCCGAGGCCGGGGCCGTGCATACGGCGAATGCGGCTGTGCGGGGGTCGCCGGTGTCGCCGTCACGTCCCTCTCCCGTGCTGTGGTCCGCCATGCGTGCGGTCATTCTCCCATTCGCGGCGGACGAACACACGGGCCGGTCAGTCAACCGTACGAACTGTGATCCTTCCGTCGCCGGTGGTCGCGGACACCACGTGGGAGCTGGCGTCGTTCCGGGGCACGGAGACGTCCACCGAGCCGTCGTCGGTCTTCGTCGTCACCCGGTACGCGGCGTGCGGCAGCACCATGCTGATGGAGCCGTCCCCGGAGCCGGCCTCCACCCGGTCCGGCACGGCGTCCAACTCGAGGCGGACCGAGCCGTCGCCGGTGGTGGCCCGCACCCGGCGCGAGGAGACCTCCGCCCGTACGGACCCGTCGCCGGAGCGCAGCTCCAGGGGCCCGGTCGAGTCGGTGACGTGCACGGACCCGTCGCCGGTACGGATGCTGAGCGCGTCCTGGAACCCGCGCGCCCGCACGCTGCCGTCGCGGTCCTCGACCTGCACGGCGATCCCGCGCGGCACTTCGATCCGGTGCTTCGCCGAGCAGTCGGCTACGAACCCCGAGCACTTCATCCGCAGGACCAGCCGGTCGTCCTTCATGGACCAGGTCACCCTCGGATCGTCCCCGATCAGTACGGACCCGCGGAACCAGCGGGTGACCTCCACGGTCCCCGCCTTCGCCGAACCGGCCGCGACGATCTCCAGCGCCGAGTCGTCCGAGTCGACGGTCAGGGTGCTTCCGTGCAGGGCGAAGGAGCGCCGCTCGGGGCTGGTGTCGTCCTCGGCGGAGCCCCCGCAGGCCGTGGCCGTGGCGACCAGAGCCACGACGACACCGGCGACTGCGGCGACACGAGCGGACGCGGAACGGGACATGACGATCTCCCCCTGACAACGGACGACGAGCCCCCACGGCTCTGTGAGAACCGTAGAAAGAACCACCACCCCCGGAGAATCCGGCGGGCTACCGCACGGGGGGTGGGGTAAACCCCCGCAGCACCGGCTCCCTTGACACGACGAAGGCCCAGGTCTCCGGGTGTCACCCGTGGACCTGGGCCCTGGCCGTGCACTGCATTGCAATCGGTGGGCGCGGACGGTTTCGAACCGCCGACATCCTGCTTGTAAGGCAGGCGCTCTACCCCTGAGCTACGCACCCGGACGAGTCGACAGCCTACCTTGCCGGGAGAGCTGCCCGGCAAACCCGTTGCCCGGCCCGAGCCGTCCCACGGCACTCCCGGGAGCGGGGTGCGGTTCAGGTGGCCGGGGGCGGAGGGTCGTCCTCGTCGTCCGGGGGCTCGTGGGTGTGTTTCAGGTGGCTGCGGGCGGTGATGCCGTCCGGGCCGGGAAGATCCGACCAGTAGCGGTGGGTGGTGACGAACACCGCGAGTTCGTGTTCGCGGCGGCGGAGCTTTTCGACGGCGGCCTGCTCGTCGGGCGTCCAACCCGGTGAGGCCGGCCGTTCCACCTTGCGCCAGCCGCTGTCGTCGCTGAACCCGTCCAGCGGCACGACCGACCAGGGCAGCCGCTTGAGCAGGGCCGCCAGCTCGGCCCGGACCTGGTGCAGCTCCTCCTGACCGGCGAGGAGGTCACTCGGGAAGTCATAGGGCGTAGCCACGGGGCAATGCTACGCCTGTTCGATTTTAGGGGGCGAGCGCACTGTGGGGGGTTCATGTGTTCGAGTTCGCTCCGGGGGCGGGGGCGGGGCGGCTTTGGAGCAGGGCTCTTGAGGAGCAACGGCGGATGTCGGGGTCAGGGCACGGTCCGTTCCGGGGGGACCGTCGGCGGCATGCCGCACCCGCGCGGTGGCGTGCGGGTCGCCGCGATCGGGCCGCCGTACCGTCTCGGGGCGGTACGGCGGGGTGCTTGCGCGGCGGGTGCGGGGCGTGCTGACACTGGGGGCATGTGCCGGAGCATCAAGACACTGCGCCCGCCCGTCCTGCCCGAGGAGGCGACCGAGGAGGAGATCAGGGCGGCCGCGTTGCAGTTCGTGCGGAAGGTCTCGGGGTTCCGGGCGCCGGCCGCGCACAACCAGGAGGTCTTCGACCGGGCGGTCGACGTGATCGCGCAGGCCACGCAGGAGTTGCTGGCAGGGCTGGAAGTGCGGGGGCAGGCGGCGCGCAGGACCGGGTGACGGCCCGGCGGCGCCTGGGGGACTGGGCGGCGGGGGACAGGTGGCCGGGCGGCCGGGTGGCTGAGCGGAGGCCGGGTGGCGCCCGGGTGGCTCGGTTGGGGGAAGGTGAGCGGCGGCTGTGGTGTCTGCCGGCGGGCTCTCCTACGACGCCTCCGCCGGCTTCGGTGGCCGCCGCATCAGGTACGCCGCTCCCGCGCCCGCCGCGAAGAGCGCCGCCACCGACACGCCGGTCGCCAGCCAGGCGGCGCCCAGCCAGCGGGTGCCGAAGTAGCCGAGGGCCACGCTGTAGGTGGCCCAGGACAGGCCGGCCAGCGCGGACCAGGGCAGGAACTCGCGGACCCGGCGGTGGGTCGCGCCGGCGCTGAAGGAGACCACCGAGCGGCCGGCCGGGGCGAAGCGGGCGAGGACCACCAGCGCGCCGCCGCCGCGGGACAGGGCCACGCCGAGCCGTTCCTGCGCCTTGCTCAGCCGCCGGGAGCGGGAGATCGCGCGGTCCAGGCGCTCGCCGCCGTGCCGGGCCAGGCGGTAGGCGACGAGGTCGCCCAGTACGGACGCCGTCGCCGCGCACAGGGTCAGGGCCAGGATGTCGGGCACGTTCTGCGGGACGCGCCCGGTCGCCGCGCCGGTGCCCGCGGCCGCCGCCGTGGCGGCCGTCACTATCAGCACGCCGCTGGGCAGCACGGGCAGGAACACGTCCAGCAACACGGACGCGGCCACCATGACGTAGATCCATGGAGTGCCGGTGAGTGCCCCCACCCTCGCCACACTCTCCAGCACCGAGAACTCCCCCCGTCACCCCCGTGGACCGCGGACCGTGCCGCGGTGTCGCGCGGGAGCGGCAGGAGCGGCCTGTGCACAGCCATACAGCGTACGCCGGAAGTGTGACAGAAGTTTCATCGGGGGCTCATGCGGTTATCGAGGCCCGCGTCGGTCCGGTCGTCCTCAGTCGCCCCGTACGGGGCGTACGGGGCGACTGAGGACGGTGGGGAGGGCCCGGGGGATCAGCAGGCGGCGAGGTAGTTCTGGAGCGCGGTCTTCTCGGCCGTGTCGACGGAGAGGTTGTAGTAGTACTTCACCTGCACCCAGGCGCGGACGTAGGTGCAGCGGTACGACGTCTGGGTCGGCATCCACTGCGCCGGGTCCTTGTCGCCCTTGGACCGGTTGGAGCTGGCCGACACCGCGATCAGCTGAGGGCGGGTCAGGTCGTTGGCGAACGCCTGGCGCTGGGCGGTGGTCCACTTGCTCGCGCCGGAGTCCCAGGCCTCGGAGAGCGGGACGAGGTGGTCGATGTCGAAGCTGGAGGAGACGGTGGTGGTGACGCCGTCGTACGCGGAGGTCCAGTTGCCGCTGGTGGCGGCGCAGTTGGCGTCGGTGACGACGTTCGAGCCGTCCCGCATGAGGACCGTCTTGCGGGTGTCGCACTTGCCGCTGATGGTGATCCAGTGCGGGAAGAGGTTGCGGTCGTAGCCGGTGTGGTTCGGCGTCGCGACGGTGAGCGAGGCGAGGTAGGTGCGCGCGGTGGCGGCGGTGACCGGGGTGGGGAGGGCCGCGGAGGCGGCCGGGCCGTTCAACAGGCCTATGGCGGCGATGAGTCCGGTGATCGCCGCGACTATGCTGAGTCGTTGACGCGCGTAGAGCTTGAACCTGCGGGACATGCGAACTCCCTTGGGGGGTGTGGGGCGTTGGGGGTGAGTGGGGGGGAGGCGAGGGAATGCTCGCCGCGCAGCGTTGCGAGCAGGTGAGTGTGCGGTGAGAAGTTAGTGACGTGTGCATGACACGGCAAGGGGTGCGACGGGACTCGCTGCTCGCTGTGATGTGGATCTCGGCGCCGGCCGGGTCGCGCCGGCGGTCGCGTACGATGGGCGGCGCGGAAGGGGAGTAGCTCTTCGCCGGACCGTCGACATACTGCTCAGCTCGGCTGAGCCGGCGCCCGGAGGCGGGCCTCGTGAGCGAGGCCGGCCAGCGAGACCTTCGGTGAGCAGTGCACGCCCGTGCCCTACGGCAGGGGTGGACCCGTGTGCTGCCCTGCCGAGGCGTCTTGTCGCATCAGTCGCAGCACTCTCGGCGGGGTGGCCCCGACCGATTGAGGAACAGTGATCACCTTCAGCGTCCTGGCGCTCGTCTTCGGCGTCGTCTTCCTCGCGGAGCTGCCGGACAAGACGGCGCTCGCGGGGCTCGTCCTCGGTACGCGTTACCGGGCCTCGTACGTCTTCGCCGGCGTCGCCGCCGCGTTTCTGCTGCACGTCGTGCTGGCCGTGGCGGCCGGCAGTGTGCTGACGCTTCTGCCGCAGCGGATCGTGCACGCGCTGACCGGCGTGCTGTTCCTCGGGGGCGCGGCCATGCTGCTGCTGAAGAGGGACGACGGCGAGGAAGAGGTCCGGCGGCCCGAGGACCAGTCCTTCTGGAAGGTCGCGGGGACGGGGTTCATGCTCATCCTGGTCGCGGAGTTCGGTGACCTCACGCAGATCATGACGGCGAACCTCGCCGCCCGTTACGACGATCCGCTGTCGGTGGGGCTGGGGGCGGTGCTGGCGCTCTGGGCGGTGGCGGGGCTCGGGATCGTGGGGGGCAAGGCGTTGATGCGGCGGGTGCCGCTGGCGTTGATCACGAAGGTGGCGGCGTTGTTGATGGCGGGGCTGGGGGCGTGGAGCCTGTGGGAGGCGGTGGCGTAGCGGGCGGTGCCCCTGCGTTTCCTACCCGCCCGCCCGCCCGTTTCGGTGACGGAGGTGTGGTGGCGGGATGCCGGGATGTTTTGTACCGTGGGGAAACAAAGTGGCTCCCGTCCGCTTCCCCTGACCGGTGGACGGGGCCGCCTTGTTTCTTCGGGGAGGCGTGGTCCCATGCCCCCTTCGCCGTGTCTTGGAGTCATCGATGACGGCCACCGCCGTGTTCACCGCCCGCGCCCTCCTGCTGGACATGGACGGCACCCTCGTCAATTCCGACGCCGTCGTCGAGCGGATCTGGCGTCGCTGGGCCGACCGCCACGGGCTGGACGGTGACGAGGTGATGAAGGTCGTCCACGGTCGTCAGGGGCACGCCTCGATGGCGCTGCTGCTGCCGGACCGGCCCGTGGAGCGCAACCTCGCCGAGAACGCGCGCATGCTCGCCGAGGAGACCTCGGACATGGACGGCGTGATCCCGGTCCCCGGGGCCGCGGAGTTCCTCGCAGGGCTGCGCGAGGTGCCGCACGCGCTCGTGACCTCGGCCGACGTGGCCCTGTCCACGGCCCGGATGGCCGCCGCCGGCCTGCCCCTGCCCGACGTGCGCGTCACCGCCGAGTCCGTCGGGGCGAGCAAGCCCGACCCCGAGGGCTTTCTGAAGGGTGCCGCCGAACTGGGCGTCGCGCCCGCCGACTGCGTCGTCTTCGAGGACTCCGGAGCGGGGATCGCGGCGGGCCGCGCCGCGGGCATGCGGGTGGTCGGCGTCGGCCCGCGGGCCGGGTTCCACCAGCCGGACGCGGTCGTGCCCGACCTGACCCGGGTGCGGGTCGAGGCCGTGGGCGACGGGAGCGTCCGGCTGCACATGGGGTAGTGGCCGCGCCGGGACGCTCCCCGGCTCAGGGCGCCGTCGTCTCCGACTCCAGACTCGCCCTCGTCGCCGGTCCGTACACCCCGGGTTCGTCGGCGCGGATGCCGCGGGCCCACTGGTACGCGCGCACGGACTTCTCCAGCCGGCGGTTGAAGTCGCCGTTCGCCTTCCCCGGAAAGAGGGACAACTGGCCGAGCCTCAGCTGGAGTTCGGTCACCTCGGAGCCCTGGTCGCCGATGCGCAGCACCGGGGCGGGGGCCGCCGGTGCGCCGGTGCGCATGGTCGTCGCGGTCTTCGTCGGCCCGGGCGGCGCCGAACTCGGGCCGGGGGCGTTCTCCGCCTGCGATCCGGACGCCGACGGCTCCGCCGTCTCCGACGCCGACGGCGAGGTGTTCGCGTCGGGCGACGGCGACTCGCTCGCCGTCGCCGGGGCCGACGGCGCGTACGACGGTGCGGCGTCCGTCGGCGCGGACGCCGTGGGTGTCTCCACCCGTGCGTCCGGCACGCTCTCCCGTACCTGACGGGAGGCGTGGTCCCGTTCCGGCGACTGGTAGGAGAACAGCCCGCTCGCGAACCCGGCCCCCACCACGATCGTGACCACGACCGCGCACGCGGCGAGCAGGACGACGGGGCGGGCCCGCCTGCCGCGGTGCCGGCCGCCCGCCGGGCCCTCGGGGCGCCCGGGACCTTCGGCGCCGGCGGCCGACCCGGGGGCGGTAGCCGGGTCCGGCTCCGTCGCCGCGTCGAACAGGCTCACGTCGGCCGCGCTCGGTTCACCCGACGGCGGCGCGAACAGGCCGGGTGGGGTGGTCCGGGTCGGCGGCTGTGCGGGAATGGCGCGCAGCGCCATCGTGGACTCGGCGGGGGTGCCGTGCTGCGCCGGCGGGGACTCGGCGGGGGTGCCGTGCTGCGCCGGCGGGGACTCGGCGGGGGTGCCGTGCTGCGCCGGCGGGGACTCGGCGGGGGTGCCGTGCTGCGCCGGCGGGGACTCGGCGGGGGTGCCGTGCTGCGCCGGCGGGGACTCGGCGGGGGTGCCGTGCTGCGCCGGCGGGGACTCGGCGGGGGTGCCGTGCTGCGCCGGCGGGGACTCGGCGGGGGTGCCGTGCTGCGCCGGCGGGGGCTGGGTGGGGGTGCCGTGCTGCGTCTGCGTCTGCGTGGGCTGGGTGGGGGTGTCCTGCCGTTCCGTCGAGGACTCGGCGGGGGCGCCCCGTAGCGACGGCGTGGCCTCCGGCGGGAGGGCCCGCAGTGCCATCGTGGACTCCGCGGGGGAGGGGGGCCGTAGCTCCTCCCCGCCGGCGGTGGTGGTTCCGGTGGCGGGTGCGGTCGGGGTGGCTGCGGGGGTCGCGCCGCCGGCGGTCGCTCCGGCGGCCGCGGTGCCGGGGGTCCCGCTGGTCGCGGTGGTTCCGCCGGCCCCGGCGGCTCCGGGGGTCCGGGTGGATCCGTGGGTCCCGCCGACGTTGGTGGCCGTGGCGGCTCCGGCTGCCCCAGTGGCTGCTGCGGCCCGGGCGGCTTCGGCGGCCCCGTTGACTCCAGAGGCTGCGCCGGCGGCCTCAGCGGCTTCGTTCGCCCCGGCGACCCCGCCGGTCCCCACGACTCCACCGTCCTGCGCCGGGACGCCGTCCCCTGCCGGGCTGCCTCCCGACGGGGCGCCGCCCGCCGGGGCACTCCCTGCCGAGGAATCCCCCGCCGCCGCGCTCCCGGGTGCCGACGTCTCCCCGATGTCCACGTACGGCCGTATCCGCAGTGGAGTGAAGTCCTCCGCCGCCGCGGCCTCGGCCGTTCGGGCGTCGCGGAGAGCGTCGGACGCCCGGCTTCCGCAGGCGCAGGACGGGGTGTTGTCCGTGCCCCCGGGCACCCCGCATTCGGGGCAGACGTGCCCCTTCCGCTCTTCCACGCGTCGGTCCCCTCCCATGGCGAACTCCAAGGATTATGCAGATCCTCCCCACACCTTCTCCCTGAAGGGCCCCCGGAATGGCGGCGTCCGGAAGGACTCAACAGGCCATAACCGGACACACCGATGACGATGGGAGATGTCACGAGAGCGTCGGGAGGACTCCATGGCCGGCGATGGGCACGGCAGGACCGGCATGACCGGGACGACGGGCGACGTCCCGGACGACGTCCCGGTCGACGACCGGCCGTCGTCGGCCATGCCCGCGTCCCCGGAGCCCATGCGGCCCCCGCGGCCGCCGCAGCCCGAGCAGTCGTCGCGGCCCGAGCGGCCCCCGCAACCCCCGCGGCCCCCGCAACCTCCGCGGCCCCCGCAACGCCCGCAGACCTCGCAGTCCCCCCAGACCTCGCCGTTCCCGCCCTCGCCGCAGCCGCCGAGGCCCCCACAGCCCCCGCAGGCCCCGCCGCCCCCACCCGGGACCCCGCCGCCCTCGCCCGGCGACCCGGCCGCTCCGCCCGCCGACCCCGCCGCTCCGCCCGTGCCGGTGCAGGGCAACGTTCTCGTCTCGATCGGGGCGCTGCTCCTCGGCATGCTGCTGGCCGCGCTCGACCAGACCATCGTGGCGACCGCGCTGCCCACCATCGTCAGCGACCTCGGCGGCCTGGAGCACCTGTCCTGGGTGGTCACGGCGTATCTGCTGGCGTCGACCGCCGCGACTCCACTGTGGGGCAAGCTCGGCGACCAGTACGGGCGCAAGAAGCTCTTCCAGACCGCGATCGTGATCTTCCTGGTCGGTTCCGCGCTGTGCGGCATGGCGCGGAACATGCCCGAGCTGATCGGGTTCCGGGCCTTGCAGGGCCTGGGCGGCGGCGGGCTGATGGTGTTGTCGACGGCGATCGTCGGCGATGTCGTCGCACCCCGCGAACGCGGCCGCTACCAGGGCCTGTTCGGCGCGGTGTTCGGCACGACCAGCGTGCTCGGGCCGCTGCTCGGCGGGCTGTTCACCCAGCACCTGAGCTGGCGCTGGGTGTTCTACGTCAACCTGCCCCTCGGCGTGGTCGCCCTCGCCGTGATCGCGGCCGCCCTGCGCACCCCGCACCGGTCGCAGCGGCACGTCATCGACTACCTCGGCACCTTCCTCATCGCCTCGGTCGCCACCTGCCTGGTGCTGGTCGCCTCGCTCGGCGGCACCACCTGGGGCTGGGGTTCGCCGCAGATCATCGGCCTGGCGGTGGTGGGCGTCGGGCTCGTCCTCGTCTTCCTGGCCGTGGAGCGGAGGGCGGCCGAGCCGGTGCTGCCGCTGAAGCTGTTCCGCATCCGCACGTTCTCCCTCTCGGCGGTCATCAGCTTCATCGTCGGCTTCGCCATGTTCGGCGCCATGACCTACCTGCCGACGTTCCTCCAGGTCGTGCGGGGCATCTCGCCGACGCTGTCCGGTGTGCACATGCTGCCGATGGTGGTGGGCATGCTGTCGGCCTCCACCGGTTCCGGGCAGATCGTCAGCCGCACCGGCCGCTGGAAGGTGTTCCCCGTCGTGGGCACCGGCGTCACCGCGATCGGCCTGCTCCTGCTGCACCAGCTCGACGAGCACAGCTCGACGGCCGTGATGAGCGTCTGCTTCCTCGTCTTCGGCGTGGGACTCGGCCTGGTCATGCAGGTGCTCGTCCTGATCGTGCAGAACGCCGTCAGCTACGCGGACCTGGGCGTCGCCACCTCCGGCGCCACCTTCTTCCGCTCCATCGGCGCCTCCTTCGGCGTGGCCATCTTCGGCACGGTCTTCGCCGGCCGCCTCGGCGAGAAACTGGCCGCCGCCTTCACCGGCGTGCCACTGCCGCCAGGGGTGTCGGCGAGCACGCTGAAGTCCGATCCGCGCGGCATCGCGGCCCTGCCGGCCGCGCTGCGCCCGGGAGCGCTGCACGCGTACGCGTCCGCGATCACCGACGTCTTCCTCTACGCCGCTCCCGTCGCCCTCCTCGGCTTCGTGCTGGCCTGGTTCCTGAAGGAGGACCGGCTGCGCGGCTCGGTCACGGCCCCCGACGTCTCGGAGACGTACGCGACGAACCCCGTCGAGCGGTCCTCCTACGACGAGGTGTGCCGGGCGCTGTCCGTGCTGGGCACCCGCGAGGGGCGGCGCGAGATCTACCGGGAGATCACCGTGCGGGCGGGCTACGACCTCGACCCCGCGGCGAGCTGGCTGGTGCTGCGGACGAGGAAGTACGGCTGGGCGGAGCCCGCCCTGCTGGCCGAGCGCAGCAGCGTCCCGCTGGGCGTGATCATCGGGGCCACCCGCCAGGTCGAGGAGCGGCATCTGGGTGAGCGCCGCGGTGTGGACCTCGTCCTGACCGAGGCGGGCCTGGAGGCCGCCGAGCGTCTGGCGCACGCCCGGGAGGAGTCGCTCGCCGGGCTGCTCGGCGACTGGTGGGGGCCGGACCGGCCGACGGACCTCGGGCAACTCGTGAAGGAGTTGACGGGGGAGCTGTGCGGGTCCGACTCCGAACGGCCGCACGACGGGCGCTCGGTGCCCCGTCTGCCGTGAACGACCCGTCTGCCCTGAGCGACCCGACTGAGCGACCCGTCTGGCCCGGTCCTCAGGCGAGGGTTTTGCCGAACCAGTGCTCCGCGTACGGGTCGTCGTTGTGCCGGTCGGTCTCCTGGTAGCCGAGCCGGGCGTACAGGGCGCGGGCCTCCACGAGGTCGCTGCGGGTGTCCAGGATCATCCGCCGGGCGCCGAGCGCGCGGGCGGCGTCCTCGGCCGCGGTGACCAGGCGGGCGGCGCCGCCCTTGCCCCGCACCCCCTCGCACAGGAACACCCGGGTGAGTTCGGCCCGCTCCGCGTCCAGCAGCCGTACGCCCGCGGTGCCGGCCGGGGTGCCGTCGTACCGGGCGAGCAGCAACTGTCCCGTGGGCGGGGCGAGTTCGGCGCCGGTGCGGGCGGCGATCTCCCGCTCCAGCTCGTCGGGGTCGGTGCGGTGCCCCTCGTACAGCAGGTACCAGCGGTCGCTGACCTCCGTGTAGTACGCGCGCCACAGCTGGGCGGCCGCAGGGGAGTCGAAGGGTTCCGGGGCGATGGTCCATGTCACAACCGACATTGTGGGGACGCGGAGGGCGCCGGGCACAACCGGTTAAAGCGCGTACCGGTCGGCACTACCAGTGCCGCGGCGGGGCAGACGTCGCCTGGCCCTAGGCCCTGTCGTCAAACTCCCGTCTGCCTCGCGACGCCATGCACGCTCCCCCAAGCTCTTCGAGCAGGGGGGACCCCCACTCGCCGCACCGGGCCCTGACCCAAGTACATCCAGTACGAGGGCCAGGGCCCGGCACTCCCCC
>NZ_JBQRUW010000084.1:0-25267 GCF_052663305.1 Streptomyces cyslabdanicus
ACCCCCACTCGCCGCACCGGGCCCTGACCCAAGTACATCCAGTACGAGGGCCAGGGCCCGGCACTCCCCCAAGCTCTTCGAGCAGGGGGGACCCCCAGAGCACGCACCTGACGCCGCGAGGCCCGCCCTTCGGGCGGACGACGGGAGTTTGACGACAGGACCTAGGCCGTCTCCCGCCGCCTGTGCCACTCCTGGAGGACCTCCTCGACGTCGTACCGCTTCAGGCCCAGCGGGGGTCCGGGCGGCGGCTTCAGCATCATGTCGAGGATCTTGGTGTTGATGTCCGCGATGACGGCGCGGACGACCCGTTCCGAGGGGGCGGCGAGGGCCGCCGCGAGCGCGTCCTCGGCCTGCTTGCGCAGGGCGAGCGACGGCGGCAGGTAGGACAGGCCCTCGCGGGCCATCTTTCGCTTGACCCACCACAGCTCGTCGTACGTCATGTCGTCCGGCAACGGCTTGCCCGCGCCCGGCAGACGGTCGAACTCTCCGCGTCCCTGCGCGTCGCGGATCTGCTGGTCGGCCCAGGACTCGAACGGAACCCCGGGTGGTTTGCGCTCGGTCATGGGTCCATTGTGCCGGACGCGGCCGGGCCGGGCGTTTTATCATGCGGCGGCGGCTCGGCAATCCGGCCACCGCTCGAAGGACGCCACAGGGGGAACCCACGTGCTCGAACTGACCATGGCCTCCGTCTCCGGGACGGACGCGGGCGCCACGGCCGGGATGGTCATGGCCGACGCTCCCAGCGAGCCGGGTGCCGCGCTGCGGGTGGGCCGGGACCCGGCCGTGTGCCGCCTGGTGACGCCGGACGACTGGCTGTTCGTCTCCCGGGTCCACCTGGAATTCGAGTGCGGGGCCGACGGCACCTGGCAGGTCACCTGGCGGCCCGGCTCCCAGCCGGAGCCGTCCTCCGAGGTCCGGCTGACCGTCGGTGAGCACACCCAGCCGCTCGCCTACGGCGGTACCGCCGCGCTGCCCCGGGGCGGCTCCGGCGAGATCGTCGTGCAGGACCGTACGAGTCCGCGCAGTGTCAACGTCGGGTTCTTCCACGAGGTTTGAGCACCGCCGGGTGGCGGCGTAGGGGCGGCCCCGGACGGTCACTCCAGGACCCGCACCAACGCGAAGCCGTCGTGGCCCTTGCTGCCGACCGTCTGGATCGCCGTGCCCTCCAGCCTGGGGTGCTCGGCGATGAGTTCCAGCGCGGCCCGGGTGCCGAGCACGCTCGGGTCGGTGCTGGTGGGGTCGGTGACGTGGCCGCCGCGTACGACGTTGTCCAGGACGATCAGGCTGCCGGCGCGGGTCAGGCGCAGGGCCCACTCCACGTAGTGCCGGTTGTTGGCCTTGTCGGCGTCGATGAAGACCAGGTCGAAGGGCGGCGGGTTCTCGTCGGCGAGCTGGGGAAGCGACTCCAGGGCCGGACCCACCCGCACCTCGGCGACCCGGTCCAGACCGGCGCGCGCGATGTTGCGGCGGGCCACGTCGGCGTGGTGCGCCGCGTACTCGAGGGAGATCAGCCGTCCGTCGGCGGGCAGCGCGCGGGCCAGCCAGATGGTGCTGTAGCCGCCGAGGGTGCCGATCTCCAGGATGGCGCGGGCGCCCTGGACCTGGGCGAGGAGGTGCAGCAGCTTGCCCTGGTTCGCGGTGACGTTGATGTGCGGCAGCCCCTCCGCGTCGCTGTCGCGCACCGCGGCCTGAAGGGGTTCGTCCTCCGGAGAGAGCAGAGTGGTGAAGTAGGAGTCCACGTCGTCCCACAGCTGCGAGTCGCTCATGCACCAGGCCTTTCGTATGTCTAGTTAGATTCTCTAACTAGCCGGGCTAACGAATATAGCCGGGTGCGATGGCGCTGTCAGGCAATGTCAGTCGTTCGGGGGCGGCCCGTTGGTCCGGGGTCGGGCTCACGCCTCCACCGACGGGGCCGAGCCCGGTAGCGGCCGGCCCGCCGACTCCGCCATGAACCAGACCGCCGCGCCGCCGATCAGCGAGGCCGCCATCATGTAGTAGGCGGGCATCATCAGGTTGCCGGTCGCGCCGATCAGGGCGGTGACCACCAGCGGGGTCGTCCCGCCGAACAGCGACACGGAGACGTTGAAGCCGATCGACAGCGAGCCGTAGCGGACCCGGGTCGGGAACAGCGCCGGCAGCGCGGACGGCATCGCGGCCGTGAAGCAGACCAGGAGCAGTCCCAGCGCGGCCATGCCCAGGCCCACCGCCGCCAGGCTGCCCTGGCGGATCAGCAGCAGCGCCGGGACGGACAGGAACAGGAAGCCCGCGCAGCCGGCGGCGATCACCGGACGGCGGCCGACCCGGTCGGTCAGCGCGCCCGCGAACGGCTGGACGATCATCATCAGGGCCATCACGGCCAGCACGACGAGCAGGCCGTGCGTCTCGTCGTACTTGAGCACGCTGGTCAGGTAGCTCGGCATGTACGACAGCAGCATGTAGTCGGTGACGTTGAAGACCAGCACCAGGCCCACGCACAGCAGCAGCGCCTTCCACTGGCCCGCGATCATCTCGCGCAGCGGCACCTTGCGGCGGTTCGACTCGGCCTTCTCGCACTCCGCCGCGAACGCCGGGGTCTCCTCCAGGCGCATCCGCAGGTACAGGCCGATGATGCCCATCGGGCCCGCGACCAGGAACGGGATCCGCCAGCCCCAGGAGGTCATCTGGTCCGAGGACAGCAGAGCCGTCATCAGGGTGACCAGGCCCGCGCCGCCGACGTAACCCGCCAGCGTGCCGAACTCCAGCCAGCTGCCGAGGAAGCCGCGCCGCTTGTCCGGGGCGAACTCGGCGATGAAGGTGGACGCGCCCGCGTACTCGCCGCCGGTGGAGAAGCCCTGCACCAGCCGGGCCACGAGCAGCAGCAGCGGCGCCCCGACGCCGATCGTCGCGTAGGACGGGATCAGGCCGATCGCGAAGGTGCCGATGGCCATCATGATCATCGTGAAGGCCAGCACCTTCTGCCGGCCGATGCGGTCGCCCAGCGGACCGAAGACCATGCCGCCGAGCGGGCGGACCAGGAAGGCCGCGGCGAAGGCGCCGAACGTGGACAGCAGCTGCGCCGTCGGGTTGCCGGAGGGGAAGAAGACCTTGCCCAGCGTCACCGCGATGTAGCTGTAGACACCGAAGTCGAACCACTCCATGGCGTTGCCCAGCGCGGCGGCCTTCACGGCGCGCCGGACGAGTGCCGGGTCGGTGACGGTGGTGTGGCGGCTCTTGGTGAGGGAGACGGCCCGGGGTGCGGTGACGGTGACAGCTGACAAGGCTTCGCTCGCCTGCCTTTCGACGGGGACAGGAACCCGGCCCGGGCGGCGGCGCTGACGCGAGGGCCGAAAGCGGCCTACCGGGGCAGGCCGAAAATCGACCATACGACCGCCGGTGTCCCTTACGCACCGTACGCACTTCGATGCGCGCTGCACCTAAATGTTCGCTGTGCAGGCACTTAGTCCCTGCACGGACCGTGATGTCCGCCTCCACGCTGTGATCCTTCTCGCGCCCCGGCTGGGGAACCGAACCGTTCGCGCACTATCGTCATCCTGACAAAAGGTGAGCGGACGACAGGTGAATCGGGGGTTGCCGCGTCCCTCTCCGGGGGAGGTGTGAAGCCTCCCCGAGCCGGCGAAGGGGTTCCCGGCGCGGGACGAGCGCGGGACGAGCGCGGGACGTACGGGGTGGGAGGCCGAGGGGGCGTGGCGAATGCGGAGCGCGGTGGGGGACCGGCGGCGGCGTTCGGAGCGGCGGCGGATCCGACCACCGCGCGTCTGTACGCGACCCGCCTGGGCCTGTGGCTGATCGCCGGGATCCTCGCGGTACGGCAGGTGGCCGCCGTCCTCACCACTCCGCGCGACAGCCGGCTCTCCGACCTGGAGACCTGGGTGGGACCGAACGGCGTCCTGCACGTCAAGGGGTCGCTGTACGAGTCGACGCAGTTCACCGGCACCCCGTTCGCCGGCCTCGTGCTCAAGCCGCTGACCAGGGCCGCCGAGCAGGCCCTCGGCTGGGGATGGACCTTCGGCACGCTGCTGCTCGTGGTCGCCCTCGGGCTGGTCGCCGCCCGCGCCCTGCCCGAGCCGGTCGGCCGCCGCGCCTCCCTTCTGGCCGCGCCCGTCGCGATCAGCCTGCTCATGCTGTCGCTGCCGGTACGCAACACGCTCTGGCTCGGTCAGACCAGTGTCATCCCGGTCCTGCTCGTCCTGCTCGGCTGCCTCGCCGTGCGCGGGCAGCGGGCCGGCGGCGCGCTGGTCGGCCTCGCGGCCGCGCTCCAGCCCACGGTGCTCCTCTTCGCGCCCCTGCTGTGGTTCACCCGGCGCCGGCAGGCCGCCGTCTCCGCCGCCGTCACGTTCGCCGGGTGCACCGTGCTCGCCTGGGCCGCGATGCCGCACGACTCCTTCACCTACTGGGTGCACCACATGGCGGGCGTGGGTCTCGGCGGACCCGCCGACGCCCTGGCCAACCAGTCCCTGCACGGCGCCCTGCTCCGGTTCGGCCTGACCGGCCCGCCGGAGACAGGCCTGTTCCTGCTGCTGGGCACGGCGGTCGCCGTGCTCGGGCTGCGCCGGGCGGTGCGCTACGCCCGCGACGGCCAGCTCCTGCTCGCCGTCGCGATCACCGGCTGCGCCGCGACAGCCGTGTCGCCCACCACCTGGCAGCACCAGCTGCTGTGGGTGCTCCTCGCCGTCGTCGGCCGGGTCGGCCGCCGCGCCTCCGACCGGTACGTCTGGCCGGTCGCCGTCATCCTCGTCATGACCCTGCCGACGAAGATGCTGCTGCCGAACATGGCGTCCCTGGACCCGCTGCGCGACAACACCGTCCTGCTGGCCGCGCTCGCCGCCGCGACGGCCGTGCCGTTCCTGACCCGCGGCTCGGAGCACTACGCCTCGCCCGTCCCCACCCGGTACGCGCCGCCGGTCACGGCCCGCTTCCGCAGGGTCCCCCTGCTCCCCTTCGCACGCCGGGTCCTCACCCGCCCGAACCTGCTCCTCGAACTGCTCCTCATACGCGTCACCTACGCCGCCTACCAGCAGGTCCGCCTCGCGGCGACGGGCGGCACCATCTCCGGCGGCCGGGCCCGCGCCGAGCAGCACGGCCACGAGATCCTCTCCCTCGAGCGCTTCCTGCACATCGACATCGAGCACGCGGTCAACCACGCCGTGGTGAAGATCGACTGGCTGCGGAACTTCTTCGACTTCTACTACGAGTCCTTCCACTTCGTCGTCCCGCTGACCGTCCTCGGCGTCCTGTACTGGCGCCGCCCGGTCGACTACCGCTGGGCCCGCTCGGCCCTCGGCTTCGCCACCCTCCTCGCCCTCGTCGGCTTCTGGCTCTACCCCCTGGCCCCGCCCCGCCTGATGCCGACCCTCGGCATCATCGACACGGTCCACGGCGTCCAGGACTTCTCCCAGCCGGACTACGGCACCCTGACGGCGCTGACCAACCAGTACGCCGCGATGCCGTCCCTGCACTTCGGCTGGTCGCTGTGGTGCGGCGTGGTCATCGCGGTCGTCGCCCCGAAGTGGCGGATGAAGGCCCTGGGCGTCCTCCACCCCCTGTGCACGGTCTCGGCCATCGTCGCCACCGGCAACCACTGGGTGCTGGACGCGGTGGGCGGCGCGGTGGTCGTCGGCACGGGTTTCGCGCTGACGTATGCGCTGCAGGGCCCCCGGACGCGGGTGACGTCGGCCGTCGCGGTCGCCGGTGAGCCGGCGCTCGGCGAGAAGGAGCGGGTGCCGAGCTGACGTCGCGGGACGGCCGGACGCCCGGCGTGCCCGCGCCGTCCCGGCGGGGGCTCGTGCCCCGGACATCGGCCGCGGACCGCCTTCGTTGTCAGTGGCCCGGTCTAGGGTGAGCGCGGACAGCACCGGTATGCGCAAGGGGGAACCGATGACCACACTCCAGGACCGGCCCAGCACCGCGCTTCTCGTCGTCGACGTGCAGAAGGACGTCGTCCACAAGGCCCACGAGCGCGACATGGTCGTCGCGAACATCGCCGCCCTGGTCGAGCGGGCCAGGCGGGAGGAGGTCCCCGTCGTATGGGTCCAGCACGCCGACGAGGAACTGGTGAGGGACAGCGACGGTTGGCGGATCGTCCCCGAGCTGACGCCGCGTGAGGGCGAACCGCTCGTCCACAAGAACTACGGCGACTCCTTCGAGGACACCACCCTCGAGACCGTGCTGTCGGATCTCGGGGTCGGCCGGCTCGTCGTGACCGGGGCGTCGACCGACGCGTGCGTCCGCTCGACACTGCACGGCGCGCACGTCCGGGGATACGACACGATCCTGGTCGGCGACGCCCACACCACGACGGACACGACGGCCTGGGGCGCCCCGCCGCCGGACCAGGTCATCGCCCACACCAACCTGTACTGGAGCTACCAGACGGCACCGGGACGCACGGCCGGGATCGTCGAGACCGAGGACGTCGACTTCGTCGGCGCCGGTTGGTCCTGAGGCCGCTGACGTCACTTCCGGGGACCAGCGCGGGCGTCGCTGCCGAAGATCGCGCGGTGGTTCGGCGCCCTCATGGCTTCCTCACGCCGAGGACAGGAAGCGCAGCACCGCCAGCACCCGGCGGTGGTCGCCGTCGGCCGGGGGCAGGTCGAGCTTGGTGAAGATGCTGTTGATGTGCTTGGCGACCGCGCTGTCGCTGACCACCAGGGCCTCGGCGATGCCCGCGTTGGAGCGGCCCTCCGCCATCAGACCCAGGACCTCGCGCTCCCTGGGCGTGAGCCGGTCGAGCGGATCGCTGCGGCGGCGCAGCAGAAGCTGGGAGACCACCTCCGGGTCGAGCGCGGTGCCCCCGGCGGCCACCCGGCGCAGCGCCGCGACGAACTCCTCGACGTCGGAGACCCGCTCCTTGAGCAGGTAGCCGATCCCCCGGTTGTGGGCGGCGAGCAGGTCCGCCGCGTAGCGTTCCTCCACGTACTGGGAGAGCAGCAGCACCGACACGTCGGGCCACTGCTGACGGATCATCAGCGCCGCCCGCACCCCTTCGTCGGTGAAGCCGGGCGGCATGCGGACGTCGACCACCACCGTGTCGGGCCGGTGCTCCTCCACCGCCGCCAGCAGAGCCTCGGCATCGCCCACGGCCGCCGCCACCTCGAAGCCGGCCGCCTCCACCACCTTGACCAGGCCGATCCGGAGCAGGACCGAGTCCTCGGCGATCACGGCGCGCACGGCAACTCCACGGTGATGGTGGTGGGCCCCCCGACGGGGCTGTCGACCGAGAAGGTACCGTCCACCGACCCGGCCCGCTTGGCCAGCCCGCTCAGACCCGTGCCCTGCCCGGGGTCGGCGCCGCCGGGACCGTCGTCCCCGACGACGACCCGCAGCACGTCGCCCCGCCGGTGGACGCGGACCTCGGCCCCGGTGGCGCCCTCGGCGTGCTTGGCGACATTGGCCAGCGCCTCCGAGACGACGAAGTAGGCCACCGCCTCCACGGTCGGCGAGGGACGCTCGGGCAGGTCGACCGCGAGCCGCACCGGCACCGGGGAGCGGGCCGCGACGCCCGAGAGCGCGGCGTCGAGACCGCGGTCCTCCAGGACCGCCGGGTGCAGACCGCGGACCAGGGTGCGCAGCTCGGCGATGGCCTCCTTGGCCTCCCGGTGGGCCTCGTCGATGACCTGGCGGGCCTCCTCGGGCAGGTCGGTGAGAGTGGCCCGGGCCAGGCCCAGGTTGAGGGCGAGGGAGACCAGCCGCTGCTGAGCGCCGTCGTGCAGATCGCGCTCGATGCGGCGGCGCTCGGCGTCGGCGGCGTCCACCACCCCGGCGCGCTTCTCGGTGAGGTCGTCGACCCGCAGTTGCAGCCGTTCGGCGCGGCTGGGGCCGAGCAACCGCAGCGCGGCCCGTGTGTCCGTGCGGACGACGGCCCCGGTGAGCCAGCAGGCGAGGAGCAGCAGCACCACACCCACCAGGGAGAAGAGGGCGACCTGGAACATGGTGCCCCCCTTGATGCGGTTCTCCGGCGGCACCAGCCATATCCACAGCAGGACCGTGCTCAGCCCAGTGCCCACGACCCAGCAGAGCAGGGCCAGCACGGTGCCCGCGGAGGCCCAGGGACCCGCCAGCACGTGGTAGCCGACCTGCCGCCACGTCGCCGCGGACCGCAGCCAGGCCACGACGGCCTGCGGACTGCGGCGCCGCACGGCGGGCAGCGCGGGGATCCGCACCCCCAGCCGTGACCGGAACCTCTTGTGCTGCGCCCTGGTCAGCACGCCGCTCATCAGTGCCACCACGAGAACGGGAACGTAGAGGGCGGCCTGGATCTCGACCAGGCTGACCGGCACGAACAGCAGCCACGGCTCCGCCAGCACCAGCAGGCCGACGAGGTGCAGCGGTATCCCGGTCACGGCGAACACGGTGTTCGCCCGTAGTTCGGCGACCCGCCGCCCGAGGGCGGCCCGGCCGGGCGAGGGCCGCGGCGCGGCGGTGAGAGGCATGGCCACACGGTAGGCGGCCGGTGGCTCCGGCGGCCATGGAGCTTGGGGGAGGGCCGGGGGTGTAGCTGGCTTCACCCCCGGTTCGGACAGGGACGCTACCGACGGCGGTGCCTGGAGCGGACAGGGTTGGTCGCGGGATCCGGCGCCGGGCCGGAGCGGAGAGGGGAACGGACGGTGGCCTCCATGGAGCTGCGCGGCGGGGTGGACCACGGGCCGGGGGAGGCCGGTCGGCGGCAGCGGTGGGCGAGCGCGGCCCTGGTGGTGGCGGGCCTGGCGCTGCTCCCGTGGCTCCTGGTGCTGGCGGGGTGCCTGCCCGGCGGGTCCGGGCCGGTGCGGTGGACGACGGCATGGGTGGGGCTGGACGCGCTGGAGTCGCTGGGGCTGGTGGTGACGGGGCTGCTGCTGGCCCGGGGGGACGCCCGCCGCTGCGTCACCGCCGCGGCCACCGCGACCCTGCTGGTGGCGGACGCCTGGTTCGACACGACCACGGCGTCGACGGGCGAGGCGGGGGCCGCCCTGACGATGGCCTTCTGCGCGGAGCTGCCGCTGGCGGCGGTGTGCGCGCTGGTGGCCTGCCGGGCCCTGCCCGGCCGGGGGCGGTGAACTCCAGCGGTACGGTGCGCCGCCTTCACCGAGTTCGTGTCGTGGGCGGCTGTGGACGCCGAGTGATCGTCACCCGGTGGCCGGTGGTACCGCTCCGCCCCACTGATGGTGCTGCTGCTCCTCTTCCACCGCCGAGTAGATCAGGCTCTGCAGCCCCTCCGGGTCCGGCACGTGCTTCAGCTCGAGCGTCCCGTGCTCCGACCCCGACTGGATCGTCAGCGTCCCTCCGCGCAGGATGCGCTGCCACAGCGTGGCGTTGAACTCCACGTCGTTGACGCGGGTCAGCGGGATGCTGTGCCCCGTCTTCGTCAGGAAGCCCTTGCGCACGGAGATCCGCTTGGTCGTGACGATGTACACCGTGCTGCGCCATATCATCAGCGGCAGCAGCCAGAACCACAGCGAGGCGACCACCGCCAGCCCCAGCACCACGTACCGGGCCACGGTGCCCCAGTCCTTGTCCGACGGACTCACCCACAACAGAGCTGTCGCCACAGCCCAGACGACCACGAGGACGACGAACGCGCCCACGATCTGGGTCCACTGCTGACGGGTGGCGTGCACCAGCTCCTCGTCATCTGCCAGATGACGGCTCACGTTGACCATGGGCGGAATCCTGGCACATCAAGTGCCGTACGAGTACGGCCCCCTCCGGTGGCCTCAACGCGCGCGCTCGTCGATGAGAGCGGCCAAGCCGTCCAGGATGCGCTGGAGGCCGAACTCCCAGGCCTGATCCTGCTCGCCGGACTGGGCTGCTGACGCGAGCGCCCCGGTGAGCGCGGGAAATTGCTCGCCGTAGGACTGCATCAAGTGACCCAGGACGGCGCCCAGTTGCGCCTCGGGGTCACCTGCGGGGCCTGCCGCACGGGCCTGTTGGGTGATACCGCGCACGTGACCGGCCTCGGCTGGGAGGTGCCCCGCCTTCTCGGCACTCTGGGCCAGGCTGCCGGCGAGGCCCTGGGGCGTGGCGGCTCATTCGCGTCCCGACGCCACCGCGGCCAGGACGCCCGAGGCCACCGCCGCGATCAGCAGGGGGGTGCCCAGGCCCTGATGCATCACCAGCCAGGAGCCGAAGGCGGCGCCGGCCAGCATGGCGATCACGGAGGCCGTGCGGCGCAGGGAGCGGCGTCCGGTGCCGCCGCCGGCCCGGGAGTCGGCGGCGAGGCCCGTCAACGTCCGGGTGAGGACGGTGGTCGTCAGGTCCGGCACGCCCAGCCTGATGACCGTCGCGTTGCGCAGGCCCATCGCGAAGGCGGTCAGGGCGATGGCGGTGTACGTCATGCCGGCGGTGCCCGGCGCGGTGAACGCCACCACCGCCGACACTCCGACCAGGAGGGCCTCGACGGCGAGGGTCACCTGGGTCAAGGTGCGGCGTGAGCCGCCGCAATAGCGGGCCGTGACCCGGCCGCCGCCCAGCGCGCCCGCCAGGAAGCAGGCCACGGACGTGGCGGTGTGCCGCACGGAGAAGCCCGGCGCCCCGGCGGCGGCGAAGCCGAGCACGGCCACGTTGCCGGTCATGTTCGCGGTGAAGACGTGCCCGAGCCCGAGGTAGCTGACCGCGTCGATCAGGCCGCTGACCACGGTCAGCCCCAGGAGCACCGCCACCAGACGCAGGCCGCGAGCCTCGGTGTCCTTCGGCGGTGGGTCCCCCGGTGGCGGGTCCCCCGGTGGTGGGTCCGTCGTCATGGGGTCAGGAAAGCATCAGCCACGGGTCCGTGGCAGCCGGACACGGCGGAGGCGGCGGGCCGGGGTCACCTGCGGGTGAGGGCGGCTCAGTACCAGCCGTGGGCCCGCCAGAACTTCCAGGCGGCGGCCGGGCTGCCGTAGCGGGACTTCATGTAGTGCAGGCCCCACTTGATCTGGGTCCTGGGGTTGGTCCTCCAGTCGGCGCCGGCCGAGGACATCTTGGACGCGGGCAGCGCCTGGACCAGGCCGTAGGCGCCGGAGGAGACGTTGGTGGCGTGCGGGTTCCAGCCGCTCTCCCGCTCGACGATCTTGCTGAACGCGTGGAACTGCGCGGCGTCCGGGATCATCTTTCGTGCGATCGCCTTCGCGTTGCCGCCCGCGTGCAGGGGGGCCGCGTGGGCGGGGGTCGAGGTGAGGGCCAGGCCGGCGGTGGCGGCGGCCACGGCGGCGGTGGTGAGGGCCTTCTTCGGGACGGCGACGGCGCGGATGGAGGAGACGGACACGGAGAACCTCTTACGTCGGGGACGGGGGAATCGCGGGCTGCCGTGCACCACGGGGTGGGTGGCGGGGCGTGCCCTGGGAACCGCCACCCGGTGGGGGCCGGCGCCCGGCGACGCGTACAGACAAGCAGGCGGGAGATCCGTCCGCAAACACCCCCTTTTGCTCGTTGCTGTCGCATTTGTGATGCTCGCTTCGGGTGAGATCCGGATCTCGATGCGCAGGTCAGCCCCGGTGAAAGCGCGTACACGCCAGGCAGGGTGGCCTACGGGCCGACCTCGTAGCTGAGCGGGCTCACGTGGGTGCCCCCACCGGGCGTGTCACGGTCGGCGTGCGCGGTCTCACCGACCGGTCACGGCGTCGGCGCGTCGAAGGTGACCGGCGCCTCGAAGGCGGCCCGGCGGGTGGCCCGGCGCAGCGCCCGCAGGACGGCGTGGCCGAGGACGAGCGTCAGGAGCACGGTGACCGCGGCCCGGCCCAGGTCCCAGCCGAGCGAGGTGGCCAGGCAGTACGCCACGAACCGGGCCAGGTTGGCGGGGACGCCCGCGTGCGGGTCGAAGGCGATGGACGAGGCGAGGGTGCCCATGAAGGGCCAGCCCGCGAGGTTCATGACGGTGCCGTAGGCGAAGGCGGCCAGGAAGCCGTAGAGCGCGAGCAGCAGCAGTTCCGCGCGTCCGCGCAGCCGGTCGGGGCCCGGCAGCAGACCCGCGCCCATGGTGAACCACCCCATGGCCAGCATCTGGAAGGGCATCCACGGCCCCACCCCGCCGGTGAGCAGCGCGGAGGCGAACATCGTCACCGAGCCCAGGACGAACCCGAAGCCCGGCCCGAGCACCCGCCCGCTCAGCACCATCAGGAAGAACATGGGCTCGATACCGGCCGTCCCGGCCCCGATCGGGCGCAGCGCGGCCCCCGTCGCGGCCAGCACACCCAGCATGGCGACGGCCTTCGGGCCGAGGCCGGACTCGGAGATCGTCGCGGTGACGACGGCGACGAGCAGGACGAGCAGGCCCGCGAACAGCCAGGGCGCGTCCTGCGCGTGCGCGCTGAGCTGCGAGGCGGGCGGGGCGAGGAACGGCCAGCCGAACGCCGCCACCCCGACCGCGCTGACCAGGGCGAGCGCGGCGAGGGACCGGGGGCCGAGGCGGACCGCCCGCACTCGAGCGCCGGCACGGCGCACCCTCTCGTCGGCGGGACGGGTCTTCTCGTCCCCGTGGGCAGGACGGGTCGCCCGGTCGGCGGGGCGGGCCGTCATGCCAGCGCCTCGCGGACCTGGGTGGCGGTGAGCCACCGCTGCGGGGCCAGGATCTTGGTGACCTGCGGGGCGAAGGACGGGGAGGACACCACCACGTCGGCCGTCGGACCGTCGGCGATCACCTCGCCCTCGGCCAGCAGCACGACCCGGTGGGCGAGTTCGGCGGCCAGTTCGACGTCGTGCGTGGCGAGCACGATGGCGTGCCCCTCGGCGGCGAGCGCCCGCAGCAGGGCGACCAGGCGGGTCTTGGCGCCGTAGTCGAGGCCGCGGGTCGGCTCGTCGAGCAGCAGCAGGGGCGGGCGGGCGGCGAGCACGACGGCGAGTGCGAGCGCGAGGCGCTGGCCCTCCGACAGGTCGCGGGGGTGGGTGTCGTCGCCGACGCCGGGCAGCAGTTCGCGGACCAGGTCCCGGCAGGTGCCGGGCGCGGCCTGCGCGTCCTGGTCGGCGGCGGCGCACTCGGCGGCGACCGTGTCGGCGTACAGCAGGTCGCGCGGCTCCTGCGGGACCAGCCCGACCCGGCGCACCAGTTCGCGGGGCGTCGTGCGGTGCGGGACCGCGCCGCCGACCCGGACCTGCCCGGCGGACGGCTGGACCAGCCCCACGAGCGAGCCGAGCAGCGTGGACTTCCCGGCGCCGTTGCGGCCCATGAGGGCGACGGTCTCGCCGGGGGCGAAGGCCAGGTCGACGTTCCGCAGGGCCTGGACACCGGCGCGCCGGACACCGAGGGCGTGGACCTCGGCCACGGGCGCGCTCGCCGGGACGGGTTCGGGGGCGGGGCCGCGGCGCAGCCGCCACCGGGCCGCGGGCCGGGGGGACGGGCGGGGCGCGGGGACCGAAGGCGGCGCGGCCGGTGCCGTACCGGAGTACACGGGCTCCCGTCCGTCCAGCCGCTGCCGCAGATCCGCGGCCCGGCGGCGGGCGTCCCGCACCGTCAGCGGCAGCGGGGACCAGCCCGCGAGCCGGCCCAGGTCCACCACCGGCGGGTACACCGGGGAGACGGCCATGACGTCTGCCGGGGCCCCCAACTGCGGGGCGGCGCCCGCGGCGGGCAGCAGGACGACCTGGTCGGCGTACTGGACGACCCGTTCCAGCCGGTGCTCGGCCATGAGGACCGTCGTCCCCAGGTCGTGCACGAGCCGCTGGAGGACGGCGAGGACCTCCTCGGCGGCGGCCGGGTCGAGCGCCGAGGTCGGCTCGTCCAGGACGAGGACCTTCGGGTGCGGGGTGAGGACCGAGCCGATCGCGACCCGCTGCTGCTGGCCGCCGGACAGGGTGGCGATGGGGCGGTCGCGCAGGTCGGCCAGGCCCAGCAGGTCCAGGGTCTCCTCCACGCGCCGCCGCATCACGTCCGGGGCCAGGCCCAGCGACTCCATGCCGTAGGCGAGTTCGTCCTCCACGGTGTCCGTGACGAAGTGCGACAGCGGATCCTGGCCGACGGTGCCGACGACGTCGGCGAGTTCGCGCGGCTTGTGGGTGCGGGTGTCCCGGCCGGCCACGGTGACCCGGCCGCGCAGGGTGCCGCCGGTGAAGTGCGGCACCAGACCGCTGACCGCGCCCAGCACGGTGGACTTGCCGACGCCGGACGGACCGACGAGGAGGACGAGTTCACCCTCGGGCACCTCGAAGTCGACGCCGCGGACAGTCGGTTCCACCGCTCCGTCGTAGGTGACCGAGACATCCTCGAAGCGGATCACGACGGCTCCTTGGGGGCGGGACTGGCGGGTGCGGCGAACGCGGGGGCCAGACCGAGGAGTACGGCGGCGGCGGGCCACAGGGGAAGAGTGGGCGCGACGAGCGGGACCACGCCGGGGTGCAGGGCCTGGGGGTCGCGGGCGGCGGCGAGCGCCAGCAGGGCCGCGACCAGCGCGCCCGACCCGGCGACCAGGAAGGAGCGCGGGTTCCAGGCGTCCGGGCGGTAGCGGGTGCGCGGGGAGCGGCGCCCGCCGAGCCACAGCCCGGCCAGGGCGGCGGCGACCCCGGCGAGCAGCACCGGCAGGCCGTAGGTGCCGCCCTCGGCGGTGAGCAGTCCGTACGTCCCCGCGCAGACGCCCAGCAGACCGCCGAGCGTGAGGGCGGCGGTGGTCCGGCGGACGGCGGGCGCGACCTCGGCGGTACGGCCGTAGCCGCGGGCGTCCATCGCGGCGGCGAGCGCGACGGAACGCTCCAACGCGCCTTCCAGGACCGGCAGTCCGACCTGCACCAGGCCGCGCACGCCCCGGTCGGGGCGGCCCCGCAGCCGGCGGGCGGCCCGCAGGCGCCGGCCGTCGGCGACCAGGTGCGGGGCGAAGGTGAGCGCGACGACGACGGCGACCCCGGTCTCGTACAGGGCGCCGGGCAGGGACTTCAGCAGCCGGGCGGGCGCGGCGAGGGCGTTCGCGGCGCCGACGCACACCAGCAGCGTGGCCAGCTTCAGCCCGTCGTACAGGGCGAAGACGACCGCCTCGGCCGTGACCCGGCCGCCCAGGCGGATGCCCTGCGCCCAGTGCGGCAGGGGGACTTCGGGCAGGGAGACGAGCACGTGCGAGCCGGGAACGGGCGAGCCGAGCACGACGGCGAAGACCAGGCGGATGACGAGCACGGCGAGGGCGAGCCGGACGAAGGCGGTGTAGGACCGCGCGGACGGCGTGTTGGGGCGGCAGCTCACCACGACGTAGCCGGAGACCGCCAGCAGCAGGCCGAGCAGCAGGGGATTGGTGGTGCGGGTGGCCGCGGTGCCCAGGGCCAGCGCCCACAGCCACCAGGCGCCCGCGTGGACACCGGCGGAGCCGCGGGCGGGGGCGCCGCCGGTGCGGCCCGCCCGCCCGCGGTCCCGCACGGCGTCACGCATCCCTGCGCCGCCGCGCCTGCCAGACCGCGGCCGCGGCCACCACGACCACCGCGGCACCCCCCGCGAGGAGACCCACGGACGGGCCCTCGCCCGGCTCGTCCCCGGCCGGCTGCGCGCCGGTGCCCGTGCCCGCGGCCACCTGCTCGCCGCAGCCCTGGCGCGGATAGCCGGCGATGGCGCACAGCAGGGCGTTGGTGTCGTACCGCAGCGGTTTCGCCACCGCGGCCAGGGCCTCGGCCGTGGTCGCGTCGGACGGCACCCGGGCGCACTCCGTGCGCGGCTTCGGCGGGGTCTCGCCCGCCGGGGCGTCCGCCTGGACACCGAAGTCGAGGACGAGCGCCACCCGCTTGCTGTCCTTCCGAGCGGGCGTCTTCGCGCAGATGGCCTCGAAGTCGGCCGTCCCGCGCGGCTTGCTCGCGTCCTGGGAGTCCTCGCTCACGGCGAAGCGCAGGCCCTGTACGTCGCCGTCCGAGGGACGCGCGGTCGACGGGCCCTCGGTGGCGTACACCCACTTCCCGCCGTCGCGGTCCCAGAAGGACCAGTACCGGTAGCCGGTGGCCTGCGCCTGGCCGGCATCGGCCACCAGCAGCAGCGCGGCGGCGAGCAGCGGTGCGCCGAGCGCCCGGAGCCGGCGGGTCACGGCTGCCCCTGCTTCTTCCGGCCGCTCAGCAGGAAGCCGATGCCGGCGCCCGCGACGAGGAAGACACCGACGGTCCACCAGACGCCGAAGGGGGAGTCGCTCTTCGCGGTGTCCTTGCTGCTCTTGGCGTCCTCGGCGTTCTTGGCGTCCTTGCCGGCGGCCTCGGGAGCCGGGCCGGTCGCGTTGAGCCGCTCGACCAGGTCGACACCGCCGAAGTGACGCGGGTCGGCGCCGGCCGCGCGGGCCGCGAAGACCAGCTGGGCGTAGGCGGCGGGGCCGCTCTGCTTCGCCCACGCCTCGGAATTCTTCTCCAGCCACTTCAGCGGCTTCTGCGCCTGTGCGGGCCCGCTCTGCACGGCCAGGGCGACGACCGTGTCGGCGGTGTTGCCGACGTCGGGCTGGTCGGTGGCACCGGGAAGGGCGGAGGTGAGGTGACCGTCCTTGGCGACGGCCTGCGCGAGGTAGGAGGCGCCGTTGGCCGCGGCCCGGTCGGGGCCGGGCTTGCCCGCGTCCTCGCAACGGGCCTCGCCGCCCGCGTCCTTGCCCTTGCCGGCCTCGGGGGCCATGCCCTGCCCGAGCGCGGCGACCACGGCGGCCGCGGTGGCGTCCGCGTTGGCGGTGAGCTTGCCCTTCTTGTCGGGCTGGTAGGCGAAGGCGCCGGCCCCGTCGCCGGAGCACGGCAGCGCGAAGGCGAGCAGGGCGTCGTAGGGGGACTTGCCGTCCTTGACGACGCTCTCCGGCTTCTGGCCGACGGCGGCGAGCGCGCCGATCACGACCGAGGTCGAGTTGGTGTCGCTGGGCCCGCCGGGCATGTACCCCCAGCCACCGTCCTTGTTCTGCACGGACTTCAGCCAGGTCACCGCCTTGCCGGTGGCCGCGTCGCGGCCGCCGAGCGCGGCGAGGGCCTGTACGGCGGCGGCGGTGCTGTTGGTGTCGACCATCACCTTGGCGTCGCAGGCCCGGCCCGGCTCGGCGCGGAAGGCCGCGAAGGAGCCGTCGGCGCACTGCTGTCCGGCCAGCCAGTCCACGGCCTGGGCGGCGGGCCGTACGCCCACGGTGTGCTGCGCGAGCAGCGCCAGGGACTGCCGCCAGACGCCGTCGTACTGGGGGTCGTTGCTGCCGTAGAGCCCCGCCGGGAGTGCCGGCGAGGACGGGGACGGGCCGGCGGACGCGTCAGCGACGGCGGGGGCCGCGCTGCCGATCACGGCGACGGCGGCGGCCAGGGCCGCGGCCCTGCGGCGGAAGTTCATGATCGGCGAGTGCCTCTCCCTGCGGGGAGCCGGACAGCACGGGACACCCCGGCGGCTCGGCTCCGTATACCTCGACGGTGCGATGCGCGGGCGGACCTGCCGACGCGCATGAGCCGGTCACGTCCCGCTCGGGGCATTCCGGCTCGCCGCCTTCACGGGGCGGCTCACGGCTGCGGGTCAGCGCCGGATTTCCACCGGCTTTCCCCCGAACGGGTGTGATGACGACCCGGTCACTCTACCGGCCCACCGGAAGGGCCCTGAGGGGCGGCCGCGCACGCCGGGGCCCGCCCCTCCTACACCCGGGGCGTGGGACCGCCGAAGGGCAGGTGCAGGGTCCGGGACGCCAGCAGCCACCGGCCGTCGGCCCGGCGGAACGTGTCCGTGTAGTGGCCGACCTGGACCGGCGGGCCGGGGGACACCATGCCGCCGTCGTAGCCGTCGACCCGGTAGGTCGTGAAGTACGACGTGGCCTCGGCCGTGTTTACCGACGTCGGCGTGACAAGGACGTTGGACATGACGCGGCGCGAGAGCCGGCCCGTGGGACGGGAGGCGAAGTACGCGCGCAGGGCCTCCCGCCCCGCGAAGCGGCGACCGTCGCCCGGCGGCGGCCACTGCCAGACGCCGTCCTCGGTGAACAGGTCGGCCACGGAGGAGGGGTCGCCGAGGTCGAGGCGGTGCACGAAGTCGATGATCAGTCGCTCGCAGGCGCGTTCGGCGAGGAAGCGTTCCGAGAGGTCCATGGGCGCTGTCTATCAGCGGCGTCGCGCCGGGGACGATCGAATAAAAAATCTTCCTGTTTGGGGGTTCCATCCAGCTCTGGGGGATTTATCCTGTTAGTGGCCTACGAGGCGAGTGAGGGAGTTCAACCGGAGTAGCCGACTTTGGCGCGACGCTACGGCATCCGCTGCGGCCGACGTCGACGGTAGGGCTGAGAGGCCGGAAGGTAGCAGTCGGACCCGAAGGCGACCCCCATTACCTGATCCGGGTAATACCGGCGAAGGGAACCCGTCTCGTAGGTCCAGCGCGTTCATGGGTCCTGTGCGTCCGTCTCGTAGGGCCTATGCACGCGCCTTCGGCGGCGCGGTCAGGTCCATCAGCCGGCACGCCGTCTCTATGTCGGCCTTCGCCTGGGCGAGGGAGGCGCGGCCCGAGAGCCAGGCGATCAGGGCCGAGAGCCAGGTGTGCTCGATCACGCGCACCGCGGACAGCTGCTCGGCCGTGGGCTCCTCCAGACCCGTGGCGTCCAGGATGATCGCGGTGGTCCGGCGGGAGACCTGGTCGACCTCCGGGCTCACGCTGCGGTCCGCGAAGGTCAGCGCGCGCACCATCGCGTCCGCGAGGTGGGGGTCGCGCTGGAGGGCGCCGAAGGCGCGCATCAGGGTCTGGGCCACCCGCTCGGCGGCGCTCTCCCCGGTCGGCGGGTTCTTGCGCAACGTGCCGTGCAGACGCTCCAGCTGGTCCTGCATCGTGGCGACGAGCAGGTGGACCTTGGACGGGAAGTACCGGTAGAGCGTGCCCAGCGCCACCTGCGAGGACTCCGCGACCTCCCGCATCTGCACGGCGTCGAACCCGCCCCGGGCGGCCAGTTGCGCGCTCGCGCGCAGGATGCGGCGGCGGCGGGCCTCCTGTCGCTCGGTGAGGGGCGGTGAGGCCGGCCGGGAGGTACTGGCTCGCGCAGGCATGGGTCCCGTTCCGTGACAGTCGGTGAGGCGGGGACCGGCAGGGGGACCGGACCGCGGGCGGTGGCGCGGGCCGTGGCGCGAATCACCCGATCCCCTGCTCACAGCGTGGCTACCTGCCGGTAGATTCGGAGCCTCCTGAACGATCAAGTCTGAAACTTGTTCTAGATTAGCGTCCCGGCGTAATGTCGCGGGACAGTGCAGTCAGAAGGGGGCCCGGAGTGACCGCTGAGCCCAGTCAGGCGGGGTCCCCGGCGGACCTGGCCGCGGACGGCGAGCGACCGCTCGGCATAGCGCTCCTCACCTACAAGGGGAACCCGTTCTGCGGCGGCCAGGGCGTCTACGTACGGCACCTCTCGCGCGAACTGGTCCGCCTCGGCCACCGGGTCGAGGTGATCGCCGCCCAGCCGTACCCCGTCCTCGACACCCTCGACTTCCCCGACGCCCACGACTCCCTCGGCGGCACCGCCGGCGACGGTCACGACGACCGGCTGCGCCTGACCGAACTGCCGAGCCTGGACCTCTACCGGCAGCCGGACCCCTTCCGCACCCCCGGGCGCGACGAGTACCGCGACTGGATCGACGTGCTGGAGGTCGCCACCATGTGGGCCGGCGGCTTCCCGGAGCCGCTGACCTTCTCGCTGCGTGCCCGCCGCCATCTGCGCGCCCGGCGCGGGGACTTCGACATCGTCCACGACAACCAGACCCTGGGATACGGGCTGTTGGGGGACGTTGGCGCGCCGCTGGTCACCACCATCCACCACCCCATCACCGTGGACCGGAAGGTGGAGCTGGACACCGCCGAGGGATGGCAGCGACGCTGGTCCGTACGGCGCTGGTACGCCTTCACCCGCATGCAGAAGCGCGTCGCCCGCCGGCTGCCCTCCGTGCTCACCGTCTCCGGCACCTCCCGCCAGGAGATCGTCGACCACCTCGGGGTGCGCCGGGACCGTGTCCACGTCGTGCACGTCGGCGCCGACACCGACCTGTTCTCACCCGACCCGGCCGTGCCGCGGGTGCCCGGCCGGATCGTGACCACCTCCAGCGCGGACGTGCCGCTCAAGGGGCTGGTGTTCCTCGTCGAGGCGCTGGCGAAGGTGCGCGCCGAGCACCCCGCGGCCCACCTCGTCGTCGTCGGCAAGCGGCCCGAGCAGGGCCCGGTCGCGCAGGCGGTCGAACGCTACGGCCTCGAAGGCGCCGTCGAGTTCGTCAAGGGGATCTCGGACGACGAACTGGTCGACCTGGTCCGCTCGGCCGAGGTCGCGTGCGTGCCGTCGCTGTACGAGGGCTTCTCCCTGCCCGCCGCTGAGGCCATGGCCGCGGGCACCCCGCTGGTCGCCACGACCGGGGGCGCCGTCCCCGAGGTCGCGGGACGCGACGGCGAGACCTGCCTGGCCGTACCGCCGGGCGACGCAGGGGCGCTGGCCGCGGCGCTCAGCCGGATGCTGGCCGACCCGGACCTGCGGACGCGGCTGGGCCGGGCCGGGCGCGAGCGGGTCCTGCGGCACTTCACCTGGGCCCGCGCCGCCGAGGGGACCGTGGCCCGGTACCGCGAGGCCCTCGCCCGCTCCCGCGCGGGCACCGCCGCCACGGCCCCCGGCCGGCGCGCGGGCACCCCGGGCGCCACCACCGCGACCGACGCCGACCTCAACCGCGAAAGCAGGGCCACGTGCTGACCGTCGACTTCTCCCGGTTCCCGCTCGCCCCGGGCGACCGGGTCCTGGACCTCGGGTGCGGTGCCGGCCGGCACGCGTTCGAGTGCTACCGGCGCGGAGCCCGGGTCGTGGCGCTGGACCGCAACGGCGAGGAGATCCGCGAGGTCGCCAAGTGGTTCGCCGCGATGAAGGAGGCCGGGGAGGCGCCGGAAGGCGCGACCGCGACCGCCATGGAGGGCGACGCGCTGGCGCTGCCCTTCCCCGACGAGTCCTTCGACGTCGTCATCATCTCCGAGGTGATGGAGCACATCCCCGACGACAAGGGCGTCCTCGCCGAGTTGGTCCGGGTGCTGCGGCCCGGCGGGCGGATCGCGGTCACCGTGCCGCGCTACGGCCCCGAGAAGGTCTGCTGGGCCCTGTCCGACGCCTACCACGAGGTGGAGGGCGGCCACATCCGCATCTACAAGGCCGGCGAACTCCTCGCCAGGATGCGCGAGGCGGGCCTGAGGCCCTACGGCACCCACCACGCGCACGCGCTGCACTCGCCGTACTGGTGGCTGAAGTGCGCGTTCGGCGTCGACAACGACCAGGTGCTGCCGGTGCGCGCGTACCACAAGCTGCTGGTCTGGGACATCATGAAGAAGCCGCTGGCCACCCGGGTGGCCGAGCAGGCGCTGAACCCGCTGATCGGCAAGAGCTTCGTCGCGTACGCGACCAAGCCGCACCTGCCCGCCGCGGCCGGGCCCGCCGAGGCGGCCGCCACATGACCACTCCCCGGACAGAACACCTCGTCCTGCCCGGGGTCCTCACCGCGGGGCAGGCCGCCGCGACCGTGCGCGGCATACTCGCCGCCCAGCGGGAGGACGGCGCCATCCCGTGGTTCCGCGGCCACCACCTCGACCCGTGGGACCACGTCGAGGCGGCGATGGCGCTGGACGCGGCCGGCGAGCACGAGGCCGCCGAGCGGGCCTACGCGTGGCTGGCCCGCCACCAGCTCGACGACGGCTCCTGGTACGCCGCCTACACCGACGGGGCGCACGACGACGTCGCCGACCGCCGCCGGGAGACCAACTTCGTCGCCTACACGGCCGTAGGGGTCTGGCACCACTACCTCTCCACCGGCGACGACACCTTCCTGGACCGCATGTGGCCCGTCGTGTACGCGGCGATCGAGTTCGTGCTGCGCCTCCAGCAGCCCGGCGGGCAGATCGGCTGGAAGCGGGAGGACGACGGCACGGACACCGCGGACGCGCTGCTGACCGGGTGCTCCTCGGTCCACCACGCGCTGTGCTGTGCGCTTGCCATCGCGGAGCAGCGCGAAGAGCCGCAACCGGACTGGGAGTTGGCCGTCGGCACACTCCGGCACGCGATCCGCGCGCACCCCGAGCGGTTCCTGGACAAGGACCGCTACTCCATGGACTGGTACTACCCGGTGCTCGGCGGCGCGCTGACCGGAGCGGAGGCCAAGGCGCGCATAGCGGAGGGCTGGGACCGCTTCGTGGTGCCCGGACTCGGGGTGCGCTGCGTCGTCCCCAACCCGTGGGTGACGGGCGGGGAGTCGGCCGAACTCGCCCTGACTCTCTGGGCGGTGGGTGAGTCCGACCACGCCCTGGCCGTGCTCCAGTCCATCCAGCACCTGCGCGATGCGGACAGCGGCCTGTACTGGACGGGCTACGTCTTCGAGGACGACGCCGTGTGGCCCCGGGAACTGACCACGTGGACCGCCGGCTCCCTCCTCCTCGCCGTGGCCGCGCTCGGCGGCCACGAGGCCACCTGCACGGTCTTCGCGGCGGGCGAGCGCCTGCCGCGGGGCCTGGAGACGGACTGCTGCGCCTGAGGCCTCACCGGCGTCCGGCCCGCCGGCTCCGCCTACGGCCCGGAATCACGCCGCACACCCGGACCGCGTACGGGGAGTGACCCGGAGGGTACCTCCGGTGCACTGTTTCGGCACGGCCACCCTGGATCACCCGGACCTCCCAAGTACCCGGAGCTACATGTTCGGGAGGACATCGTGCCCGTACCGATACGGCGCCTCGCACTGGCGCTGACGCTGTGCTGCGCCCTGCTCGCCGGTTCCACCGGGTGGGCCGTGGGCGCCCAGAGCACTCCGCAACACAGTCCGACGGTCGCCGTGGCGGCGGCCACGCCCCACCCCACCACGCCGGCGCAGCGGCAGCACTTCGCCAAGACCCGGTTCGTGGCGAACGCGGCCCTCGCGGCCGGGGCCACCTACGAGTGGATCGTGAAACCGTACAAGCAGGGCAAGTTCAAGAGGGGCGCTCCCCACCGCAGGGGCACCCTCATCAAGGCGGCACTCGCGGGCGCCTTCACGTACAACCGGCTCAGGGCCGCCGTGCGCAACGCCCAGGGAGACCCGCTGCTGTCGAAGGCACTCGCCCCGCTCAACACGGCCATCCACGACCTGCGGGCCCTGCCCAACAAGCTCCGCCACGGTGACACCTCGGCGGTCGGCAACTACAACGACATCATCAACAAGGTGAAGGGCGCCGGGAGCAGCGCGGGCGCGCCGGTCCACAACAAGGTGCCGACCCACTCGCAGCTCATCCACGGCTCCTAGGAGCCGTCCCGGGCTGTTCACCGACGGCCTGCCGGGTCCAGACCTCGCGTGCGGCACGGCAACGGCCCCCCGCCCGTGAGGGCGAGGGGCCGCGGGGCCGGTCCGGTCGGCCGGATCAGCCGCGCTGGATGTTGGAGGAGTCCTGGAGGACACCGCGGCGGCCGTCCTGCATCTCCGCCAGCAGGCCCTGACCGCGCTGCTCCACAGCCAGGTACCAGACGCCCGGTGCCAGTTCCGCGATCGGCGCGGGGGAGCCGTCCTCCGCGAACAGCGGACGCGGCGCCGGCACGGCGAACCAGAACGGCGAGAAGGCGGCGCCACCGGCCGCGGGCTGCTGCCCCTGCGGGGCGGCCTGCGGCGGCTGACCGCCGCCGAACGGCTGGTTCTGCTGCGGCTGCCCGGCGAACGGCTGCTGCGCGCCCGGGTAGCCGTACCCGCCCTGCGGCTGCGCGCCGTAGGGCTGCGGCGCGGCGGCCGGCCCCGGCGCGGGCATCAGCGCGGCCTGGAGGGCCGGGACCAGCGGAGTCGCGACGGCGCCCGCGGCCAGGACGAGGGCCGCGATGAAGCCGAGGATCAGGCCGGAGCCGGCGCCGACCTGGGGGGCGTCCACCAGGTTCCAGAACATGATCCATGCCACCAGGACCGTGAACGCCACTCCCGCCGCGCCCAGGTCCAGGCCCGCGACCTTGCGGGGCTGCGGCAGGCACCGGTTGACGACCACCAGCACGGCGCCGATCACTCCGCCCATGTAGACGCCGAGTCCCAGACCGAGCGAGTCCCAGGCGTTGCTGGCGAGGTAGCTCGAGTAGGTGTGGAGGAACGACGCGATGAACAGCAACACCGCTGCTCCGATCACCACGCCGTCGCCCCGAGTGAGGGAGCGGATATTCACGTCAGGTCCTTCGTAGGTCGTCGTCTCGTCGTCGGAGGAGGCGTCGCTGTCACCACTCGCCGTCGGGCCGTGATGCGAAGCGCGGGGGTGGCGCCTCATCGTACGGATGACACTATCGTCCGTACGGCCGGGATGTCCGCCGGGATGAGTGCGCTGATCACGACCCGCGCAGGAAACTCACGATTCCCTCAGAGATCCCCTCGGCCGCCTTCTGCCGCCAGTCGGCGCTGGTGAGCGATGCCGCGTCCTTGCTGTCGCGCATGTTGCCGCACTCGATGAAGACCTTGGGAACCGTTGACAGATTGAGACCACCCAGGTCCTTCCGTGTGACGAGACCGGTGCCGCCGCCGATGTAGTTGGACGGCGCCTCACCCGTGACCCGCACGAAGTTGCCGGCGACGCGCTCGCCCAGATCACGGGAGGCGGCGACGATCGGGCGGGTGTCGGCGGTGCCGGCGTGCACGGCCCCCGGGAGGATGACGTGGAACCCGCGGTCGCCGGGCGCCGCGCCGTCGGCGTGGATCGACACGACGGCGTCCGCGTGCGCGTCGTTGCCGATCCGGGCGCGCTCGTCGACGCAGGGTCCCCAGGCCGGTGAGTCGCCGTCGTGGGTCAGTTTCACCCTGGCGCCCTCCGCCTCGAGCAGCGCGCGCAGCCGGTGGGCCACGTCCAGCGTGAACCGGGCCTCGGCGTATCCGGCGTTGGTGGACGTGCCGGTGGTGTCGCACTCCTTGCGGTTGGTGCCTATGTCGACCGTGCGGTTGATCTCGGCCGTGTGCCGGAAGTTGCCCGGGTTGTGGCCCGGGTCGATGACGACGACCTTGCCCTTGAGCGGGCCGGAGGCGGCAGGCGCGGAGGCGGAGGGCGTCCGTGCGGGGGACCGGCCGGCCCCCTTGCCGGCCTGGCCGGGGTAGGAGGGCAGGGCCGGCTCCTCGGACGCCGAGGGGGACCCGGTCGCCGACGGCGGGGCCGCCGTGTCCGGACCGCCGCCCGGCTCGCCCACCGCCTCGTACACCAGCCAGCCCAGCAGCGCACCGGGCACCAGCGCCGCGAGGGAGACGGTCAGCAGCCCCCGCCGGATACGACGGGGGCGCTCGGACTGCGGGACATCGAAGCCGGGGCCTTGGTACGACACGCCTGCCACCCTAGGCCCTGTCGTCAAACTCCCGTCTGCCCCGCGACGCCATGCACGCTCCCCCAAGCTCTTCGAGCAGGGGGGACCCCCACTCGCCGCACCGGGCCCTGACCCAAGTACATCCAGTACGAGGGCCAGGGCCC
>NZ_JBQRUW010000085.1:0-25237 GCF_052663305.1 Streptomyces cyslabdanicus
GTGACGTTCCCGCAGTTGTTCGCCACGTCCGTGGAACGGGACCCGGACGCGGTCGCGGTCGTGCACGGCGAGGAGTCACTGACGTACCGGGAGACGGACGAACGAGCCAACCGGCTCGCCCGCGTCCTCATCGACGCCGGAGTGGGCCCCGAACGCCTCGTAGCGTTGGTGCTGCCCCGCTCGGTCGAGATGGTCGTGGCCCAACTCGCCGTGCTCAAGGCCGGCGGCGCCTACCTGCCCGTCGACCCCGACTACCCGCTCGACCGCATCGCGTACATCCTCGGCGACGCCGCACCCGCCCTCATCCTCTCCACCGAAGCAACCGCCGAGCGGCTGGCCGGTGTGGGCGGCGGAGCACACTGGCTGACCGTCGACACCAACCCCGGCACGGACGGATCCCCGGTCAGCCCCCCTGCTCTACGACCGGACCACCCCGCCTACGTCATCTACACCTCCGGATCCACCGGACGCCCCAAGGGCGTGGTCGTCTCCCACCGAGGCCTGGCCGCCTTCACCACCTCCTGCGTCGAACGCTTCACCGCCCACGCCGACTCACGCGTACTCCTGTTCTCCTCACCCAGCTTCGACGCCTCCGTACTCGAACTCTGCACGGCCATCGGCGCCGGTGGCACCCTCGTCGTCCCACCCCCCGGCCCCCTGGTCGGCGAAACCCTCGTCGAAGTCCTCCGCGACCACCGGGTCACCCACGCCCTCATCCCCCCGGCCGCACTCGCCAGCGTCCCCACCGAAGCAGCCACCCACCTCACCCACTTCCAGACCCTGATCGTCGGCGGCGACGCCTGCCCACCCGAACTCGTCGCCCGCTGGGCACCCGGCCGCCGCATGGTCAACGCCTACGGCCCCACCGAAGCCACCGTCGCCGCCACCATCAGCACACCCCTCACCGCCGACGGCCCTGTGCCCATCGGCACCCCCGTCATCAACACCCGCGCCTACGTCCTCGACGCCCGGCTGCGTCCCGCCCCCGTCGGCGTCGCCGGAGAGCTCTACGTCACCGGCGAAGGACTCGCACGCGGCTACCTCAACCGCCCCGCACTGAGCGCCGAACGCTTCCTCGCCAACCCCTACGGCCCGCCCGGCACACGCATCTACCGCACCGGCGACATCGCCCGCTGGACCCCCGACGGCACCCTGGAGTTCGCCGGACGCGCCGACGACCAGGTCAAAATCCGCGGCTTCCGCATCGAACTCGGCGAGATCGAGACCGTACTCGGCCAGGACGAGACCGTGGGCCGGGCGGTCGTCGTCGTCCGCGAGAACGAGGAGGGCGCGAAGAGCCTGGTCGCCTACCTGGTGGCGGCGGAGGGTGCGACGATCGAGGTGCCCCGGCTGCGTGACGTCCTTGCCGCGCGGTTGCCGGACCACATGATGCCCGCCGCATTCGTCGAGCTCGACGCACTGCCGCTCACCACTCACGGCAAGCTCGACCGCAAGGCCCTGCCCGCGCCCGACTTCAGCCCCACGGACTGGACGGGCCCGCGCACTCCGCAGGAGGAGATCCTGTGCGGCCTGTTCGCCGAGGTGCTCGGGCTGGAGACGGTCGGCGTCCACGACAGCTTCTTCGACGTCGGCGGCGACAGCATCATGTCGATGCGGCTGGTGACCAAGGTCCGCGCCACGTTCGGCGTGCGGCTGAGCATCCGCACCATCTTCGAGGCGCCCACCGTCGCGGAGCTGGCCGGGCGGCTCGCGGGCGACACCGAGGGGGACACGCTGGACGTGCTGCTGCCGCTGCGGACCACGGGCGACAAGGCACCGCTGTTCTGCGTGCACCCGGCGGGCGGCCTCAGCTGGGTCTACTCGGGTCTGATGAAGCACGTCGGGGCGGACCGCCCGCTCTACGGCCTCCAGGCCAGGGGGCTCGCCGATCCGTCGGCGACGCTGCCCGGCAGCATCGAGGAGATGGCGGCCGACTACGTCGCGCAGATGCGCGGCGTCCAGCCCAACGGCCCCTACCACCTGCTCGGCTGGTCGCTGGGCAGTCTGGTGGTCCACGCCATGGCCACCCAGCTGCGGGCCGCGGGCGAGGAGGTCGGGCTGCTCGCCAACCTCGACCAGTACCCCATCGACCGGAGCGAGCCGGAGCCGGAGCGCCTGCCCGACCAGCAGGACGCGTTGCGGATCATGCTGGACTTCGTCGGCCACGACATGGACAGCCTGGGCGACGAACCGCTCGAGTACGCGATGGTGGCCGAGGTGCTGAGGGAGCGTCAGAGCGTCTTCGCGAACCTCGACGAGTCGGCCATCGCCGCACTGGCCGGGGTGTTCGCGAACAGCCGCACGCTCATCGGCGGTTTCGAACCGCAGCCGCTCGACGGCGACGTGCTGGTCCTCGTCGCCGAGCCGGACGAGGCGGTACCCGCCACGGAACTCGTCGAACGGGCCGAACGCTGGCGGCCGTTCGTGACTGGAAAAATTGAATATCGGGTGGTGCGGTGCAGCCACGCGCATATGATGCAGGCTGAACCGGCCGCAGAAATCGGCCGCATACTCGCCGAGAAGCTCGGGGAAAGCAAGTAGCCGGATCCCGGAGCTGATGTCGACCGACCGGTTCAGGCCCGTGGAAAAGGGTGTCCTTTTCCACGGGCCTGAACCGACTGTGCCCTCGGTCGAAAATACCGCCGCAATTCCCTTTCGCAGCCCACGACGAATGGCGAAGACATGACTGCGCAAACGATGTCGATACCGGACGATGTCTCCACAGTCGATCTGACCGATCCCAGAACGTTCGAGGAGAACGATCTCCGCGAATACTGGCGCCAGTTGCGCACCACGCGCCCCCTCCACTGGCACCCGCCCACCGGTGACGCGCCGGGTTTCTGGGTGATCAGCCGCTACGCGGACGTCATGGCGCTGTACAAGGACAACAAGCGGCTCACCTCGGAGCGGGGCAACGTCCTGGTGACGCTCCTCGCCGGGGGCGACTCCGCCGCGGGCAAGATGCTCGCCGTCACCGACGGCGCGCCGCACCGGAACCTGCGCAACGTGCTGCTGAAGGCGTTCTCCCCGCAGGCGCTCAAGCCCATCACGGACCGGGTCCGTGCGAACACCACCCGCCTGGTGGTGGAGGCCGTCCGGCGCGGCGAGTGCGACTTCGCCACCGACGTGGCCGAGCACATCCCGATGAACACCATCTCCGACCTGCTCGGCGTGCCCGCCGCGGACCGCGAGTTCCTGCTGAACCTCAACAAGTCAGCGCTCAGCTCGAACGAGGAAGGCCAGTCGGCGACCGACGCCTGGCTCGCCCGCAACGAGATCCTGCTGTACTTCAACGAGCTGGTCGCCGAGCGCCGGGCGAAGCCGACCGAGGACGTGATCAGCGTGCTCGCCAACAGCACCGTGAACGGCGAGCCGCTGAGCGAGGAGGTCATCGTCCTCAACTGCTACAGCCTGATCCTCGGCGGTGACGAGACCAGCCGGCTCTCGATGATCGACGCGGTGCGGACCTTCACCCGGCACCCGGACCAGTGGCGGTTGCTCCGCGACGGCGAGGTGACGCTGGAGTCGGCCACCGAGGAGGTGCTGCGCTGGGCGACGCCGGCGATGCACTTCGGCCGGCGCGCGGTCACCGACATGGAGCTGCACGGCCAGGTGATCGCCGCCGGCGACATCGTCACCCTGTGGAACAGCTCGGCCAACCGGGACGAGGAGGTCTTCGCCGACCCGTACACCTTCGATCTGAACCGGTCGCCGAACAAGCACATCACCTTCGGCTACGGCCCGCACTTCTGCCTCGGCGCGTATCTGGGCCGGGTCGAGGTGAACGCGATGCTGGACGCGCTGCGCACCTACAGCACCGGCTTCGAGGTCGCCGGCGAACCGCAGCGGATCCACTCCAACTTCCTGACCGGGCTGTGCGGTCTGCCGGTGCGGTTCCAGCCGGACGAGGCGGCGCTGGCGGCGTACGACGGCGGGAACGGAGCGCACGCGTGAGCCCGTCCGCCGGGGTGAGCCCGTCGAAGTGGCTGCGCTGCTACCGCAAGGTGGCCAGGCCCCGCCTGCGGCTGGTGTGCTTCCCGCACGCGGGCGGCGCGGCCAGCATGTTCCGTGACTGGCCGCGGTGGCTGCCCGACGACATCGAGGTGACCGGGGTGTGCTACCCGGGCCGTCAGGACCGGGTCCTGGAGCCGTGCATCGACGAGATGGGCGCGCTGACCACGCCGATCGCCGACGCGCTCCAGTGCTGGGCGGGCGAGCGGCTCGTGCTGTTCGGGCACAGCATGGGCGCCTCCGTCGCCTACGAGGTGGCCCTGCGGCTGAAGCAGCGCACCGGCTCGGCTCCGGGGTGGCTGTTCGTCTCCGGACAGCTGCCGCCGCACCAGGTGGTGCCCAAGAGCGTGCACCTGCGCGGCGACGAGGCGATCGTGGCGGAGGTACGGCGGCTCGGCGACCCCGACGCCGACACGGTGCTGGACGATCCGGACCTGCGGGAGCTGGTACTGCCCGCGATCCGGGCGGACTTCCGGCTGATCGGCACCTACCTCCCGCGCCCGGTCACCCCGCTGGCCACCCCGGTGACCGCGTACGTGGGGGACGAGGACGAGCAGGTACCGGTCGACGGCCTGCGGGAGTGGGCGGCGGTGAGCGCCACCGGCCGCTTCGCCCACCGGGTGTACCCCGGCGGCCACTTCTATCTGATGGACGACCCCGAGGCCCTCGTCCGCGACCTGGCCGACCGGCTGACCGGCCACCTCGACGCGGGGGGTGGTCAGGAGACCGCGAAGCGCGCGCCGACGAGCGAGAGCAGCGCGCCGAACACGTCGATCACCAGGATGCCCACGACCAGCGACGTCCACCACCTGCGGCGGGCGCCCCGGGTGCGGAGGAACTGCCAGGCGGCCAGGGCCAGCACCAGGCCCTGGACCAGGAAGCACGGCTCGAACACCAGGAGGTCCTGCACGGCCGAGAGATGGTTCGCCTCGGCCGCCTCCGCCGCGCCGACGCCGGGCACGACCGGGAAGTCGACCGCTCCGTGGTGTCCGCTCAGGTACAGGGCCTTGGTGACGAATCCGTAGAGGGCGTGCGAGACGCACACCACCGCCGCGATCCACATCGGCACCAGCAGGACCCAGGCGCGCACCCGGCTCCGCGTCCGGCGGTTCAGCGCGAGGACGAAGAGCGCGCCGACCAGCATGATGGCGCTCACCACCCAGTTGACCGCCTGCACCGCGGACTTGTCGTGCCGCGCCAGAAGCGGCAGCCCCCAGGTGCCGCCCACGGCCCAGTACACGTGAAGAAGCATGAAGAGAATCGTGAAGAGGAAAGCCAGGTGAACCCAGACCGGCCGGCGCGGCAGTTCGGTACCCTGATTCCGACCAGGAGAATTCTCTTCACTTTCGCCTGGAATTAGCGTTTCGTGCACCATTCAAATCCTCACCTCGAAGCCCGAGCACACCGCGGGCACGCTATCACCGGGCACGAAGGCGCGAACCCCGTGCATATCGGAGTTTTCAATGAGGGGGCCGGTTCCGGCCACGCCGGTGCTAGCGTCGGCGGCGCCGATGCGGCAGCCGTCGCGGTCGGTGAACCCGCCCGCGTTCTCTGTTCCCCGCAGGAAACCCGGCGTTGTCCGATCTGAACCGTTGATCCGCGATCAGCGGACTTTAGCGTATGGGGGTGAATGCGTGGACATAGCAATTCGGGCCGAGGGGCTGAGCAAACGCTACGGCGGAAAGCAGGTCAAGGACGCGCTGAACGGTGTCGACCTGTCGGTCCCCGCCGGCACGGTGTTCGGGCTGCTCGGCCCCAACGGCGCCGGGAAGACCACGACGGTGCGCATCCTGGCCACCCTGCTCGCCGCGGACGGCGGTGAGGCGACCGTGGCCGGATTCGACGTGCGCCGCCAGGCGAAGGAGGTACGCCGGCGCATCGGGCTGACCGGACAGTACGCGGCGGTGGACGAGCGGTTGACGGGCCGGGAGAACCTCCGGCTGATCGGGACCCTCTACCACCTCGGCCGCAGCGCCACCCGGGCCAGGGCGGACGAACTGCTCGAACGGCTCGACCTGACGGACGCGGCCGACCGTGCCGTGAAGACCTACTCCGGTGGCATGCGGCGCAGGCTCGACCTCGCCGCCAGCCTGATCGCCGAGCCGCCGGTGCTGTTCCTGGACGAGCCGACCACCGGTCTCGACCTGGCCAGCAGGCTGACCCTGTGGGAGGTGATCCGCGCCCAGGTGAGCCGCGGCGTCACCGTCCTGCTGACCACCCAGTACCTCGAAGAGGCCGACCAACTCGCCAACCGCATAGCCGTGCTGAAGGACGGCGGGGTCGTCGCCGAAGGCACCCCGGACGAGTTGAAGGACCGGGTCGGCGACGACCGGCTGCGGGTCACCGCCGCCTCCGCCGACGACGTCGTCGCCCTGACCAAGGTGCTCAGCCGGTTCGGCGTCGACGAACCGGTGGTGGACGAGGAGAAGCGGACGGTCTCGGTACCGATGACCGAAGGCGTCGGCGGCATCGCGGCGGTGGCCACCGAACTGGCCGGGGCGGGTGTCCGGGTGGCCGACTTCCGGCTCAGCCGTCCCTCGATGGACGAGGTCTTCCTGTCCCTGACCGGCCCCGCCGAGCGGCCGGTGGCCGAAGGAGCGGCGACATGAGCGAGTTCCTGAGCGATTCCCTCGCCCTGACGGGCCGCCATCTGCGGCACCTGTCCCGGGTGCCGGAGCGGCTGCTGAGCGTGACGCTGATGCCGGTGATGTACGTGATCGTCTTCGGGTTCCTGTTCGGCAGTGCCATGCAGGTCGAGGGCGGCAACTACCGCGAGTACATCATGGCCGGCATCTTCGCCCAGGTCATGCTGGCCAACCTCCAGACCACCGCGGTCGGCGTGGTCGACGACCTGCGCAACGGCCTGGTCGACCGGTTCCGTTCGCTTCCCATGTCCCGCTACGCCGTACTGATCGGGCGTACCGTCTCCGACCTGCTGCTGTCCACGATCGCCATCGTCGTGATGGGCGTGGTCGGCTATCTGATCGGCTGGCGGGTGCACACCGGCGCCCCGCGCATGCTGGCCGCCTTCGGCATCCTGCTGCTGCTCGGCCTGGGCGCCGCGTGGCTCGGCGCGCTGCTCGGGCTGTCCCTGCGCAACGTCGAGGCGGTCAGCGCGGTGATGTCCATGGTCATGATGCCGCTCACGTTCCTGTCCAGCGCGTTCATCCCGCTCAGCGGGCTGCCCGAGTGGCTGCGCGCCATCGCGGTGTGGAACCCGCTGTCGGCGGTGGTCGGGGCCCTGCGCCAGCTGTTCGGCAACCCCACCTCCGTCGGAGACACCTCGTTCCCCTCGGTTCACCCCGTCCCCGTCGCCGTGGTCCTCATCGCGGTGATGATCGCGCTGGCGATGCCGCTCGCCGCGCGCAGGTACCAGACCGCGGCGGCCCGGTGACCCGCTCGCCCGACAAGGCGCCGCCTACCCCCAAAGGAGCACTGCGATGACGCCTGGTGTCACCACGCCCGCTGACTTCGAGGCGGGCGACACACCCGCGCCGGAGCTCAACGTCCGCCCGCTCGTGGACACCGCGCTGCTCCCCGACTGGCGGGGTGCGGGCAAGGTCGTGCACTCCGCCCACCGGGTGTACGAGCATCTGATCTCGCTGTGGGCGCCCGGCGTCATCGAGGCCGCGCACGATCTCGGTGTGTTCGCCGAGTTGAGCACCGGGCCGAGGACCAGCGACGAGCTCGCCCGGGCCTGCGCCGCCAACCAGCGGGCGATGCGGGTGCTGATGGACGGCCTGTACGCCTACGACATCGTCGACCGCGTCCCGGCCGAGGACGGCTCCGCCGTCTACCGGATGTCGCAGGAGATGCACGAATGCCTGCTGCCGGACGGGCTGTTCAGCCTGGTCGGCAAGATCGAGTACGACCGTCAGCTGGCCTGGCACTCCTGGCGCAACCTGGCGGACGCGGTGCGCGGAGACAACCGCGACGAGGCCGGCGGGCTCCAGCTCAACCAGATCACCGAGCACAACTACGAGTCCCTGGTGCGCGGTATCAACTTCTGGGCGCCGCCGATCGTCGAGGCGCTGCGCGGCGGGTTCGAGACGCTGGAGTGGCCCACCGACCGACCGGTCTCCGTGCTGGACATCGGCTGCGGTACCGGCCTGTACAGCCAGTTGCTGCTGAGGGCGTTCGGGCAGTGGCGTGCCACCGGTCTGGAGGCCCCGAACATCGCCCCGATCGCCACGGCGCAGGCCGAACGGCTCGGCGTCGCCGACCGGTTCGACGTCCAGGTGCGCGACTTCTGGGCCGAGAGCTGGGGCTCCGGCCACGACCTGCTGGTCTTCGTCAACATCTTCCATCTCCAGACCCCCGAGTCGGCGCAGGAGCTGCTGCGCAAGTCCAAGGAGGCCCTGTCGCGAGGCGGTCTGATCTGCATCGCCGACCACCTGGTCACCGACGAGAAGGACGCCAAGTCGATCCAGGACCGGTTCGCGATGCTGTTCGCCGCGTCCATGCTGGCCACCGGCGGCGGTGACGCCTTCCTGCTGGACGACTACGACCAGTGGCTGGCCTCGGCCGGACTGCGGCGGGTCGCGGTGCTGGACACCCCGATGCACCGGATCCTGCTCGCCGGGCACGCCTGACCGGCCCGCGGCGACATGGCGGAGTTCCTCGGCGACACGCGGGCCATCGCCGGCCGGCACCTCCGGCAGCTGCTGCGGCTGCCGGAGAAGCTGATCGGGTTCACCGTGATGCCGGTGGCGATGGTGCTGGGCCTGGGGGTCCTGTTCGGCGGCAGCATGCGGGTTCCCGGCGGCGGGCCGTACGGCGCGTACGTGTCGGCGGGCGTGGTCACCTCGCTCGCCGTGTCGACGGTCGCGCTCTCCGCGCTGGGCGTCGTCGACGACCTCCAGGACGGCATGTTCGACCGGCTCCGCTCGCTTCCGGTCGACCGCGCCGCCATCCTCTCCGGACGGATCGTGGTGGACTCGCTGCCCGTGGCGGTGGCGATGGCCAGTGTGGTGCCCGCGGCCCGGATCACCGGCTGGGCCGCCGACGTCCGGCCGACGGCGGCGCTGGCCGCGGTCGGCCTGGAACTGCTGCTGGGCATCGGGTGTTCGTGTCTGGGCATCTTCCTCGGGCTCACCTTCCGCAACGCGGAGGCGGTCACCTCGGTCCTCCCGGTGTGCCTCCTGCCGGCGACGTTCCTGTCCAACGCGTTCGTGCCGCCGGACGGGCTGCCCGGCTGGCTGCGTCAGGTGGTCGGCTGGAACCCGGTGACCGCGGTGAACAGCACGGTGCGCGAACTGCTGGGCACGGAGGGGACGGCCGCCGGCGCCGGCTTTCCGGACCGTCACGCGGCGCCGATCGCCCTCGTCTTCTGTCTGCTGGTGATCGCCGTGACCGCTCCGGCGGCGGCGCGTGCGTACGGGCGCGCCGGACCCATGCGGTGAGGCCGCCCCGGGCCCCCGACGAGCCCGGGGCGGTCTCGCCCCAAACCCGGCCACAGAGTTTTCGAACTGATCCGGAGCGGGTTTTCCCGCTGACTAGGCTGCGCGTATCGGGCTGACGGAATCGGGCTCCGCTCCGCATTTCACTCGGCCACCGACCGAACGCGCTGATGGTGGAGGCGCCATGGATTTCGGGCTTTTCTATTTCGCGAACGACAAGGAGGACGCCGGCGACAGGTACCGGCTGCTGATCGAGGGTGCCAAGTTCGCCGACACCCATGATTTCGCGTCGGTGTGGACGCCGGAACGTCACTTCCACGCGTTCGGCGGCCTCTATCCGAATCCGGCGGTGACGGGTGCCGCGGTGGCCGCGGTCACGGAAAGGGTCGCGGTGCGGGCCGGGAGTGTGGTGGCCCCGCTGCACCATCCGGTGCGTATCGCGGAGGAATGGTCCGTCGTCGACAACCTCTCCAAAGGAAGGGTCGGCATCGCATTCGCCTCCGGTTGGCACGCGGCCGACTTCGTGCTGCGCCCGGAGGGATATCCGACCCGCAGGTCCGGTCTGATCGACTCGGTGCGCACGATCCGGAGCCTGTGGCGGCAGGAGCCCGCGACGCTGGTCGACGGCGCGGGCGAGAGCGTCGACGTGACGGTCTTCCCGCCGCCGGTGCAGCGGGAGTTGCCGGTCTGGCTGACCAGCGCGGGCAACCCGCAGACCTTCCGCGAGGCGGGCGAGATGGGCGCCGGGGTGCTGACCCATCTGCTGGGTCAGGGCATCGACGTGCTGGAGAAGCGGATCGGCGAGTACCGGCAGGCCTTCCGCGACCACCACGACGAGACCGAGGGCGACGGACATGTCGCACTCATGCTGCACACCTTCGTCGGCACGGACCGGGAGAAGGTCAGGCAGACGGTCCGCGAGCCGTTCAGCAAGTACCTGGCCAGCTCCTTCGACCTGGTCATCCATGCCGCCAAGGCGGCGGGCGCCAACGCGGTCGCGCTGGATCTGAACAAGATGAGCCCCGCGGACATCGACTTCTTGGTCGGCCAGGCGTTCGACCGCTACTTCGAGACCAGCGGCCTGTTCGGCACGGTCGAGGACGGCCTGCGGATGTGCGAGCGGCTGTACGAGGTCGGCGTGGACGAGGTCGCCTGCCTGATCGACTTCGGCGTGGAGACCGACGAGGTGCTGGCCGGCCTGGTCCATCTCGACCGGCTCGGGCAGGCGTGGCGGGAACGCGAGCGGGCTCGGTGACCGCGCGCGCCGCGGCGCCGGGCGCAACGGCGAAGGGGACGGGCGGGGCGCCGGAGCCGGGCCCGGTCGGCGCCGGGGCGTATCGCGCGTTCATGAGTTCCTTCCCGACCGGTGTGTCCGTCGTGACCACGCTCGACACGGACGGCCGGCCGCGCGGAATGACCTGCTCCTCCCTCTCGAGTGTCAGCCTGGATCCGCCGGTCTTGTCCGTCTGCCTGACGGTGACCAGCCGGACACTCAGCGCGTTGCGCGCCCACGGCTTCTTCGGGGTGAACCTGCTCGGTGTCCGCGCGAGCGGGGTCGCCCGTCTGTTCGCCGACTCCTCACTGAGCCACTTCGAGCACGTGCCGTGGCAACCGGTCGGCAGCGGCGAAGTCCCCCGGCTCGGCGGCGACACCGTCGCGTTCGCCGCCTGCCGGGTGGCCGAGACCAAAGCCGTCGGCGACCACGTCGTCGTCTTCGGCGAAGTGGTCGGCACCGACTCCACCGACGGCACCCCCCTGCTCTACGGCCGCCGCCAGTTCACCGCCTGGCCCGAGCCGGCCCCGAAGCCCACCTGACCCAACACCCCCGCCCCACCCCACTCGACGCCCCGACGCGGGTACACGAAAACGCCCAGTACGGCCGCCCCCGCGCGGCGGGGGGTGGGCGGCGTGGTCGGGTCTCTCGGTGGGTGCCGTGAGCGGTCGGCCGGGGGGTTTCCCGCCCCGCGTCGCGGGCGGGTGGTGCGGCCGTGGCCGTCTCCGTCACGCCGGGTCGGGGGCCGGCACCGCTGCGGTGGCACGGTGCTGGATCGCCTCCCGGTCGAACTTGCGCCGCAGATGGGAGAGGTCGGCCAGCAGACCCGCAGCGGTCACCTTCCGGCCCTGCCCGGTCCGCACCAGACCCGTCAGCGGCAGCGCTCCGGTCTGGGCCCAGCAGAGCCGGCCCTCCTCGTCCAGGCGGCTGCGGGTTCGGCCCCGGTTGTCCGGATGCACGCAGTACGGGATGTCGAGGTAGCCGCGTTCGAACGCCAGCAGCAGCGCGCGGCCGAGGTCGGAGTGCAGGTTCAGCACCCCTTCGACCAGCGCCAGCGCTTCCGCGTACGTCTGCGTGTCCGTGTCCGGGGCGGGCACCGGCCGGGCCGTCTCGGCCACCCGTGCCGCGTGCTCCAGGGCGGCCACGTTCTCGTCGACGGTGGGGATCCGCCGCGACTCGGCGACGGTCTTGACGATGAGCCGCTCGGACCCGGTCCGCACGGCCAGTCCGGCGGCTTCGCCGAGCAGCCGGTACGCCCCGGACTCGGTGTACGGGTACACCCCCATGTAGGCGTAGACGACCACGTGCCAGTCCACGTCGGGCAGCAGCTCACCGCACAGTCGGCGCAGCGCGAACACCGCCTCGGTGTCCTGGCCGGCGTGGGTCTGCTGGGCGTAGCTCACCGAGACGCTGCGGCAGCCGTACGCGCGGAAGAACAGCGCCTCCAGCACGCTGAGCGCCACCAGCTGGCTGGGCGGGCACAGTTGGCCCATCATGCAGCCGCCGAAGGTCTCCAGGTGCGGTTCGGCACCCTGGTCGCGCAGCAGGGAGAACAGTTCCGTGCACTGCCGCCAGGCCGCGACCGACTCGGCCAGCGGGGTGCGCCCGTAGGGCAGGCAGTAGGACACCGGCCCGCCCTCGGTGGCGTCCAGGCCCAGCGCGATCAGCTTGCGGAAGATGTGCTGGGGCAGGGCGGATCCATGCCGCACCTGCACGGGGAAGCCCGCGTCCCGGACACCGGCCAGCATCGCCCGGGTCGTGGCGTCGGGGTGGCTGACGATCGGGTAGCCGTTGAGCGGCTGACCCTCGCGCCGGGCGTGCTCGACCGCGGCCAGATCACCGACCCTGGTGTAGCTGTCCAGGGTCAGCGTGCCGACGGTGTGGCCGCGCGCCGCCTTGGTGGCCGCCAGCCCCGCCCGCATCCGCTCCGGGTCGCCGAACCCCATCCGCGGTTGCACGACGAGCGCGCCGGCCCGCGCCCGCGCACGGACGAACGCGCCGAATCCCGGCCGCGCGGGGGCGGGCCCGCCCGGTACCAGGGCGGTCACCGGGGTCTCCCCGCGCTCAGCACCGGCTGCGCGACGGGCGGGAGCGAGGTGACGAACGCCGTGAAGTCGGCCGCGTCCGAGGCCTGGTCGGGGAAGACCGCGTCGAAGCCCGCGGCCACCAGGGCCCGCGCGTGGTGGCCCACGTTCTCGTCGGACACCGTGAGCTTGCCGCCGATGACCATCGGCGTGGCGGCCAGTTCCGGGCAGGCGCGCAGCCGGGTGATGGCGCGCAGGCCGTCGGTGCGGCCGTGCCCGTTGACACTGCCGATGACGACCAGCGCCGGGTCGATCCGGCGGCATGCGTCGACCAGCACGTCGTCCGGTACGCAGGGTCCGAGGTTGACCACGTGGTAGCCGAGCTCCTCGATGACCAGTTGGAGGTAGACCAGGTTCCACGTGTGCGCGTCGCTCGCGAGGCCCGACACCACCACGGTGCCCCGGTCGTCCCGGTCGTCCCTGCGGGCCAAGGGCGTGCTCACGCCGACGACTTCCGTTTCCCGCTGTGCCACGGTTCTCCCTTGTGCGTACATGGGCGGCATCGCCTGGTGCTCGGTCCGGGCGGCCGGTTGCGGCGGCCGGGACGGCACTTCGGGATCGAGGTGGTCATGGGGAGCCCCGGGCCGGGTGTCAGGGCACCATGCTCGTGACGGCGACGGGCGCTCTGCTGAATTCCACGCATTCTCTCTTGATGTTCTCGATCAGCATCAGAGTCGCGCGCGCCGAGGACAGGATCATCTGCCCTTCGCGAGTCAAAGTGGTGCCGCCTGAATTCCGGGTGAACAGCTTGATACCCAAAGATCGTTCAAGACATATGATCTGGTAACTTATTGCCGGTTGCGAGTATCCGAGCTTCTTGGCCGCAAGATCCATCCGGCCTATTTCGGCAATCGCGACAAAAGCGCGCAACTCGCGTTCGTGCATAATCGCCTCACAATTAACAGGTTATCAAGTGCCGAAACATTAACATGCGATTCCTTCGCAGGGCACAACGCTTGCAGGAAGCTGCCACGGCAGGTGTAGAACGGGATCTGTGGAGCTTTGCCTGGTCAGTGAGGTTTAGGCATTTCCAGTCGGCTGCGCGGCATGCGCTTCCCACGCAAAGTCGGCATTGCCGCGCAGCCGAAGTCGCCGAATGTCCGCATCGAGTCGGAGAAACGGGACGAACCAGATCGGGGAGTTGTCAGAGATTTCCGGCGAAGAGGTCACCCGGGGCCGGCGTCAGCGCTCCCCGGCGAGGTCGAGATCGCCCGGGACGGACGGGGCGGACGGAGCCGTCGGAGCGGCCTCAGGTCCACGGACCCGGCGCCACGGGTGGGACAGGGGCGCGGACACCGGTCGCCACCACGGCTCCGCGGGAACCTTGCCCGAGGGCTCGAAAGGCTCCCCCGGCCGCGGGAACGCCACCGCCGCTCCCGCCTCCTCGGCGGCGTCCTTCGTCCACTCGCCGGGCTCGGCCCAGGCGTGCGGGGCGAGGGTGAAGGTGCCCCAGTGGATCGGCAGCAGCACACCCGATGGCGTGTCCCCCTGGAGGTCGAGATGGGCGCGGAGCCCCTCCTCGGGCGTCATGTGGATGTCCGGCCAGAACTCGGAGTAGGCGCCGATCTGGATCATCGTCGCGTCGAACGGGCCGTGGTCCGCGCCGATCTGCCGGAAGCCGTCGAAGTACCCCGTGTCACCGCTGTGGTAGATCCGGTGCTCCTCCCCCGCGACGACCCAGGAGGCCCACAGGGTGTGCTGGGTGTTACGCAGGGCCCGGCCGCAGAAGTGCCGGGCGGGGGTGGCGGTCAGGGTGAGCCCGCCGACCCTGGTGGCCTCGTGCCAGTCCAGTTCGCGCAGGCGGTCGGCGGACACGCCCCAGTGCTCCAGGTGGGCGCCGACGCCGAGCGGCACGGCGAACACGGTGTCCGTGCCGGCCAGCGCCTTGATGGTGGGCAGGTCCAGGTGGTCGTAGTGGTCGTGGGAGATGACGACGACGTCGACCGGGCCGAGCGCGGCCAGCGGCAGCGGCACCGGGTGCAGCCGCCGGGGCCCGGCGAAGGGGAACGGCGAGCAGCGCTCGCCCCACACGGGGTCGAAGAGCACCCGCTGCCCGTCGATCTCCGCGAGGACGCTGGAGTGCCCCATCCAGGTCAGCCGCAGACCGGTGGCCGCGGGCCTGGCCAGGTCGGCGAGCGTGGTGGCGTGCACGGGCACGGTGCCGCGCGGGGCGCGGCGCCGGCGCTCCTCCTTGTCGAGGTAGCGCCGGGCGAAGGCCGGCGTCGAGCCGGAGGGCCGGGTCCGGGCGGGACCGCCGGGGTTCTGGAAGACGCCGTCCTTGAAGTGGGGTGATCTGCGGATGCGCGCCATGCGCTCCCCGCTGGGGTCGGCGCCGAAGGCCTCGGGCCGCAGTGCACGGAGCCCCGGGTTCGAAGGACGGAATCCTGCCACGCTACCTCCAGGTGGAGTCGGTCAGGCTTTCCATTATGTCGGGGCCCTGCGACGGCCCGGATGTCACACCGGCGCGCTCCCGGCCGTCGTACCGGTGCGGGCACCCGCGAGGTGCCCACGGAACCGATACGACTGGAGGTGGCCGCCATGGCCCGCGTCTCGCTCACCCCGCCCCGCACCCGCTTGTTCCGACTCGTCGAGTGGTACAGCAGCCGCGTCTACGGCAAGGTGCTGGACCCCGTCCGGGCGCTCGCCCACAATCCGCGGGTCCTGTGGAGCGACCTGCGGTTCGAGCAGTCCCTGGCGAAGTGGAACAGGCTCGACCCCGACCTGAAGGCGCTCGCCGAGATGGCGTCGGCCGCCGCGATCGGCTGCTCGTGGTGCATGGACTTCGGCCACTGGGTCGCCAGGGAGCGCGGCATGGCGCCCGAGAAGCTGCGCGACGTCCCCGTGTGGCGGGACAGCGGCGCCTACACACCGCTGGAGCGCGACGTCCTGGCGTACGCCGAGGCCATGACGGCCACGCCGCCCACGGTGGACGACGACCTGTCCGCCCGGCTGCGCGACCGGCTGGGCGAGCCGGCCCTGGTGGAACTGACCGCGATCGTGGCGGTCGAGAACCTGCGCTCACGCATGAACTCCGCGCTGGGTCTGACGAGTCAGGGCTTCAAGGACTCGTGCGAGGTCCCGGAGGCCGCACGGGACACCGGTGACGCGGTGGCCCGGGACTGACCCGCACGGCGCACCGACCGGCGCGGAGCGCGGATGACGGCAGGGGGCCCGGAGCCCGCCGGTGCGGGCTCAGGCCACCGACGTGATCCGGGTCCTGATGTCGTCGGGGGACAGGGCGCCCTTGGCCGTCACGTGGTCGCCGGAGGACTCGCCGCGCAGTCGGCGGCCGATCCACGGCACCAGGTACTCGCGCGCCCAGTGCACGTCGTCGCGGCGGACCTCCAGCGTGCCGCGGGGCGGCAGCGGCGGCCAGGGCTGCTCCGGGTCGGCCGGGACGTCGAGCCCCAGAGCCTGACCGGCGCGCAGCGCCACCCGTGTGTGGCCGTCGGGCGAGAGGTGCAGGCGGTCGTCGTCCCAGGCGCGGCGGTCCTGGACGGCCCTCAGCGACCACAGGTCGAGCACCGGGCAGCCGTAGCGGTCGGCGACGGCCCGCACATGCCCGTTGTACGTGGCGATCTTGCCGCGCAGATGCTTGAGGAGGGGAACGCCCCGCGTGTCGAACCCGGTGGTCACCATGACCGTGCCCGCGACCGCGGCGAGCCGGGAGACCGCCTTCTCGAAGCGCTCGGCCACGTCGTCCGGGTCGGTGCCGGGGCGGATGATGTCGTTGCCGCCGGCGCAGAACGAGACCAGGTCGGGGGCGAGTTCGGTGGCCCGGGGAACCTGGTCGGCCACGATCTGGTCGAGCAGTTTCCCGCGTACGGCGAGGTTGGTGTACTGGAAGCCGCCCTCGGGCCGCCGGTCGGCGAGCAGCACGGCGAACCGGTCGGCCCAGCCGACGAACGCCCCATCGGGGCCGGGGTCGCCGACGCCCTCGGTGAAGCTGTCCCCCAACGCCACGTACGACCCGATCACTGATCTGCTGTCACTCTTCGAATCGTCTGCCACGTCGGCCCATGATTCACCTTCGAATGTGACCTACGCGACCGTAGGAAAGGGTTGACGGACGGTGAGAAAGGCCACTCCGCCGGATCGCCTCCCGCGGGAATACACGGGCTCCTCAGACACGCCGCAGCCGGACGACCGTCGCGTCGAAGTCGCCCCGCAGCCCGGTGCGCAGCCCGTGGTGCAGCAGCACGGCACCCCGGTGCACCTCCCCTGAGCCCCCTGAGTCCCCGCACACGTACGACGCCGCCGGGTCAAGACCGCGCAGCCGCAGCGCGGGCACGGGCTCGCCGTGGTGCTGCGCCTGGAGCAGGGCGAGGACGACGGTGTCGTCGCCGAGGACGTACTGCACCGCGCTCAGCCCTCCCCGCGGGGCCCGCAGCCGGTACAGGTCGCCGTGTTGGACCACCGGCCGGATCTCCTTGTAGAGGGCGATCCAGTCGCGGGCCTCGGCCAGTTCCTCCTCCGTCCAGCGGGTGAGGTCGCCGCCCACGCCGAGCACCCCCGCCATGGCGCTCACGAAGCGGAAACGCAGCGTGCTGGCCCGCCCGTTGAGCTGGACGTTCGGGCTGTCGGTGACCCAGGCCGCCATGACCCGCGCCGGATGGACCTGGCTGAAGCCGTGCTGGATGGCGAGCCGGTCCAGCGGATCGGTGTTGTCGGAGGTCCACACCTGGTCCGTACGGGACAGGACGCCGAGGTCGATCCGGCCGCCGCCACCCGAGCAGGACTCGAAGGCGACGCCGGGGTGCGCGGCCCGCAACCGGTCCAGCAGGGCGTACAGCGCGCGCACATGGTCGGTCCACAGACGCTGCGGGTACGGCTCCCCGGGCCAGCCCGGGTCGGTGAAGGAGCGGTTGAAGTCCCACTTCACGTAGTCGATCGGGGCGCTGGAGAGCAGCGCGTCCAGCCGCTCCCACAGATGCTCCCGCACGTCCTCGCGCGCGAGGTTGAGGACGAGCTGGTTGCGGAACTCCGTCCGCGTGCGCCCCGGTTGGTGCTGCACCCAGTCGGGATGGGCGCGATACAGGTCGCTGTCGGGGTTGACCATCTCCGGCTCGACCCAGATGCCGAACCCCATGCCGAGGCCGTGCACCTGGTCGGCGAGCGGCTTCAGACCGCCGGGGAACCGGTCGGGGTTGGGCCACCAGTCGCCGAGCCCGGCGCGGTCGCCGGTGCGGGCGCCGAACCAGCCGTCGTCGACGACGAACAGTTCCACGCCGATCGCCGCCGCCCGCCGCGCGAGCGCCCCCTGCTGCTCCTCGGAGATGTCGAATCCGGTGGCCTCCCAGGAGTTGAAGAGCACCGGCCGGTCCCGGGCCGCGTCAGGGACGACGTACTGCCGCTGGTAGGCGTGCCAGGCACGGCTCGCGCCGCCGTGTCCGCTCCCGCTCCACAGCCCGGCGAGGACGGGGGTGACGTACGTCTCTCCGTCCTGGAGCCTGAGCAGCCCCGAGTCGTCGTGCCCGGCGCCCCCGGTGATCTGCACGCGCGCGTCCGGGAGCCGGGCGACCGCGATCCGCCAGGAGCCGGACCAGCCCAGGGCGCAGCCGTAGACCTCGCCGTGCTCCTCGGTGGCGTCGGTGTCCAGGGCGACCCAGGGCAGGTGCTGGTGACCGGTGTGGCCGCGACGGCTGCCGATGACCTGCTCGCCGTGGGCGAGGCCGGTACGCGCCAGGCGGGACTCGGCGGCCCAGCGGCCGTGCAACTGCGACAGCCGCCAGCCCTCGCGGTCGGGCAGGGTCCAGGTGGCGGAGTCGGCACGCAGCACCTCCACCGCTTCGGGTCCGCGATTGGCGAGGGTGACCCAGCGCTCGACGACGTCCCCGCGCATCCGGTAGTGCAGGGTGATGTCCAGCCCCGAGTCGTGGAACAGCAGCCGCAGTTCGCCGTCCTCGGTCCGGTACCCCCCGAACGTCCACTCGGTGCCGCGCCGTCCGGCGGTGCGCACGGACAGCGCGGGCCGCACGAAGCGGGGGCCGCCCTCGACCGGGTACTCCTCGTGTCCGTCGAGCGGGGACTCGAAGGGCCGGGCGTCCGGCAGCGGACGGGCGGCCAGGGCCTTGGCGTCGGCGAGCGTGATGCTCGGTCCCCAGTGCAGGTGGAGCAGTTCGCCGCGCCCGGTGAGATGAACGGCGTACCCGCTCGTGGGCCCGGTCAGCAGCCACGTACGGCCGTCGTCGGCGGTCTCCAGCATGTTCCGTCCCCCACAGGTCCGAACCGGTCCGTGCCCGCACCGCCATCATCGAGGCGCGCGGGCGCCGGGGCAACGCCCGCGGACAACTCGTTGCCCCAGGAAGCCATGTCGTATGGTCGAAGCCGTGCCCGCCGACGCGCCGTGACGGCGGGGCCGAAAGGGAGGAGTCCCCGTGACGCAGCAGGTCCCCTCGACCGAGCCCGAGCTGGCCGCAGTGCGCAACTTCCGTGACGTGGGCGGGCTGCCGACCGTGGACGGCCGGCGGGTGCGGCACGGAATGCTGTTCCGCAGCGGCCACCTCGCGCACGCGACCGAGCAGGACGCGTCCTACCTCGGCTCCCTGGGCCTGCACACGATCTTCGACTTCCGCAACGCGGCCGACGTGAGGCTGGAGGGCCCGGACGTCGAACTGCCGGGCGTGCGCCATGTGAACCTGCCGCTGAGCGACCCCGCGGACGGCGCCGAGTTCTGGGCGATGGTCCGCGACGGCAACCTCGACGAACTGCGCTCCGTCCTGGCCGAGGGCAAGGGCGCGCAGCGGATGATCGCGTCCTACCGTGTGCTCGTCAAGGAGCGCACCGGCGAGCACTCCCAGGTGCTGCACGCGCTCGCCGAGGACTGCGTCCCGGTCCTGATGCACTGCGCGGCGGGCAAGGACCGCGCGGGCCTGTCGATCGCCGTGACCCTCCTCGCCCTCGGCGTGGAGCGGGACGCGATCGTCGCCGACTACCTGGAGTCGAACGCCAAGCACCGCCGCTACAAGGTGCACCGCAGCGGGACCTCGGCCGCGGCCTACTCCCCCGAGGTCATGGAGCTGCTCAGCCCCCTGTTCGAGGCGCGTGCCGAGTACCTGGCGGCGGCCCTGGAGACCATCGAGGAGAGCTGGGGCGGCGTCGACGCCTATCTGGAGCGGGGGCTGCGGCTGGCCCCCGACACCCGGGACCGGCTGCGCGAGCGACTGCTGGACTGACGGGCACTGCTCAGGCCGTCGCTCGGGCCGTCACTTGGAGCCGACCGAGAACAGGAACCAGACGAACCCGGCGAAGAAGTGCCCGACGACGGTGTAGATGACGAGCCGGACCCACAGGGCACGCGGGAACTTGTCTTCCAGGTTGCTCATGGCATGTCTCCGATATGGGGGCCCAGGCACAGCGCGGCCGTGGGACTCTGCAACAGGGTGTGGACGAAGAGGAGCTCGACCCCGTCCGGGTCCTCGGCCGCGATGCGGTGCGGGGTCAGCGAGTCGAAGTGCGCGCTGCTGCCCGGCACGAGCAGGTGCGTGGCATCGCCGAGGCGGAGGCTGAGGCGCCCCTTGAGGACGTACAGCCACTCCTCGCCGGGGTGCACCCGCACGATGTCGCCCTGGGAGCCGTGCGGGACCAGGACGCGCAGGGCCTGCATGCCGCGGCCGGACGCGCCGGCCTGCCAGTACGTCCAGCCGCCGGCCCGCGTCGGCTCCAGGTCCCCGGCGCGCACGACCGCGTCCCGGTCGGGGACCGTCTCGCCGAGCAGTTCGGAGACCGTCGTACCGTAGACACGGGCGAGCGCGAGGAGCATCGGCAGCGAGGGCTGGCGCCGGCCCGTCTCCAGGCGGGAGAGGTGGGCGGGCGACAGCCCGGCGGCGCGGGAGGCGGCCTCCAGGGTCAGCGCGGCACGGCGGCGCAGCGCACGCAGTTGCGGCGCGACGGCGGGCAGGTCTTCGACCGGCCCTGCCGGGGGCGGGGACTCTGGAGAGCTCATACCTCCATTCCAGCGCCGCTTTGCCCCTAAGGCAAATTTCTTACCTCAGAGGCAAAGCCCTGTCCGGCTCCGCTCACCGGTTGGCGACGGCCTGTTTGACCAGCATCTTGCCGAAGTCCCACATCAGTCCGCCGCCGTGTGCGTCGTCCATCACGGCGGTGAAGGCGTCCACGAACCGGTCGACCTCCGCCTCCCCGATGACCAGCGGCGGGATCAGTTTGATCACCTCGAGGTGGTCGCCCGAGACCTGGGTCAGGATACGGTGCCGCTGCAGCAGCGGGACGACCACCATCTGCGCGAACAGTCCCTTGCGGGCCGTCTGGAGCATGGTCCAGCGCCCGCGCAGCTTCAGCGACCTCGGCCGGCCGAACTCGATGCCGATCATCAGGCCCCGGCCGCGCACGTCGGCGAGCAGCTCGTACCGGTCGGTGAGCGCTGCCAGCCGGGACTTCAGCAGCTCGCCCGTGGCCCGCGCGTTGGCCACGATCTGCTCGTTCTCCATCACGGACAGTACGGCGAGCCCCGCCGCCATGGCCTGGGCGCCCGACCCGAAGCTCGCCGAGTGGACCAGCACGCGGTCGATCGAGGAGTAGACCTTCTTGAAGATCCAGTCCCTGCCGAGGGTCGCGCTGACCGGCACATAGCCGCCGGACAGGGCCTTGGCCACGCAGACCAGGTCCGGTTCGACCCCGTCCTCGTGCTGGTAGGCGTAGAAGTCCCCGGTGCGGCCGAGGCCCGTCTGCACCTCGTCGGCGATGAGCAGTGCCTTGTGCCGGTGCAGCAGTTCCTGCGCGGCGCGCAGCCAGCCGGGCGGGGCCTCGTGCACGCCCTTGCCCTGAATCGGCTCGACGATCAGGGCGGCCACGTCGCCCTTCCTCAGTTCCCGCTCGAGTGCGTCGAGGTCGCCGAGCGGGACGGCGGTGTCGGGCAGCAGCGGGGCGAAGCCGTCCCGGAAGCCCTCCTCGCCGTTGACGGACAGCGAGCCGGTGGTCAGCCCGTGGAAGGAGTGCTCGCAGTACAGGATCCGCCCTCTGCCGGTGGCGCGGCGGGCGAACTTCAGCGCGGTCTCCACCGCCTCCGTGCCGCTGTTGCCGAAGAACACCCGGTCCAGGTGCGGGCTGTGGGCCAGCAACCGCTCCGCCAGCAGCCCGGGCAGGGGCTGGCAGTCGAAGCGGGTGAGGTCGGCGAGCTGGGCGTCCAGCACGTCGTGCAGCGCCTTGCGGACGACGGGATGGTGGCGGCCCAGGCCCATCACCCCGAACCCGGAGAGCATGTCAAGGTAGTCGTTGCCCTCCGCGTCCCAGAAGTACGCGCCCTCGGCCCGCTCGTAGACCTTGTCGAAGCCGATGGTGTGCAGCATGCGCGGCAGTTGGTGGTTGAGGTGCCTGGCGTGCAGCTCGTAGCGCTCGGCGCCGCGCTGGGACAGCAGGGCGCCGAGGTCGAACTCCGTGCTCATTCGGTTGTCTCCTTGACTGCCATGACGGCCCCGGCGCCCTCCTGCGCCGGGAGCGTCCCGACCTGCTCCCGCACGGCCAGGCTCGCGCCGATCCGGCCGGCGACCTCGACCGGGGTGAGCCCGATGTCGGCCAGCACCTCCGCGCGCTTGGCGTGCGCGAGGAACTGCTCCGGGATGCCGAATCTCCGTACCGGTACGTCGACCTCGGCGTCGCCGAGTGCCAGGGCGACCGCGGCGCCCACGCCGGCCGCCCGGCTGTTGTCCTCGACCACGGCCACCAGCCGGTGCCCGGCGGCCAGGCCCGGCAGCGCCGGATCGACGGGCTTGGCCCAGCGCGGGTCGACGACGGTGCAGCCGATGCCGCGCGCCTGGAGCAGTTCGGCGGCCTGGAGGCACACCGGCGCCATCACGCCCACGGCGACCAGCAGCACGTCGGACCGCTCCGCCCGGTGCAGCACGTCCATGCCGCCGACCCGGCCGAGGGCCGGGATCCGCGGGCCGACCGACTCCTTGGGGAAACGGACCAGGGTCGGCGCGTCGTCGACGGCGACGGCCTCGCGCAGCTGCGCGCGCAGCTGGTCGGCGTCGCGCGGCGCGGCGATCCTCAGGCCGGGCACGACCTGGAGGACGGACATGTCCCACATGCCGTTGTGGGAGGGCCCGTCCACGCCGGTCACTCCCGCCCGGTCCAGGACGAAGGTGACCCCGCAGCGGTGCAGGGCCACGTCCATCAGGAGCTGGTCGAAGGCCCGGTTGAGGAAGGTGGCGTAGACGGCGACGACCGGGTGCAGACCACCGGTGGCGAGCCCCGCGGCCGAGACGGCCGCGTGCTGCTCGGCGATGCCCACGTCCCACACCCGGTCCGGGAAGCACTCGGCGAACCTGCCCAGGCCCACCGGGTGCAGCATGGCGGCGGTGATCGCCACGACGTCGTCCCGCTCCTCGCCGATCTTCACGATCTCGTCGCCGAACACGGAGGTCCAGGACGGCCCCCCGGCGGGGGAGAGCGGCTCGCAGGTGAGCGGGTCCATCACCCCCACGGTGTGGAAGTGGTCCTCCTCGTGGGCCAGCGCGGGTTCGTAGCCGCGGCCCTTCTCGGTGAGGCAGTGGACCAGGACGGGTCCGTGGAAGCGCTTGGCCCGGCGCAGCGCCGACTCGACGGCCTTGATGTCGTGTCCGTCGATCGGGCCGAGGTACTTCAGCCCCAGGTCCTCGAACATGCCCTGCGGCGCGAACGCGTCCTTGAAGCCCTTCTTCGCGCCGTGCAGCGACTCGTAGAGGGTGTTGCCGACCACCGGGGTGCGCTGGAGGACGTCCTTGCCCCAGGCCAGGACCTTCTCGTAGCCGTCGGTGGTGCGCAGGGTGGCCAGGTGGTTGGCGAGGCCGCCGATGGTCGGCGCGTAGGACCGCTCGTTGTCGTTGACGACGATGATCAGCGGCTGGTCCCTGGCGGCCGCGATGTTGTTCAGCGCCTCCCAGGCCATGCCGCCGGTCAGCGCGCCGTCCCCGATGACGGCGACGACGTGTCCCTTCTCCCCCTGCACCTGGCGGGCCTTGGCGAGTCCGTCGGCCCAGCCGAGCGCCGTGGAGGCGTGACTGTTCTCGATGACGTCGTGCTCGGACTCCTCCCGTGCGGGATAGCCGGACAGCCCTCCCTTGCCGCGCAGCTTCGAGAAGTCCTGACGCCCTGTCAGAAGCTTGTGCACATAACTCTGGTGACCGGTGTCCCACAGGATCCGGTCGACCGGCGACTCGAAGACCCGGTGCAGCGCGACGGTGAGTTCCACCACCCCCAGGTTGGGTCCGAGGTGACCGCCGGTCCTGGCCACCGCCTCCACCAGGAACTCGCGTATCTCGTCGGACAGTTCACCCAGTTCCGCCTCGGACAGCGCCTTCAGGTCGCGTGGTCCCCGGATGTTCTCCAGAATGGTCACGCTGGGCCCCCTCTCGGTCCGTGCCGTGCTTCAACCCACTGTCACTGTCGGTGTCCCCGCGACGATGCCGCCATCGGATGCGACGCCGTCCTGCTCCATCTGCTCGGCGAGCTTCATCGCCTCCTCGATCAGGGTCTCCACGATCTTCGACTCGGGCACGGTCTTGATGACCTCGCCCTTCACGAAGATCTGCCCCTTGCCGTTGCCCGACGCGACTCCGAGGTCGGCCTCGCGGGCCTCACCCGGACCGTTGACGACGCAGCCCATCACCGCGACGCGCAACGGCACCTCCATACCGGTCAGACCGGCCGTGACCTCCTCCGCCAGCTTGTACACGTCGACCTGGGCACGGCCGCAGGACGGGCAGGAGACGATCTCCAGGCCGCGCTGCCGCAGGTTCAGCGACTCCAGGATCTGGATGCCGACCTTGACCTCCTCGACCGGCGGCGCGGACAGCGACACCCGGATGGTGTCGCCGATGCCCTGGGAGAGCAGCGCGCCGAAGGCGACGGCCGACTTGATCGTGCCCTGGAAGGCGGGACCGGCCTCGGTGACACCGAGGTGGAGGGGGTAGTCACACCTCTCGGCGAGCTGCCGGTAGGCCTCGATCATCACGACCGGGTCGTTGTGCTTGACCGAGATCTTGATGTCGCGGAAGTCGTGCTCCTCGAAGAGGGACGCCTCCCACAGGGCCGACTCGACCAACGCCTCCGGAGTCGCCTTCCCGTACTTCTGGAGCAGCCGACGGTCCAGCGACCCCGCGTTCACACCGATACGGATCGGCGTGCCGTGGTCCTTGGCCGCCTTGGCGATCTCCCTGACCTTGTCGTCGAACTGCTTGATGTTGCCCGGGTTCACCCGGACCGCCGCGCACCCCGCCTCGATCGCCGCGAACACGTACTTCGGCTGGAAATGGATGTCCGCGATCACCGGGATCTGCGACTTGCGCGCGATCGTCGCCAGCGCGTCCGCGTCGTCCTGCGTCGGACACGCCACCCGCACGATCTGGCACCCCGACGCCGTCAGCTCCGCGATCTGCTGCAACGTCGCCCCGACGTCCGACGTACGCGTCGTCGTCATCGACTGCACCGACACCGGCGCGTCCCCGCCCACCGCCACCGACCCGACCTGGATC
>NZ_JBQRUW010000086.1:0-15173 GCF_052663305.1 Streptomyces cyslabdanicus
TGCTGGTTGCTCATGGGTGGAACGTTGATTATTCGGCCGGATTCACGGGTCGGAGGCTGCCAGTACTGCTCGCAAGAGCGTGGAACGCATGATCTTCGGACGGGAGTCGGTCGGGCACGCTGTTGGGTGTCTGAGGGTGCGAGCGTTGCTCGCCCTTCGGTTGCCGGCCCCAGTGAACTTGCTGTTTTCAGCAGGGTGATGGGTGGTTGGTCGTTGTTTGAGAACTGCACAGTGGACGCGAGCATCTGTGGCCAAGTTTTTAAGGGCGCACGGTGGATGCCTTGGCACCAGGAACCGATGAAGGACGTGGGAGGCCGCGATAGTCCCCGGGGAGTCGTCAACCAGGCTTTGATCCGGGGGTTTCCGAATGGGGAAACCCGGCAGTCGTCATGGACTGTCACCCACTGCTGAACACATAGGCAGTGTGGAGGGAACGAGGGGAAGTGAAACATCTCAGTACCCTCAGGAAGAGAAAACAACCGTGATTCCGGGAGTAGTGGCGAGCGAAACTGGATGAGGCTAAACCTACGACGTGTGAGACCCGGCAGGGGTTGCGTCGTGGGGGTTGTGGGATCTCTTTTGATCAGTCTGCCGGCTGGTCGACGAGTCAGAAACCGTTGATGTAGACGAAGGACATGCGAAAGGTCCGGCGTAGAGGGTAAGACCCCCGTAGTCGAAACGTCAGCGGCTCGTTGGAGAGACACCCAAGTAGCACGGGGCCCGAGAAATCCCGTGTGAATCTGGCGGGACCACCCGCTAAGCCTAAATATTCCCTGGTGACCGATAGCGGATAGTACCGTGAGGGAATGGTGAAAAGTACCCCGGGAGGGGAGTGAAATAGTACCTGAAACCGTGTGCCTACAAGCCGTGGGAGCGTCGGAATGTGCTTGCACATTCTCGTGACTGCGTGCCTTTTGAAGAATGAGCCTGCGAGTTTGCGGTGTGTTGCGAGGTTAACCCGAGTGGGGTAGCCGTAGCGAAAGCGAGTCCGAATAGGGCGGTGGAGTAGCACGCTCAAGACCCGAAGCGGAGTGATCTAGCCATGGGCAGGTTGAAGCGGAGGTAAGACTTCGTGGAGGACCGAACCCACCAGGGTTGAAAACCTGGGGGATGACCTGTGGTTAGGGGTGAAAGGCCAATCAAACTCCGTGATAGCTGGTTCTCCCCGAAATGCATTTAGGTGCAGCGTCGTGTGTTTCTTGCCGGAGGTAGAGCACTGGATAGGCGATGGGCCCTACCGGGTTACTGACCTTAGCCAAACTCCGAATGCCGGTAAGTGAGAGCGCGGCAGTGAGACTGTGGGGGATAAGCTCCATGGTCGAGAGGGAAACAGCCCAGAGCATCGACTAAGGCCCCTAAGCGTACGCTAAGTGGGAAAGGATGTGGAGTCGCACAGACAACCAGGAGGTTGGCTTAGAAGCAGCCACCCTTGAAAGAGTGCGTAATAGCTCACTGGTCTAGTGATTCCGCGCCGACAATGTAGCGGGGCTCAAGCGTACCGCCGAAGTCGTGTCATTGCGATATGTACCCCCAACGGGGATCGTGATGGGTAGGGGAGCGTCGTCTGCCGGGTGAAGCAGCACCGGAAGGTAGTTGTGGACGGTTGACGAGTGAGAATGCAGGCATGAGTAGCGATACACACGTGAGAAACGTGTGCGCCGATTGACTAAGGGTTCCTGGGTCAAGCTGATCTGCCCAGGGTAAGTCGGGACCTAAGGCGAGGCCGACAGGCGTAGTCGATGGATAACCGGTTGATATTCCGGTACCCGCTGTGAAGCGTCAAACATCGAATCCAGTGATGCTAAGGCCGTGAAGCCGCCGGTGATCCCTTCGGGGTGATTCGGAGTGGTGGAGCCGCTGAACCAAGTTGGTAGTAGGTGAGTGATGGGGTGACGCAGGAAGGTAGTCCATCCCGGGCGGTGGTTGTCCCGGGGTAAGGGTGTAGGACGTCAGGTAGGTAAATCCGCCTGGCATGTGTCTGAGACCTGATGCCGAGCCGATTGTGGTGAAGTGGATGATCCTATGCTGTCGAGAAAAGCCTCTAGCGAGTTTCATGGCGGCCCGTACCCTAAACCGACTCAGGTGGTCAGGTAGAGAATACCGAGGCGTTCGGGTGAACTATGGTTAAGGAACTCGGCAAAATGCCCCCGTAACTTCGGGAGAAGGGGGGCCACGCCTGGTGAGGGAACTTGCTTCCTGAGCTGGGGGTGGCCGCAGAGACCAGCGAGAAGCGACTGTTTACTAAAAACACAGGTCCGTGCGAAGCCGTAAGGCGATGTATACGGACTGACGCCTGCCCGGTGCTGGAACGTTAAGGGGACCGGTTAGCTCACTTTCGGGTGGGCGAAGCTGAGAACTTAAGCGCCAGTAAACGGCGGTGGTAACTATAACCATCCTAAGGTAGCGAAATTCCTTGTCGGGTAAGTTCCGACCTGCACGAATGGCGTAACGACTTCTCGACTGTCTCAACCATAGGCCCGGTGAAATTGCACTACGAGTAAAGATGCTCGTTTCGCGCAGCAGGACGGAAAGACCCCGGGACCTTTACTACAGTTTGATATTGGTGTTCGGTTCGGCTTGTGTAGGATAGCTGGGAGACTTTGAAGCGGCCACGCCAGTGGTTGTGGAGTCGTCGTTGAAATACCAGTCTGGTCGTGCTGGATGTCTAACCTGGGTCCGTGATCCGGATCAGGGACAGTGTCTGATGGGTAGTTTAACTGGGGCGGTTGCCTCCTAAAGAGTAACGGAGGCGCCCAAAGGTTCCCTCAGCCTGGTTGGCAATCAGGTGTTGAGTGTAAGTGCACAAGGGAGCTTGACTGTGAGACCGACGGGTCGAGCAGGGACGAAAGTCGGGACTAGTGATCCGGCGGTGGCTTGTGGAAGCGCCGTCGCTCAACGGATAAAAGGTACCCCGGGGATAACAGGCTGATCTTCCCCAAGAGTCCATATCGACGGGATGGTTTGGCACCTCGATGTCGGCTCGTCGCATCCTGGGGCTGGAGTCGGTCCCAAGGGTTGGGCTGTTCGCCCATTAAAGCGGTACGCGAGCTGGGTTTAGAACGTCGTGAGACAGTTCGGTCCCTATCCGCTGTGCGCGTAGGAGTCTTGAGAAGGGCTGTCCCTAGTACGAGAGGACCGGGACGGACGAACCTCTGGTGTGCCAGTTGTTCTGCCAAGGGCATGGCTGGTTGGCTACGTTCGGGAGGGATAACCGCTGAAAGCATCTAAGCGGGAAGCCTGCTTCGAGATGAGGACTCCCACCCACTTGATGGGGTAAGGCTCCCAGTAGACGACTGGGTTGATAGGCCGGATCTGGAAGCACCGTGAGGTGTGGAGGTGACCGGTACTAATAGGCCGAGGGCTTGTCCTCAGTTGCTCGCGTCCACTGTGTTAGTTCTGAGGCAACGAACAGTTGCCGGCTTAGAGCTGAACTCACAACAGAAGAGTGTGCTTGTTCGCTCGAAACCATTAGGGTTTCGGTGGTCATAGCGTGAGGGAAACGCCCGGTTACATTTCGAACCCGGAAGCTAAGCCTCACAGCGCCGATGGTACTGCAGGGGGGACCCTGTGGGAGAGTAGGACGCCGCCGAACAATCTTTGGAGGACCCCTGGTCACCAGCGTTCAGCTGGGACCAGGGGTCCTTTTCGTTTTTCCCGTACAGAAGACAGGAGTCACCGATGTCCGCCAACTCTCCCGATGAGCGCCCGGAGCGCGATCAGCGCCGCCGGGACGGTGGTGACCGCGGTGACCGTGGCGGGTTCCGCGGAGGACCGCGCCGTGGCGACGACCGTGGTGGCCACGGCCGTCGTGACGACGACCGTGGTTATGGGCGGCGTGACGACCGTGGTGGTTTCCGCCGCGACGACAGGCCCGAGCGCGCGGATCGGCCGGACCGGCCCGATCGGGGCGAGCGCGGGGATCGTGGCGGCTTCCGCCGTGACGACCGGCGGGACGGTGACCGCGGTGGCTACGGCCGTCGTGACGACCGCGACCGCGGCTTCCGCCGCGAGGGCGACCGCCCCACCTACCGCCGTGACGACCGCGGTGACCACCGACGCGATGAGCGTCGTGACGACCGCCGTGACGACCGCGGTGACCACCGCCGTGACGACCGCCGCGGCTTCGACCGCGGAGACCGGCGTGACGACCGGGGCGAGCGCCGCGATGACCGCCGAGGTTTCCGTCGTGACGACGACCGTGGTCAGGGGCGGCGTGACGACCGTGGTGGTTTCCGCCGCGACGACAGGCCCGAGCGCGCGGATCGGCCGGACCGGCCCGATCGGGGCGAGCGCGGGGATCGTGGCGGCTTCCGCCGTGACGACCGGCGGGACGGTGACCGCGGTGGCTACGGCCGTCGTGACGACCGCGACCGCGGCTTCCGCCGCGAGGGCGACCGCCCCACCTACCGCCGTGACGACCGCGGTGACCACCGACGCGATGACCGACGCGATGAGCGTCGTGACTTCGAGCGCGGAGACCGTCGCGACGACCGCCGCGGCTTCGACCGCGGTGCCCGCCACGACGACCGCCGTGACTTCGACCGTGGTGAACGCCGGGACCAGCGTCGTGACGACCGTCGCGATGACCGCCGTGACTTCGACCGCGGCGACCGTCCCACCTACCGTCGTGACGACCGCCGTGACGACCGCCGTGACGACCGCGGCGGCTTCCGTGGCCGGGACGACCGTGGTGGGCGCGGCCCGCGTCGCGACGACCGGGGTGGACGTCCGGGTGGCTTCCGTGGCCGGGACGACCGGCGTGACGACCGGCGTGACGACCGGCGCGGCGGCGGGCGCTTCCGCGACGACCGGGACCGGGACCGTGAGCCGATCAAGCGGCTGCCGATCCCGGAGGACGTCACCGGCGAGGAGATCGACAAGGACGTACGGCAGGAGCTGCAGAGCCTGCCCAAGACGCTCGCCGAGGACGTCGCCAAGAACCTGGTGATGGTCGCGCGGCTCATCGACGAGGACCCCGAGGGCGCCTACGGCTACTCCAGGGTGGCCCTGCGGCTGGCGTCCCGTGTCGCCGCCGTACGGGAGGCGGCCGGCTTCGCCGCGTACGCGAGCCAGAAGTACGGCGAGGCGCTCGCCGAGTTCCGGGCCGCCCGGCGGATGACCGGGAACGTGGACCTGTGGCCGGTCATGGCCGACTGCGAGCGCGGTCTCGGACGCCCGGAGAAGGCGCTCGACATGGCCGGGGCGCCGGAGGTGCACAAGCTCGACAAGGCCGGGCAGGTCGAGATGCGGCTCGTCGCGGCCGGCGCCCGGCGCGACATGGGTCAGCTGGAAGCGGCCATCGTGACGCTCCAGAGCCCCGAACTGGCCTCCGGCTCGGTCCAGCCGTGGACCGCGCGGCTGCGGTACGCCTACGCCGACGCGCTGCTCGCCGTCGGCCGGGAGTCCGAGGCACGTGAGTGGTTCGCCAAGGCCGTCGAGGCCGACCGGGACGGCAGCACCGACGCCTCCGACCGGCTGGCCGAGCTGGACGGCGTGGAGTTCACCGACGCCCTCGACGAGAGCGGCGAGAACGACAACGCCAAGGACGAGAACGGCGACGCCAAGAACGAGAACGGCGACGCCAAGGACGAGAACGGCGACGCCAAGGACGAGAACGGCGTGACCGGCGCGAGCGGCGATGCCGACGCGGCCGGCGAGGACTGACGGAACCGCCGGGCCGTCACCGGCCGTGCCTGACGAAGGGCGGGCCCCGATCACCGGGGCCCGCCCTTCGCCGTTTCAGAGGTCCAGCGCCCTCAGCACCAGTCCCGACGCCGGCTTGGGGCCGAACGACGTCGACTTGCGGGGCATCGTGACACCCTGGCGGGCCAGGTCGCGGACGACCTCCTCGCGGACCGGGTGCATCAGGACGGCCGTACCGCCGTCGCGTTCGGCCTTCTCTACGGTGGCGACCGTGTCGTGAATGTAGGCGATGTGGGCCGGGGAGTCCTCGGGGATGTGCCACACGCGCTCGAGGAGCGTGGCGTGCAGGACGGTCGCGTCGAGGGTGCGCCAGGCGGCCGGGTGCTCCGCCGGGATCGTGCGCGCCAGCAGGGCCGGGTCCGGGCGGTCCACGAGATGGAAGGCGCCGTCGCCGGCGAACAGGAAGGCGTTGCCCTCGCAGGCCGCGTCCGCGAGCGCCTCCAGCGCGCCCGCCAGGGGCAGGTCGAGACGCCGTACGCGGAACAGGCCGTCCACGGCGGACAGCGCGTCGGCGACCGGCAGACCGTGCAGCAGGCGGTGGATGGCGCGTACCCGGAGTGGATAGCGGACCGTGTCGACCAGGAGGACCAGACCGTAGTCCCAGGCGCTGGGGGAGGAGTGCTCCGCGCGCAGCCTGCGGTAGGTCGCCCAGCGGTGATGGCCGTCGGCGATCAGGGCCTGATGCCGGGCCAGGTCCTCCTGCACGCGCGCGAGGTCGGCGGGATCGGTGATCGCCCACAGCCGGTGGCTGAAGCCGTCCTCGGTGGTCGTCGACAACAGCGGCGGCTGTTCGGCCGCGCGTTCGATGATCATCGTGGTGGCCGCGGTCGCGCCGTCGCCGCGGTACGTGAGCAGCAGCGGTTCGAGATTGGCGCTGGTCGCGCGCATCAGGGCGGCGCGGTCCGCGACCACGTGCGGCATGACGTCCTCGTGCGGCAGCACCACGCCCTCCGCCGGCTCCGACACGCGCAGCGCGCCGATCAGTCCGCGTTGCACCATGCCGTCGCCGTCACGCTGCTCGTACACGTACAGGGCCGGCTCCGGGTCGGCGGCCAGGACGCCCTCCGAGAGCCAGCGGCGCAGCGTCTCCGCCGCCTGCTTGTTGCGGGCGCTGGGCGTTTCGGCCTGCGGCAGAATCAGCCGGACGATGTTGTACGGATCGGCCGACTGGAGGTGGTGCAGGCCGTCGGGCCGCACGACGACGTCGTACGGCGGGGACGTCACGGCGGCCAGGCTGCCGACCCGGTCGGGGTCGTAGCGCAGGCCGCGGAACGGGGTGAGTTCGAGGCCCGGGCGCGTTGTCGCCAGTGGCTGACCTGCTGTGTTCATCCCGGCATCGTACGTGTGTCAGCGGCGTGGGGGATGATCGGGGGAAAACGGGTGTCATGAGGAGAGATGCGGAATGAGCCAGGGCGTCAGGACGAGGCCCCAGGGCAGTGCACAGCCCCTGAGCGAGGCGTACGACACGGCCCTGCTCGACCTGGACGGAGTGGTCTACGCGGGCGGCCACGCGATCGCGCACGCGGTCGACTCGCTGGGCACCGCCCGCGCGGGCGGGATGCATCTGGCGTACGTCACCAACAACGCCCTGCGCACCCCGGAAGTGGTGGCCGCGCACCTCACCGAGCTGGGCATACGGGCGGAGGCGGCCGACGTGGTCACCTCCGCGCAGGCGGTGGCCCGGCTGATCGCGGACCAGGTGCCCCAGGGGGCGCGTGTCCTGGTGATCGGTGGTGAGGGGCTGCGCACGGCGCTGCGTGAGCGCGGCCTTGAGCCGGTGGAGTCGGCCGACGACGACCCGGCGGCGGTGGTGCAGGGCTACGGCGGTCCGGAACTGCCGTGGGGGCGGTTCGCGGAGGCGTGCTACGCCATCGCGCGCGGGGTGCCCTGGTTCGCCTCCAACACCGATCTGACGATTCCGAGCGCACGCGGGATCGCGCCGGGCAACGGCGCGGCGGTCGAGGTCGTCCGGATCGCCACGGGCGCGGAGCCGCAGGTGGCGGGCAAGCCGCTGCCGCCCATGCACCGCGAGACGATCCTGCGCACCGGCGCGCGGCGGCCGCTGGTGGTCGGGGACCGCCTGGACACCGACATCGAGGGCGCGTTCAACGGCGGGGTCGACTCGCTGCTCGTCCTGACCGGGGTGACCGACGGCGCGCGGCTGCTCGCCGCGCCCCCTCGGCACCGGCCGACGTATGTCGACGCGGATCTGCGCGGGCTGCTCACCGGGCAACCGGACATCACTCGGGAGAGCGACGGTTTCCGGTGCGGCGGGTGGACGGCGCGGGCGGACACCGGCCTTGAGCTGCACGGCGGGGGGGAGGCGCTGGACGGGCTCCGCGCGCTGTGCGCGGCGGCGTGGACGGCGGGCGGCGAGCACGCGTGCGCGCTGGACGGGGGGAAGGCGCTGGCCCGGCTGGGGCTGTGAATCCGGTGGGGCACCGGGAACCATCGAGCCGATGGAGAGGGTAGGCTAACCTAACCTCGTGTTGGTCGACAGTCCCCCAGAAGAGCGCGCGGCGGCCACCGCCGCGCCCCCAACCCGCCGAGGCGTGCGAGCCGTCGGGCTCCTCGTCTCCGTCGCCGTCCTGGTGCTCGTCGCCCTGGCGAGCATCGCGATCGGAGCGAAGGAGCTGTCCCTGGCCCAGGTCTGGCACGGCCTGTTCCAGAACTCGGGGACGTACGGCGACGTCGTGGTCGGCGAGCGGCTGTCCCGTACCGTCCTCGGCCTGCTCGCCGGATCGGCGCTCGGTCTTGCCGGGGCCGTGCTCCAGGCGCTGACCCGCAACCCACTGGCCGATCCGGGCATCCTCGGCATCAACGCGGGCGCGTCCGCCGCCGTCGTCACTGCCCTCACCTTCCTGGGCGTGACCAGCCTGAGCGGCTACGTCTGGTTCGCCTTTCTCGGCGCCGCGGCCGTCGGCGCCCTGGTGTGGTTCCTCGGCGGCAGCCGGGGCGCCACGCCCATACGCCTCGCGCTCGCCGGCACCGCGATCGGCGCCGCGCTGTACGGCTACGTCCAGGCCGTGATGATCATGGACGGGGCGGCGCTGGGCAGGATGCGGTTCTGGACCGTGGGTTCGCTCGCCTCCGCCACCACGGCGACCATCACCCAGGTGCTCCCGTTCTTCGCGGTCGGCACGGTCGTCGCCCTGCTGCTGGCCCGGCCGCTCAACGCCCTGGCCATGGGCGACGACACCGCCCGCGCCCTGGGCGCCGATCTGAACCGCACCCGCGCGCTCGCCATGCTCGCCGCGACCGTGCTGTGCGGGGCCGCGACCGCCGCCTGCGGCCCGATCGTCTTCGTCGGGCTGATGGTCCCGCACGTCGTGCGCTCCTTCACCGGACCCGACCTGCGCTGGATTCTGCCCTACGCCACGGTGCTGTCTCCTGTGCTGCTGCTCGGCGCCGACGTCGTGGGACGGATCGTCGCCCGGCCCGCCGAGATCCAGGTCGGGGTCGTCACCGCGCTCATCGGCGGCCCGGTGTTCATCCTGCTCGTACGGCGGCGGAGGACGGCCCAGCTGTGAAGACCACCCGCATCCTCAAGACCACCCGCACCCCCCGCCCCGTACGAGCCCTGCGCACCCCGGGCGGACTGTCCCTGCGCCTCGACGTCCGCACCTGCGCCGTCGTCGCCCTGCTGGTGCTGGCCGCGCTCACGGCGGGCGTCGTGCTGATCGGCACCGGGGACTTCCCGATCTCCGCCTCCGACGTGCTGAAGGCGCTGGCCGGCCAGGGCGGGCCGGGGCAGGAGTTCGTCGTCCGGGAACTGCGGCTGCCGCGCGTCCTCGTCGGGCTCCTGGTCGGCGCCTGCCTCGGCGTCGGCGGCGCGCTGTTCCAGTCCGTCTCCCGCAATCCGCTGGGCAGCCCGGACGTGCTCGGCCTCTCCCAGGGCTCGGCCGCCGGCGCGCTCACGGTCATCGTCCTGTTCTCGGGCAGCGCCACCGCGGTCACCCTCGGCGCGCTGGTGGGCGGCCTGGTCACCGGTGTGGCCGTCTACCTGCTGGCCTGGAAGCAGGGCGTGCACGGCTACCGGCTGGTCCTGGTCGGCATCGGCGTGTCCGCGGTGGTCACCGCCGTCAACGGCTACCTGATCACCAAGGCCGACTTCGTGGACGCGGCCCGTGCGGTGGTCTGGATGACCGGTTCGCTCAACGGGCGCGACTGGACGCAGGTCGGCCCGCTGGCCGTCCTGTGCGCCGTGGTCCTCCCGCTCGTCCTCGCGGGCGCCCGCGCCCTGCGGATGCTGGAGATGGGCGACGACGTCGCCTACGCCCTCGGGGTGCGCGCCGAGCGCGTACGGCTGCTGCTGATGGGCTGTGCCGTCCTGCTGGTCGCCGCCGCCACCGCGGCCGCGGGACCCGTCAGCTTCGTGGCCCTGACCGCGCCGCAGCTCGCCCGGCGGCTGACCTGGTCCCCAGGCCCCAACCTGCTGCCGTCCCTGTGCATGGGCGCCGCCCTGCTGGTCACCGCCGACCTGACCGCGCAGCGGGCCTTCGGCGCCGACCAGCTGCCGGTCGGCGTGGTCACCGGCGTGCTCGGCGGGGTCTACCTGCTGTGGCTGCTGGTCACCGAGCGCAGGGCCGGGCGGATATGAGCGCCCGCAGCAACGCAGTGAGCAACCGAAGGAGCACCGTGAACCGCCTGTCCGCCGACCACGTCACCCTCGCCTACGACCAGCGCGTCATCGCCGAGCAGCTGTCGGTGGACATACCCGACAACTCCTTCACGGTGATCGTCGGCCCCAACGCGTGCGGCAAGTCCACGCTGCTGCGGGCGCTGTCGCGGATGCTCAGGCCCAGCCGGGGCCGGGTGCTGCTCGACGGTCAGGTCATCCAGTCGATGCCCGCCAAGAAGGTCGCCCGGACACTCGGCCTGCTGCCGCAGTCCTCGATCGCGCCCGACGGGATCACCGTCGCCGACCTCGTGGGCCGCGGCCGCTACCCGCACCAGGGGATCCTGCGCCAGTGGTCCGCCGAGGACGAGCGGGTCGTGCGCGAGTCCATGGAGCGGACCGGGGTCGCCCGGCTCGCCGAGCGGTACGTCGACGAGCTGTCGGGCGGCCAGCGCCAGCGCGTGTGGATCGCCATGGCCCTGGCCCAGCAGACGCCGCTGCTGCTGCTCGACGAGCCGACGACGTACCTGGACATCCAGCACCAGATCGACGTCCTCGACCTGTGTGCCGAACTGCACGAGGAGGAGGGGCGCACGCTCGTCGCCGTGCTGCACGACCTCAACCACGCCGCCCGCTACGCCACCCACCTCGTCGCCCTGCGCGGCGGCCGGGTCGTCGCCCAGGGCGCCCCGAACGACATCGTCACCGCCGAACTGGTGGAGGAGGTGTTCGGGCTGCGCTGCCAGGTCATCGAGGACCCGGAGACCGGCACGCCCCTGGTGGTGCCGGCGGCGCGTGCGGCACGCGCGCGCGTGGCGGCGCACCACGGCGAGGCAGCCGCCGGCCTCGCCGCTACAGAAGCTTCGTGAGCCGCATCAGGTCGAACAGGCTCGCCTGGAGCTTCACCCGCCCCGCCCCCCAGGCCTTGGCGAAGGCCAGTTCGCCGCCGACCAGCGCGAGCAGGTCGTCGCCTGTCATGGCGAGCCGGATCTCGGCCTTCTTCGGCGGCGGGCCCTGAACGGTCTCCCGTACCTCTATCCGGCCGCCGACGAGGCGGCCCAGGAAGCTGACGTCGAGATCCTTGATGTGGCAGCTCACCGAGCGGTCCAGGGTCGCCGCCTCACGGACGTCCCCCTCCGCTTCCGCCATGTTGTCGGAGAGTCTTTCGAGTGCGCTGCGGCACTCCTCGATCGTTGCCATCACCACCGACGGTACCCCAGTGCTTCGCGGTAGCGTCTGGGCATGAGCGACTCTGTGACCGGGACGGAGGTCCGGGACGAAGCGGCGGATCCCGGGGGGGAGGCTCCACGGCCCCGCGGCGAGGCGGCCGACGCCGTCGACGCGATCGACACGATCGACACGATCGGTGCGGTCGGCGCGCAGGACCCCGCCGCCCCCGCCCCGCTGCTCGTGCCCCGCACCCCCACCGGCGACGCCCGCGTCGACGCGGCCCTGGAACGGCTCGGCGACGCCGACCACCTCGCCACGGACGGACACCTCGAGGTGTACGAGGATGTACACGGGGGGCTGCGCGACGCGCTCACCGCGCTCGACGCCCGTCCGGGACCTTTGGCGCCCCCCGCGCAGTCACCGCCGTACCGACACAGGAGCTGAACCGAACGTGGCAGGAGTCGCACGCCGCCGTCTCGACGCGGAGCTGGTCCGCCGGAAGCTCGCACGCTCGCGCGAGCACGCCGGCCAGCTGATCGCCGCCGGGCGGGTCACCGTCGGCAAGACCGTCGCGACCAAGTCCGCCACCCAGGTGGAGACCGCCGCCGCCATCGTCGTCGTCGCCGACGACAGCGACCCCGACTACGTCTCCCGGGGCGGGCACAAGCTGGCCGGCGCGCTGAAGGCCTTCGTACCGCGCGGGCTGGCCGTCGAGGGGCGGCGGGCACTGGACGCCGGCGCGTCCACCGGGGGATTCACCGACGTGCTGCTGCGCGCGGGCGCCGCACACGTGGTCGCCGTCGACGTCGGATACGGACAACTCGCCTGGTCCTTGCAGAGCGATGAACGCGTCACCGTCAAGGACCGTACGAACGTACGCGAGTTGACGCTCGAAGCGATCGATGGGGAGCCTGTGGATCTTGTCGTGGGGGATCTGTCCTTCATCCCGCTCGGACTGGTGCTGCCCGCCCTGGCGCGGTGCGCGAAGCCGGACGCCGACCTGGTGATGATGGTCAAGCCGCAGTTCGAGGTGGGGAAGGAACGGCTGGGCAGCGGGGGTGTCGTGCGGAGTCCGGAGTTGCGGGCGGAGGCGGTGCGGACCGTGGCCGGTAAGGCGTGGGAACTGGGGCTGGGGGTCGAGGGCGTCACCGCGAGTCCGCTGCCCGGGCCCTCCGGGAACGTCGAGTACTTTCTGTGGCTGAGGGCCGGGGCGCCGGCCCTGGACCCGGCCGACGTCGACCGCGCAGTGGCGGAGGGGCCGCGTTGACACCGACCCGAGCTCGAACCGTTTTCCTGCTGGCCCACACCGGGCGGCCGGCCGCCATCCGCAGTGCCGAGCTCGTGGTCAAGGGGCTGCTGCTGTCCGGCATCGGCGTACGCGTCCTGGAGGCGGAGGCGCTCGACCTGCCGCTGCCGGACGAGGTGGAGCTCGTCAAGGAGGCCACCCCGCAGTGCCTCGACGGGTGCGAGCTGCTCATCGTGCTGGGCGGTGACGGCACGCTGCTGCGCGGCGCGGAGTTCGCCCGCGCCTCGGGGGTGCCGATGCTGGGGGTCAACCTCGGGCGGGTCGGCTTCCTCGCCGAGGCCGAGCGGGACGACCTCGACAAGGTCGTCGACCGGGTGGTCAGCAAGGCCTACGAGGTCGAGGAGCGCATGACCGTCGACGTGGTCGTGCACCGCAACGGGGACATCGTGCACACCGACTGGGCGCTGAACGAGGCGGCCGTGCAGAAGGTGTCCGCCGAGCGGATGCTGGAGATCGTGCTGGAGATCGACGGGCGCCCGGTGACCGGGTTCGGGTGCGACGGCATCGTCTGCGCCACCCCCACCGGGTCCACCGCGTACGCGTTCTCCGCCGGCGGGCCCGTGGTGTGGCCGGAGGTCGAGGCGCTGCTGATGGTGCCGATCTCCGCGCACGCGCTGTTCGCCAAGCCCCTGGTGACCTCGCCGGACTCCGTCCTGGCCGTCGAGGTGCTGCCGCACGTCCCGCCGGGCGTGCTGTGGTGCGACGGGCGGCGCACGGTCGAACTGCCGCCCGGCGCGCGCGTGGAGGTACGCCGCGGAGCGGTACCGGTGCGGCTCGCCCGCCTGCACCACGCGTCGTTCACGGACCGCCTGGTCGCCAAGTTCGCGCTGCCGGTCTCGGGGTGGCGCGGGGCGCCGCACTAGTACTCCAGCAGGATTTTGCTGTCTGGCCTGGGGTTTCGCTGGGCGGCTGGAGTGTAGCGGGCCGCGGAGTGGTCAGGGGTGGCCTTCGGCAGGCCGCCCCTCGATCGTGCGACAGCGTCGCAGGTAGTGACAGCGGCGGGCGACCGCTTGGCGTCGTCGGCGCCAGTTCGACCAGCTCAGCGCGTGGTGTCGTCCTCGACGGCCACGAAGGTGCGGCGGTTGGGGACGACAAGCTGCCAGGAGTCGCCGAATCTCCGCCACTGTGAACTCGATTGCCCCGGCTGCCTCACCGGTGCCGCCCCCTTTTCCCGGACCTGGTGCGCCGTGGCGGCCAGGAAGGCGTGCGCGAGCATGGCCAGAGTGATGTGCCGGTACCAGCCCACGTAGCGACGGACCTCGTACTGGTCCAGGCCACACTCGTTCTTCGCGGCCTGGAAACACTCCTCGATCGCCCAGCGCGTCCCGGCGATCCGCACCAACTCCCGAACGGTGGTCTCCAAAGGAGCGTAAGCGAGGTAGTAGGCGATCTCATCGGGCTTGCTGATGCTGCGCCGGGCCAGCGCCCACCGCATCCGGTGGGGGACCTCGCCCTGGTAGTCGAACTCGGCAACCGCTGGCAGCCGCACTGCTGCCCAGTAATAAACACGCGGCCCCTTCGCACCGTCACCGCACGAGAGCTTCTCCCATGCTTCGGCCGGGGCCTGCGAGAACAGCCCGTCGATGCGGGGACAGCCCACGGTGAACTGGGACTTGGGCACGGCCAGCACGTAGCCGACGCCCGACTGTTCCAGCAGTCGCCGGAAGCGGCCCTCCTGACCGTAGGCGGCGTCCGCGGTGACCCAGGCGATGGGCAGCGGCGAGGCGAGGGACCGCAGCACGATGCGCCGGGCCAACTCGCCCTTGGTGGCGAATACTCGCTCGTCAGGGACTTTGGCCGCGCGGCAGCGTTCGCGGTCCTCGGTCCAGGTCTTGGGCAGGTAGAGCTCGCGGTCGACCAGGGCCCGGCCTCGGGTGGTGGCGTAGGCGGCGAAGACGCCGATCTGGCAGTTCTCGGTGCGGCCGGCAGTTCCGGAGTATTGGCGCTGAACCCCGGCGGAGGTGATGCCCTTCTTGATGAACCCGGTGTCGTCGATGATGAGGACCCCATCGGTCTCGCCGAGCTTGTCGGCGACGTATTCCTGCAGGTCGTCGCGGATATCGTCGGGGTTCCACTTCGCTCCGGCGAGCAAGTGCTGCAGACCGTCAGGGGTAGCGTGACCTGCCTGCTCGGCCAGTTGCCAGCTGTTCTTTCGGGCCACCGGGGCGAGCAGACCGCGTACGTAGTCACGCATGCGGCGGCGTAGTTCCACCCGGCCGAAGCGATGGCCGATGGTCACGAAGAGGTCGTCCAGTTCCAGGTCCCACTGCTCGGCAACACGCGCGGTGATCACGTGAGAAGGCTGCCCCGCACCCTGTCGCTACCTGCGGCACTGTCGCACGATCGAGGGGCGGCCTGCCGAAGGCCACCCCTGAC
>NZ_JBQRUW010000087.1:0-5839 GCF_052663305.1 Streptomyces cyslabdanicus
GTGACGTTCCCGCAGTTGTTCGCCACGTCCGTGGAACGGGACCCGGACGCGGTCGCGGTCGTGCACGGCGAGGAGTCACTGACGTACCGGGAGACGGACGAACGAGCCAACCGGCTCGCCCGCGTCCTCATCGACGCCGGAGTGGGCCCCGAACGCCTCGTAGCGTTGGTGCTGCCCCGCTCGGTCGAGATGGTCGTGGCCCAACTCGCCGTGCTCAAGGCCGGCGGCGCCTACCTGCCCGTCGACCCCGACTACCCGCTCGACCGCATCGCGTACATCCTCGGCGACGCCGCACCCGCCCTCATCCTCTCCACCGAAGCAACCGCCGAGCGGCTGGCCGGTGTGGGCGGCGGAGCACACTGGCTGACCGTCGACACCAACCCCGGCACGGACGGATCCCCGGTCAGCCCCCCTGCTCTACGACCGGACCACCCCGCCTACGTCATCTACACCTCCGGATCCACCGGACGCCCCAAGGGCGTGGTCGTCTCCCACCGAGGCCTGGCCGCCTTCACCACCTCCTGCGTCGAACGCTTCACCGCCCACGCCGACTCACGCGTACTCCTGTTCTCCTCACCCAGCTTCGACGCCTCCGTACTCGAACTCTGCACGGCCATCGGCGCCGGTGGCACCCTCGTCGTCCCACCCCCCGGCCCCCTGGTCGGCGAAACCCTCGTCGAAGTCCTCCGCGACCACCGGGTCACCCACGCCCTCATCCCCCCGGCCGCACTCGCCAGCGTCCCCACCGAAGCAGCCACCCACCTCACCCACTTCCAGACCCTGATCGTCGGCGGCGACGCCTGCCCACCCGAACTCGTCGCCCGCTGGGCACCCGGCCGCCGCATGGTCAACGCCTACGGCCCCACCGAAGCCACCGTCGCCGCCACCATCAGCACACCCCTCACCGCCGACGGCCCTGTGCCCATCGGCACCCCCGTCATCAACACCCGCGCCTACGTCCTCGACGCCCGGCTGCGTCCCGCCCCCGTCGGCGTCGCCGGAGAGCTCTACGTCACCGGCGAAGGACTCGCACGCGGCTACCTCAACCGCCCCGCACTGAGCGCCGAACGCTTCCTCGCCAACCCCTACGGCCCGCCCGGCACACGCATCTACCGCACCGGCGACATCGCCCGCTGGACCCCCGACGGCACCCTGGAGTTCGCCGGACGCGCCGACGACCAGGTCAAAATCCGCGGCTTCCGCATCGAACTCGGCGAGATCGAGACCGTACTCGCCGAAGACTCCGCCGTCGCCCGGGCCGTGGTGCACGCGCGGGAGGACGCGGAGCACCGCAGGCAGCTCGTCGCCTATCTCGTGCCCGCCGCCGGCTGCGAGATCGACACCGCGCGGCTGCGGGAGCTGGTGAGCGCCACCCTGCCCGACCACATGATGCCCGCCGCGTTCGTCGAGCTCGACGCACTGCCGCTCACCGCCCACGGCAAGCTCGACCGCAAGGCCCTGCCCGCACCCGAGTTCACCTCCTCCCCGGGCGGCCGGGAGCCACGTAACGAGACCGAGCGGATCCTGTGCGGGCTCTTCGCGGAGGTGCTCGGACTGTCCGAGGTCGGCATCGACGACAGCTTCTTCGACCTCGGCGGCGACAGCATCGTCTCCATCAAGCTGGTCAGCCGGGCGCGCGCGGCCGGCGTCGCGTTCACCGCGCGAGACGTGTTCGAGCACAAGACCGTCGCCCGTCTGGCGGCCGTCGCAGGCGGTCCCGGTGCCGGGGCGTCCTCCGGCAGCGGCGGGGACACCGACGGCGTCGGCTCCGTGCCGCTGCTCCCGATCATCCACTGGATGCGGGAGCGCGGCGGCCCGATCCGGCGCTTCAACCAGACCATGATGGTGGTCGTCCCGGCCGACCTCGGTCTGCAGCGCCTGGAAGCCGCTCTCCAGACGGTCCTCGACCACCACGACGCGCTGCGGATGCGGCTGCGCCGCACCGGCGGCCTGATCTGGAACCTGGACATTCCTCCCCGCGGTGAACTGCGCGCCGCCGACTGCGTCCGCCGGGTCGACGTCGCCGGGTTGGGCCGAGAGGAGGCCAACGCCCGTATCGGTGAGCACGTCCAGGCGGCCTGGGACCGGCTGGACCCGGAGACCGGCGCGATGGTGCAGGCGGTGTGGTTCGACGCGGGGCCCGGCGCCCCCGGCCGACTGCTGCTGGTCGTGCACCACCTGGTCGTGGACGGTGTCTCCTGGCGGATCCTGCTGCCCGACCTGGCCCAGGCCTGGGCCGAGGTGGCGGCCGGCCGGACACCGGAGCTGGCGCCGGTGGGCACCTCGCTGCGCACCTGGGCCCAGCGGCTGACCGAGGCCGCGCAGGACGCCGAGCGGGTCGGGGAGCTGGAGACCTGGCTGGACGTGCTCGGCGACTCCGACCCGCTGCTGACCCCCCAACCTCTCGACCCGCGACGGGACATCACCGCGACCGCGCGCACGATGTCGCTGGTCCTGCCCACCGAGCTGACGGCGGCGCTGCTGACCACCGTGCCGGCTGCGTTCCACGCCCGGGTCAACGACGTCCTGCTCACCGCGTTCGGCGCGGCCGTGGCGCGGTGGCGGCAGACGCACGACCAGGGCGACCACACGGGCGTGCTGATCGACCTCGAGGGCCACGGCCGCGAGGAGATCGTCGACGGTGTCGACCTGCACCGCACCGTCGGCTGGCTGACCAGCCTCTTCCCGGTCCGGGTCGACCCGGGCCCGCTGGACTGGACCGAGTTCTGCGCCGGGGGTCCCTCGGCAGGCCGGGCCCTGAAGGAGGTCAAGGAGCAGCTGCGCAGGCTGCCGGAGAACGGCATCGGGTACGGCCTGCTGCGCTACCTCAACCCGCAGACCAGCATGATGCTGGCGGGCCTGCCCAAGCCGCAGATCGGCTTCAACTACCTGGGCCGCTTCGCCATCGCCGAGGAGGCGGCGCACGCCACGCCGGAGGAGTGGAGCCCGGCCCCGGAGTCCGGTGGACTCGGCGGTGGCGGCGACACCGACGTACCGCTGAGCCACAGCATCGACCTGAACGCGCAGACCCAGGACCGTGCCGACGGCCCGCGGCTGATCGCTGTCTGGTCCTGGGCGGACGCGCTGTTCACCGGGGAGGAGGTGCGCGAGCTCGCCGAGACCTGGTTCGAGGCGCTCGGCGCCCTGGTCGCACACGTGGCGCGCCCGTCGGCGGGTGGCCACAGCCCCTCCGACCTCCCGCTGGTGCCGCTGACCCAGGCCCAGATCGACATGGTGGAGGCGGCCGACCCGGAGCAGCTCGAAGACGTACTGCCGCTCACCCCGTTGCAGGAGGGCCTGCTCTTCCACGCCCAGTTCGACGAGCACTCCCCCGACGTCTACAACATCCAGATCGCCGTGGACGTCGAGGGCGGCCTGGACGCCGTGAGGCTCCGGGAGGCCGCGGCCGGGCTGCTGGACCGGCACGCCAACCTGCGGGCCGCGTTCCGGCAGCAGGGCCTGGACCGTCCCGTGCAGGTGGTACGGCGCGGGGTGGAGCTGCCGTGGCGCGAGGTGGACCTCAGCGGTCTTGCGCCCGAGGAGCGGGACGCCGAACTGGCCGGGTTCATGGCCGCCGACCGCGTGGACCGGTTCGAGGTGGAGCGGCCGCCGCTGTTCCGGTTCACCCTCGTCCACCTGGGCGACAACCGCTGCCGGTTCGTCCTCACCACCCACCACATCCTGCTGGACGGCTGGTCCGCGCCGCTGGTGATGCGCGATCTGTTCGTGCTGTACGCGGGCGGGGACCTGCCCACGCCCACCCCCTACCGGGAGTACCTGTCCTGGCTGGGCCGGCAGGACCGCGGGACCGCGCTCGCCGCGTGGCAGCGGGTGCTCGAAGGCGTCAGCGAGCCGACGCTGATCGCGCCGGAGGACTCCGGCCGCCGGGCGACCGTGCCGGACGAGCTGCTGTTCCGTGTGCCCGAGAAGCTGACCACCGCGCTGAACGCGGCGGCCCGGCGTTGCGGTGTCACCCTCAACACCGTGGTCCAGGCGGCCTGGGGTGTGCTGCTGGGACGGCTGACCGGACGCGACGACGTCGTCTTCGGCGGCACGGTCTCCGGACGCCCGGCGGAGATCGACGGCGTGGAGAACATGGTCGGCCTGTTCATCAACACCCTGCCGGTACGCGTCCGGGTACGGCCCGGCGAGTCGTGGGCGGAACTGGTGGGCCACCTGCAGAGCCGGCAGACCGAGCTGATGGGCCACCAGTACCTCGGCCTGCCGGACATCCTGCGCGCCCAGGGCGTCGACCAGCTCTTCGACACCCTCACCGTCACCGAGAACTACCCGATGGACACCGGCTCGCTCGGCAGGCCCACCGAGGGTCAGCGGATCACCGGCCTGGAGGCGCGGGACGCGAACCACTACCCGATCTCGCTGATCGCCGTTCCGACCAGTGAACTGCTGCTGAAGTTCGAGTACCGGGGCGAGCTGTTCGAGCGTGCCGAGATGGTGCGCTGGATGGACTGGCTGGTCGGCCTGATCGGTCAGTTCAGCGCCGACCCGGACCGGGCCGTCGGCGACGCCGAGTTGCTGTCCCCCGAGGAACGGCATCGGGTGCTGGTGGAGTGGAACGACACGGCGCGCGGTGATGTGCTGCCCGTGACGTTCCCGCAGTTGTTCGCCACGTCCGTGGAACGGGACCCGGACGCGGTCGCGGTCGTGCACGGCGAGGAGTCACTGACGTACCGGGAGACGGACGAACGAGCCAACCGGCTCGCCCGCGTCCTCATCGACGCCGGAGTGGGCCCCGAACGCCTCGTAGCGTTGGTGCTGCCCCGCTCGGTCGAGATGGTCGTGGCCCAACTCGCCGTGCTCAAGGCCGGCGGCGCCTACCTGCCCGTCGACCCCGACTACCCGCTCGACCGCATCGCGTACATCCTCGGCGACGCCGCACCCGCCCTCATCCTCTCCACCGAAGCAACCGCCGAGCGGCTGGCCGGTGTGGGCGGCGGAGCACACTGGCTGACCGTCGACACCAACCCCGGCACGGACGGATCCCCGGTCAGCCCCCCTGCTCTACGACCGGACCACCCCGCCTACGTCATCTACACCTCCGGATCCACCGGACGCCCCAAGGGCGTGGTCGTCTCCCACCGAGGCCTGGCCGCCTTCACCACCTCCTGCGTCGAACGCTTCACCGCCCACGCCGACTCACGCGTACTCCTGTTCTCCTCACCCAGCTTCGACGCCTCCGTACTCGAACTCTGCACGGCCATCGGCGCCGGTGGCACCCTCGTCGTCCCACCCCCCGGCCCCCTGGTCGGCGAAACCCTCGTCGAAGTCCTCCGCGACCACCGGGTCACCCACGCCCTCATCCCCCCGGCCGCACTCGCCAGCGTCCCCACCGAAGCAGCCACCCACCTCACCCACTTCCAGACCCTGATCGTCGGCGGCGACGCCTGCCCACCCGAACTCGTCGCCCGCTGGGCACCCGGCCGCCGCATGGTCAACGCCTACGGCCCCACCGAAGCCACCGTCGCCGCCACCATCAGCACACCCCTCACCGCCGACGGCCCTGTGCCCATCGGCACCCCCGTCATCAACACCCGCGCCTACGTCCTCGACGCCCGGCTGCGTCCCGCCCCCGTCGGCGTCGCCGGAGAGCTCTACGTCACCGGCGAAGGACTCGCACGCGGCTACCTCAACCGCCCCGCACTGAGCGCCGAACGCTTCCTCGCCAACCCCTACGGCCCGCCCGGCACACGCATCTACCGCACCGGCGACATCGCCCGCTGGACCCCCGACGGCACCCTGGAGTTCGCCGGACGCGCCGACGACCAGGTCAAAATCCGCGGCTTCCGCATCGAACTCGGCGAGATCGAGACCGTACTCG
>NZ_JBQRUW010000088.1:0-5376 GCF_052663305.1 Streptomyces cyslabdanicus
TGTAGCGGGCCGCGGAGTGGTCAGGGGTGGCCTTCGGCAGGCCGCCCCTCGATCGTGCGACAGCGTCGCAGGTAGTGACAGCGGCGGGCGACCGCTTGGCGTCGTCGGCGCCAGTTCGACCAGCTCAGCGCGTGGTGTCGTCCTCGACGGCCACGAAGGTGCGGCGGTTGGGGACGACAAGCTGCCAGGAGTCGCCGAATCTCCGCCACTGTGAACTCGATTGCCCCGGCTGCCTCACCGGTGCCGCCCCCTTTTCCCGGACCTGGTGCGCCGTGGCGGCCAGGAAGGCGTGCGCGAGCATGGCCAGAGTGATGTGCCGGTACCAGCCCACGTAGCGACGGACCTCGTACTGGTCCAGGCCACACTCGTTCTTCGCGGCCTGGAAACACTCCTCGATCGCCCAGCGCGTCCCGGCGATCCGCACCAACTCCCGAACGGTGGTCTCCAAAGGAGCGTAAGCGAGGTAGTAGGCGATCTCATCGGGCTTGCTGATGCTGCGCCGGGCCAGCGCCCACCGCATCCGGTGGGGGACCTCGCCCTGGTAGTCGAACTCGGCAACCGCTGGCAGCCGCACTGCTGCCCAGTAATAAACACGCGGCCCCTTCGCACCGTCACCGCACGAGAGCTTCTCCCATGCTTCGGCCGGGGCCTGCGAGAACAGCCCGTCGATGCGGGGACAGCCCACGGTGAACTGGGACTTGGGCACGGCCAGCACGTAGCCGACGCCCGACTGTTCCAGCAGTCGCCGGAAGCGGCCCTCCTGACCGTAGGCGGCGTCCGCGGTGACCCAGGCGATGGGCAGCGGCGAGGCGAGGGACCGCAGCACGATGCGCCGGGCCAACTCGCCCTTGGTGGCGAATACTCGCTCGTCAGGGACTTTGGCCGCGCGGCAGCGTTCGCGGTCCTCGGTCCAGGTCTTGGGCAGGTAGAGCTCGCGGTCGACCAGGGCCCGGCCTCGGGTGGTGGCGTAGGCGGCGAAGACGCCGATCTGGCAGTTCTCGGTGCGGCCGGCAGTTCCGGAGTATTGGCGCTGAACCCCGGCGGAGGTGATGCCCTTCTTGATGAACCCGGTGTCGTCGATGATGAGGACCCCATCGGTCTCGCCGAGCTTGTCGGCGACGTATTCCTGCAGGTCGTCGCGGATATCGTCGGGGTTCCACTTCGCTCCGGCGAGCAAGTGCTGCAGACCGTCAGGGGTAGCGTGACCTGCCTGCTCGGCCAGTTGCCAGCTGTTCTTTCGGGCCACCGGGGCGAGCAGACCGCGTACGTAGTCACGCATGCGGCGGCGTAGTTCCACCCGGCCGAAGCGATGGCCGATGGTCACGAAGAGGTCGTCCAGTTCCAGGTCCCACTGCTCGGCAACACGCGCGGTGATCACGTGAGAAGGCTGCCCCGCACCCTGTCGCTACCTGCGGCACTGTCGCACGATCGAGGGGCGGCCTGCCGAAGGCCACCCCTGACTACTCCGCGGCCCGCTACACTCCAGCCGCCCAGCGAAACCCCAGGCCAGACAGCAAAATCCTGCTGGAGTACTAGCACACCGATCGGGGTCGCTGATGGGGTTCGTGGAAAGCCCGCGGCGTGGGCGGCCCCGGTGTCCTAGCTCAGACCCCAGCCGCAAAGTAGGTCGCGGGTAGCCGGATGCCTCCCGTTTCCCAATCCGCGGCGCCGTCGTTGGTCTGATCGAGTGATCGAGTGATCGAGGCCAAAGGGGCGGGCGTGCGGCAAGAGTGGTCGCCAGAGGAGCTGTTGGCGAACTGGACGCTGGTAGACGGCGACTGGGGCCTGGTGGCGAACAAGAGCGGGCCGACCCGGCTTGGGTTCAGCCTGCTGCTGAAGTTCTTCGAGCTGGAAGGCCGGTTCCCCGATGTGCTGGAAGAGGTCCCGCCGGCCGCGGTGGAATACCTCGCTGATCTGGTGAAGGTCGAAGCCACCGACTTCGCGAAGTGCACGCTGGCCGGCCGGACGGCCGAGTACCACCGCAAGCAGATCCGCGAGGCCCTGGGGTTCCGGCCGTCGACGGTCGCGGACGAGATGGCGCTGGCCGAGTGGCTGGCCGTGAAGGTCTGTCCGGTTGAGCTGGTGGACGACCGGCAACGCGAGGCCCTGTTGGTCGAGTGCCGGGCCCGGAAGATCGAGCCGAGGGGCCGGACACGGGTCGAGAAGGTGCTCGTCACGGCGCGGGGCAAGTGGGAGAAGGCGTTCTGCACCCGCACGATCGGCCGCCTGGGCGAGGCGGGCACGGCCCGGCTGCTGTCCCTGGTGGCCGAGGACAACGAGGCGGGAACCGCCCTGCTGGCCGCGCTCAAGCGCGATCCGGGCGCGGTCAGCTTCCCGGGGCCGGGCCGTTGTTCCCAGAGCAAAGGGGTGGTTGCGGGGGGCGCCGACGGCTACAGGGTGCGTGGTCCTGCGCCGCCTTCAGTCACCTGGGGCGGTTGGTGGCTGGGCCTGCCCGGCGGCGTTGGTAGAGATCCGCGACCCCCCTGCTACCGCATTCATATCGCCCGGGTCGCTTCGGCCCAGGACGAAGATCTTGGCGAGGGCGAGCAGGCTTGGACCGCACAGAAGCGTGGACAACCACCAGGCCTTCGGCGCCACGTACACGCCGACCCCGAGCATGGCCAATGCGATCACCGCCCCGACAGCCAATTCGATAGTGTGCCGCCGGTCCGCACGTTGCTGCTGGCGCTCATCGTGCTCGCGCTGGCTTGCCTCGCGCTGCAAATCAAGGAGCATCATCCGCTCACGGTGTTCTCGCCGTAGCTGAGGCTCCATGGCGCGCTGAGCCACGCCAAGCTGCTCCGCTCCAAGGTCCCGCCATTGCATGGCGATACGTGCACCAGCCGACAGGACGGCATCGTCGCCAGAGGGCTGCCCGGCAGGCAACTGTGTGTCCGTGCTCACTGTGCTGATCCCCCGTCACCGCTCGACACAGGAGTTAGGTCCCCGTTCGCGCTCAAAGGTGGCGGGCCGAGCCGTACGAACAGTCGCGCCAAGGTGTCGTTAATCACGTCAGCCGTCTGCTCGGCAACGAGCTGTTCCTCTTCTGTGGACAGGCTGCCGACCTCGTCCGCCAGGAATGCGGCGTCATCCTCGTCCTCAAGCCGTCGGGACTCTGCCATGACGGCTTCTAGCGCATCTTCGTACCGGATTTGGTGTAGGTTATCCGCCTGTTGGCGGATATTCTCAATGATCGACAACCCGAGGGACTCAGCTACCGCAACGCTGCCGCGCCCGTAGATACGGACGACATTAATCTCCTTGTCGCGACGTCTTCTGGTGACGAAGCGAGCTATCAGCGTCACCATGCGGTCTACGACTCCATGGAGTAGCCACACCAGGCGATCCAGAACCTCCAGCACGGTGTCCCCCCGGGGGCCGAGATGCACAGCAAGTTGCCACCATATCCGCGAGGTGGCCTAGTGGGGCAGTACTCGGCGGACACTCTGCGGGGCTCGCAGACGGCGTCCCGCCCCTCCTTGATGAACCGGGCCGGGTTCGCCTTCTTGGCGACCATGTCCCGGTACCAAGCCATGTCGCGCGTGCCCTAAGTCAGGCCAGCTCGTGCTCGCGGCCGCCGACGGCGAAGTGCGGAGTCATCGGCGAGAGGTCGCGGACGCTGGCGCGGGTGTCGGGCAGGGCGGCGGCGATCCGCTCCATGCGTTGGCTTCATACGTGAGTTGAGAGAGCATCTGTTGCTCGGGGACAAGAGCACCCGATGCTCCAGTCGCACGGGATCGCCGAGTTTTGAGAGCACTCGAGTGCTTGCTTCAAGACCATGATCGTGATCTCGGACTCGGGTGGGGCCGAGGCCGTGCCCAGGGACCCGCTGGCGTGAACCGACGGTGTGTCAGGCCGAAGGCGGGCCGTGGCCGTGGCCGGGTGATCCACAGTGGCGGAAGGAAATCCTCCGCCGAGAGGACCTCTTCCGTCTTCTGGAGTGGATCGTGACGTTCTCACTGTCGGATGCTGCCCGCCGGTCGGGACCTGGTGCCGGGCATCGTGCCGGCTCGGCCGCCGCCCGGGGCCGGGCGCTGGCCGTGGCGGCCGGCGTGTTCTGTACCGCCGCCATCGCTCCGGTGGCGCTGTCCGGGGCCGCCCACGCGCAGGGCACCTGTACGGTCTCAGGCCCCACCACCACCTGCACGTTCGCCTTCACCAGCGCCGAGCAAACCTTCACCGTGCCCAGCGGTGTCACGCAGGTCGACGTCATGGCGATCGGCGCCGGCGGCGGCGTGGAGGACAACGGCGTGAGCGGCGGCCGGGGCGCCCAGGTGTCCGGCACGCTCACCGGGCTGTCCGGCGGGCAGACCCTCTACGTCGAAGTCGGCGGCACCCCCACCAACGGCTCGTGCGCCGGCAGCGCGCAGTGCGCCGGTGGCTTCAACGGCGGCGGCAGTACCCACTTCGGCGGAGGAGGCGGCGGTGCCTCCGACGTCCGCACCCAGCCCGGCACCACCCCCCTGACCACCACCGACTCCCGCCTCATCGTGGCCGCGGGCGGCGGCGGAGCCGGCTGGGCCGGCCAGTGCACCGGAAGCCCGGGCGGAGACGCCGGTCAGCCAGGCGCGGACGCGACCTGCAGCGGAGGAGACGGCGGCGGGGCGGGCACGTCCACCCACGGCGGGACCGGCGGCACCGGCGGGGGCGGAGTGTTCGACGGTGGCCCCGGCACGCTCGGTGTCGGCGGCACCGGCGGCGGCCCGGGCAACTCCCTGACCGGTGGCGGCGGAGGCGGGGGCTACTACGGCGGAGGCGGCGGCGGCAACATCAACCCCTTCATCACTCCGAGCGGCGGCGGGGGTGGCGGAGGCGGCGGCTCGTCCCTGGTCCCCACCGGCGGCACCGGCCCCACGGTGACCAGCGCCGCCGCGGGCATCACCATCAGCTACCTCACCCCGGGCAAGCCCGTGACCACGGATCTGGTCTCGCGCCCGCACCGGACCCCACGAGTTGGCAAGACGGTGCAACTACGCGATGTGGTCTGCCCCACCGCCAGGAGCGCCAGGACAAGGCCCACCGGAACCGTGGTATTCACCGACACCACCAACCACACCACCCTGGGCACAGCTCCCCTGAGGCCCTTCCGCCGGAACTGCGCCGCCGCGATGGTCATCACCTCGTTCCGGAGCGTCGGCATGCACACCATCACGGCCGTCTACAGCGGCGACACCGTCTACCAGGGCAACAGCGGGAACCCAGAAACCCTCACGCTGACGGTGCGCCCGCGCTGGTGACGCCGCAGCACAACCATTAGGCACACCCCTACGGGCCCCTGCCGAACCACCCACCCGGCCGGGGGCCCCACACGTCCCGCCCCACCGACACGCCCTCCCGGGTGCTCTCGATTCCCACCGACATCTCCCGGCATCTCGA
>NZ_JBQRUW010000089.1:0-5214 GCF_052663305.1 Streptomyces cyslabdanicus
AACACAGTGGACGCGAGCAACTGAGGACAAGCCCTCGGCCTATTAGTACCGGTCACCTCCACACCTCACGGTGCTTCCAGATCCGGCCTATCAACCCAGTCGTCTACTGGGAGCCTTACCCCATCAAGTGGGTGGGAGTCCTCATCTCGAAGCAGGCTTCCCGCTTAGATGCTTTCAGCGGTTATCCCTCCCGAACGTAGCCAACCAGCCATGCCCTTGGCAGAACAACTGGCACACCAGAGGTTCGTCCGTCCCGGTCCTCTCGTACTAGGGACAGCCCTTCTCAAGACTCCTACGCGCACAGCGGATAGGGACCGAACTGTCTCACGACGTTCTAAACCCAGCTCGCGTACCGCTTTAATGGGCGAACAGCCCAACCCTTGGGACCGACTCCAGCCCCAGGATGCGACGAGCCGACATCGAGGTGCCAAACCATCCCGTCGATATGGACTCTTGGGGAAGATCAGCCTGTTATCCCCGGGGTACCTTTTATCCGTTGAGCGACGGCGCTTCCACAAGCCACCGCCGGATCACTAGTCCCGACTTTCGTCCCTGCTCGACCCGTCGGTCTCACAGTCAAGCTCCCTTGTGCACTTACACTCAACACCTGATTGCCAACCAGGCTGAGGGAACCTTTGGGCGCCTCCGTTACTCTTTAGGAGGCAACCGCCCCAGTTAAACTACCCATCAGACACTGTCCCTGATCCGGATCACGGACCCAGGTTAGACATCCAGCACGACCAGACTGGTATTTCAACGACGACTCCACAACCACTGGCGTGGCCGCTTCAAAGTCTCCCAGCTATCCTACACAAGCCGAACCGAACACCAATATCAAACTGTAGTAAAGGTCCCGGGGTCTTTCCGTCCTGCTGCGCGAAACGAGCATCTTTACTCGTAGTGCAATTTCACCGGGCCTATGGTTGAGACAGTCGAGAAGTCGTTACGCCATTCGTGCAGGTCGGAACTTACCCGACAAGGAATTTCGCTACCTTAGGATGGTTATAGTTACCACCGCCGTTTACTGGCGCTTAAGTTCTCAGCTTCGCCCACCCGAAAGTGAGCTAACCGGTCCCCTTAACGTTCCAGCACCGGGCAGGCGTCAGTCCGTATACATCGCCTTACGGCTTCGCACGGACCTGTGTTTTTAGTAAACAGTCGCTTCTCGCTGGTCTCTGCGGCCACCCCCAGCTCAGGAAGCAAGTTCCCTCACCAGGCGTGGCCCCCCTTCTCCCGAAGTTACGGGGGCATTTTGCCGAGTTCCTTAACCATAGTTCACCCGAACGCCTCGGTATTCTCTACCTGACCACCTGAGTCGGTTTAGGGTACGGGCCGCCATGAAACTCGCTAGAGGCTTTTCTCGACAGCATAGGATCATCCACTTCACCACAATCGGCTCGGCATCAGGTCTCAGACACATGCCAGGCGGATTTACCTACCTGACGTCCTACACCCTTACCCCGGGACAACCACCGCCCGGGATGGACTACCTTCCTGCGTCACCCCATCACTCACCTACTACCAACTTGGTTCAGCGGCTCCACCACTCCGAATCACCCCGAAGGGATCACCGGCGGCTTCACGGCCTTAGCATCACTGGATTCGATGTTTGACGCTTCACAGCGGGTACCGGAATATCAACCGGTTATCCATCGACTACGCCTGTCGGCCTCGCCTTAGGTCCCGACTTACCCTGGGCAGATCAGCTTGACCCAGGAACCCTTAGTCAATCGGCGCACACGTTTCTCACGTGTGTATCGCTACTCATGCCTGCATTCTCACTCGTCAACCGTCCACAACTACCTTCCGGTGCTGCTTCACCCGGCAGACGACGCTCCCCTACCCATCACGATCCCCGTTGGGGGTACATATCGCAATGACACGACTTCGGCGGTACGCTTGAGCCCCGCTACATTGTCGGCGCGGAATCACTAGACCAGTGAGCTATTACGCACTCTTTCAAGGGTGGCTGCTTCTAAGCCAACCTCCTGGTTGTCTGTGCGACTCCACATCCTTTCCCACTTAGCGTACGCTTAGGGGCCTTAGTCGATGCTCTGGGCTGTTTCCCTCTCGACCATGGAGCTTATCCCCCACAGTCTCACTGCCGCGCTCTCACTTACCGGCATTCGGAGTTTGGCTAAGGTCAGTAACCCGGTAGGGCCCATCGCCTATCCAGTGCTCTACCTCCGGCAAGAAACACACGACGCTGCACCTAAATGCATTTCGGGGAGAACCAGCTATCACGGAGTTTGATTGGCCTTTCACCCCTAACCACAGGTCATCCCCCAGGTTTTCAACCCTGGTGGGTTCGGTCCTCCACGAAGTCTTACCTCCGCTTCAACCTGCCCATGGCTAGATCACTCCGCTTCGGGTCTTGAGCGTGCTACTCCACCGCCCTATTCGGACTCGCTTTCGCTACGGCTACCCCACTCGGGTTAACCTCGCAACACACCGCAAACTCGCAGGCTCATTCTTCAAAAGGCACGCAGTCACGAGAATGTGCAAGCACATTCCGACGCTCCCACGGCTTGTAGGCACACGGTTTCAGGTACTATTTCACTCCCCTCCCGGGGTACTTTTCACCATTCCCTCACGGTACTATCCGCTATCGGTCACCAGGGAATATTTAGGCTTAGCGGGTGGTCCCGCCAGATTCACACGGGATTTCTCGGGCCCCGTGCTACTTGGGTGTCTCTCCAACGAGCCGCTGACGTTTCGACTACGGGGGTCTTACCCTCTACGCCGGACCTTTCGCATGTCCTTCGTCTACATCAACGGTTTCTGACTCGTCGACCAGCCGGCAGACTGATCAAAAGAGATCCCACAACCCCCACGACGCAACCCCTGCCGGGTCTCACACGTCGTAGGTTTAGCCTCATCCAGTTTCGCTCGCCACTACTCCCGGAATCACGGTTGTTTTCTCTTCCTGAGGGTACTGAGATGTTTCACTTCCCCTCGTTCCCTCCACACTGCCTATGTGTTCAGCAGTGGGTGACAGTCCATGACGACTGCCGGGTTTCCCCATTCGGAAACCCCCGGATCAAAGCCTGGTTGACGACTCCCCGGGGACTATCGCGGCCTCCCACGTCCTTCATCGGTTCCTGGTGCCAAGGCATCCACCGTGCGCCCTTAAAAACTTGGCCACAGATGCTCGCGTCCACTGTGCAGTTCTCAAACAACGACCAACCACCCATCACCCTGCTGAAAACAGCAAGTTCACTGGGGCCGGCAACCGAAGGGCGAGCAACGCTCGCACCCTCAGACACCCAACAGCGTGCCCGACCGACTCCCGTCCGAAGATCATGCGTTCCACGCTCTTGCGAGCAGTACTGGCAGCCTCCGACCCGTGAATCCGGCCGAATAATCAACGTTCCACCCATGAGCAACCAGCACCGGACATTCGCCGATGTACTGGCCTCTGACCGAGCGAACCCGGTAAGAAGTGCTCCTTAGAAAGGAGGTGATCCAGCCGCACCTTCCGGTACGGCTACCTTGTTACGACTTCGTCCCAATCGCCAGTCCCACCTTCGACAGCTCCCTCCCACAAGGGGTTGGGCCACCGGCTTCGGGTGTTACCGACTTTCGTGACGTGACGGGCGGTGTGTACAAGGCCCGGGAACGTATTCACCGCAGCAATGCTGATCTGCGATTACTAGCAACTCCGACTTCATGGGGTCGAGTTGCAGACCCCAATCCGAACTGAGACCGGCTTTTTGAGATTCGCTCCACCTCACGGTATCGCAGCTCATTGTACCGGCCATTGTAGCACGTGTGCAGCCCAAGACATAAGGGGCATGATGACTTGACGTCGTCCCCACCTTCCTCCGAGTTGACCCCGGCGGTCTCCTGTGAGTCCCCATCACCCCGAAGGGCATGCTGGCAACACAGAACAAGGGTTGCGCTCGTTGCGGGACTTAACCCAACATCTCACGACACGAGCTGACGACAGCCATGCACCACCTGTACACCGACCACAAGGGGGACCCTGTCTCCAGGGTTTTCCGGTGTATGTCAAGCCTTGGTAAGGTTCTTCGCGTTGCGTCGAATTAAGCCACATGCTCCGCTGCTTGTGCGGGCCCCCGTCAATTCCTTTGAGTTTTAGCCTTGCGGCCGTACTCCCCAGGCGGGGAACTTAATGCGTTAGCTGCGGCACCGACGACGTGGAATGTCGCCAACACCTAGTTCCCACCGTTTACGGCGTGGACTACCAGGGTATCTAATCCTGTTCGCTCCCCACGCTTTCGCTCCTCAGCGTCAGTAATGGCCCAGAGATCCGCCTTCGCCACCGGTGTTCCTCCTGATATCTGCGCATTTCACCGCTACACCAGGAATTCCGATCTCCCCTACCACACTCTAGCTAGCCCGTATCGAATGCAGACCCGGGGTTAAGCCCCGGGCTTTCACACCCGACGTGACAAGCCGCCTACGAGCTCTTTACGCCCAATAATTCCGGACAACGCTTGCGCCCTACGTATTACCGCGGCTGCTGGCACGTAGTTAGCCGGCGCTTCTTCTGCAGGTACCGTCACTTTCGCTTCTTCCCTGCTGAAAGAGGTTTACAACCCGAAGGCCGTCATCCCTCACGCGGCGTCGCTGCATCAGGCTTTCGCCCATTGTGCAATATTCCCCACTGCTGCCTCCCGTAGGAGTCTGGGCCGTGTCTCAGTCCCAGTGTGGCCGGTCGCCCTCTCAGGCCGGCTACCCGTCGTCGCCTTGGTGAGCCATTACCTCACCAACAAGCTGATAGGCCGCGGGCTCATCCTTCACCGCCGGAGCTTTCAACTCCCACAGATGCCTGCAGAAGTGATATCCGGTATTAGACCCCGTTTCCAGGGCTTGTCCCAGAGTGAAGGGCAGATTGCCCACGTGTTACTCACCCGTTCGCCACTAATCCCCACCGAAGTGGTTCATCGTTCGACTTGCATGTGTTAAGCACGCCGCCAGCGTTCGTCCTGAGCCAGGATCAAACTCTCCGTGAATGTTTTCCCGTGATCGGGATGAACACCACGAGAGCGGAACCGGGAGGAGGAATAGTCCTCTCGGTTCACAGCGTCCTCGCTGTGTTTTTCAAAGGAACCTCGTCCCAGCAGATGCTGGAGACGGGGTATCAACTAATCTGGCGTTGATTTTTGGCACGCTGTTGAGTTCTCAAGGAACGGACGCTTCCTTCGTACTCACCCTCTCGGGCTTTCCTCCGGGCGCTTCCCTTCGGTG
>NZ_JBQRUW010000090.1:0-2594 GCF_052663305.1 Streptomyces cyslabdanicus
GCACGCACTCTCGCCGCACCGGCCGAAAGCCCGAGTACATCCAGTACGAGGACTTCCGGCCGGCACACCGAGAGCACGCACCGGACGCCGCTCCTTGACGGGCAAACGTTGCCCGCCGCGGCACTAGGCCGCCGACCGGGCCAGCCAGTCGGGAAGCGCCTCCAACTCCTCCTGCCCCAGCGCCAGAAGCATCGCGTCCGCGGGAGTCGGCTCGAACGGCTCCCGCAGCAGCGGCATCCCCGCCTGCTCCGGAGTCCGGTCCGCCTTGCGGTGGTTGTCCTCCGCGCACGAGGCCACCGTGTTCAGCCAGGTGTCCTGCCCGCCCCGCGACCGCGGCACCACGTGGTCCACGGTCGTCGCCCGCCGCCCGCAGTACGCGCACCGGTGCCGGTCCCGTATCAGCACGCCCCGTCTCGACCACGGAGCCTGTCTTCGGAACGGCACCCTCACATACCGGCACAACCGGATCACCCGGGGCGCGGGGATGTCGACCTCCGCGCCACGCAGCCGCAGCTCCGGATGGGCCTGTTCGACCACGGCCTTCGACTGGAGCACCAACACGACCGCTCGCTTCAGCGTCACCGTCGACAGTGGCTCGAAGCTCGCGTTCAGCACCAGCGTGTCCCGCATCCCAGCCCACCTCCCAAGAGCGCCGACCCACCCCCTGGCGGGCTGGATCAACTCTGGCCGGGCGCGCCGGGATGGACAACGCAATAAAAATGCCCGCTCCCGGCCACGTCCAAGACCAGAAGCGGGCAAACGTTCAGTGAACGGCGGCCTGCGTGCCGCGCGGCTCAGCCCTCGGCGGGATTCTCGTACTCGCCGATCAGCTGGGCGCGCGCCAGCGTGTGGAAGCGCAGATTGAAGCCCACCACCGCGGGCGAGGCGTCCGAGTCCGGACCGAGCTTTTCCTGGTCCACCGCGTACACCGTGAACACATACCGGTGCGGTCCGTCCCCGGGCGGCGGCGCGGCACCACCGAAGCCCTTCGTGCCGTAGTCGTTGCGCGCGTGCACGGCGCCCTGGGGAAGCCCCTCGAACGCGCCGCCGCCCGCACCCGCCGGCAGCTCCGTCACCGAGGCCGGGATGTCGAACAGCACCCAGTGCCAGAACCCGCTGCCCGTCGGGGCGTCCGGGTCGTAGCAGGTCACGGCGAAACTCTTGGTCTCCGGCGGGAAACCCGCCCAGCGCAGCTGCGGGGAGGTGTTCCCGCCCGCGTGGACCTGGGCGTCCCCGAGCGTCGCGCCCTCCCGGACGTCGTCGCTCGTGACCGTGAAGGACGGCACGGGCGGATGGAAGTCATGGGGGAGCGGCCGCCGCTTGAGCTCGGTCACCTCGGTACCTCCTGATCGGTTCCTGGATGTTCCCGATCCATGATCCCATCCGGCAGGACCACGCTCGTGAGCCGTGATCGCGGCGCCCGACGAATCTCGCCCACGACATGTCGCGTCGGTCAGCATGAACGGTATGGATCTCGCCCACCCCGCTGAAGAAGTCGCCCCCGAGCTGCTCGGCGCCGTCCTCACCCACCAGACCCCCGAGGGAACCGTGAGCATCACCATCACGGAGACCGAGGCGTACTCCGGCACGGCCGACCCCGCCTCCCACGCCTACCGGGGCAGGACGCCTCGCAACGCCGTCATGTTCGGACCCGCGGGACACCTGTACGTCTACCGGTCCCACGGTCTCCACTGGTGCGCCAACATCGTCACCGGGAGGGACGGCATCGCCTCGGCCGTCCTCATCCGGGCAGGCAGGGTCGTCGAAGGGGAAGACCTGGCACGCACACGGCGAGGGACGAAGGTCGAGAGCCCACGCCTCGCACGCGGTCCGGGGAACTTCTGCCAGGCACTCGGCATCAGGGCGGAGCACAACGGCACAGACCTACTGGCAGGCGCCTCGGTCACGCTGTCCGAGGGTGAGCCGGTACCCGCCGCGCTCGTCCGGGTCGGTCCTCGGGTGGGCGTGAGCAAAGCCCACGACTGGCAGCACCGCTTCTACCTCGCCGATGACCCGACCGTCTCGGCGTACCGCCTGAGCCCGAGGGCCAAGCCGCCCACCGGAGCCTGAGCCGCAGGCACGCCGAGTGATGGACATCGGCTGCGGTACAGGGGTGTTCGCGCTTCTCCTGGCTGACCGCGGGATCGAGGTCGTCGGTGTCGATCCCGCCGATCGGAAGTTGACTCGCCCGCGGAAGGTGCGTAACGTAGCCCAAGCCGCTGAACCGGGTACGGCGATCGCCTGCAGCCGGAGCGGCCAACCCACTACCTACCATGCACCCCTTCAGCGGGGTCGTTTTCGGTGCGCCCGCGTACCCGAATTCGAACTCGCAGGACTCGATTATGAGTCGCCGAGGGAATCGGCTAACGTAGTGAATGTCGAAAGGCCGACGGACGGAAGTCCAAAAGCCCAGGACAAGCCCCGCTGACTGGGGGTCAGGTCGAGAAAAAGATCTGATAGAGTCGGAACCGCCGGAAAGGGAAACGCGAGAGCGGAAACCTGGAAAGCACCGAGGAAATCGGATCGGAAAGATCTGATAGAGTCGGAAACACCGAAGGGAAGCGCCCGGAGGAAAGCCCGAGAGGGTGAGTACG
>NZ_JBQRUW010000091.1:0-251 GCF_052663305.1 Streptomyces cyslabdanicus
AAGGAAGCGTCCGTTCCTTGAGAACTCAACAGCGTGCCAAAAATCAACGCCAGATTAGTTGATACCCCGTCTCCAGCATCTGCTGGGACGAGGTTCCTTTGAAAAACACAGCGAGGACGCTGTGAACCGAGAGGACTATTCCTCCTCCCGGTTCCGCTCTCGTGGTGTTCATCCCGATCACGGGAAAACATTCACGGAGAGTTTGATCCTGGCTCAGGACGAACGCTGGCGGCGTGCTTAACACATGCAAG
>NZ_JBQRUW010000092.1:0-2470 GCF_052663305.1 Streptomyces cyslabdanicus
CGTGAGCAGGCCGGACGAGCTGGGCCCGGCCGTGGACAGACGTAAAGCCCCTGGTAGGACAGGTCTCACCACAAGATCATGTCCGTAACCACCAGAGGCTTCACGTTGGTCACCTATGTTGCCACGCTCGATGTCCCGCGCCACGTCGTGGACCACCTCTCGCGTCTGCTCGCTGCCCACCGCCGCCGAATCGGCACCCCGCGCGGCAGCCGCGCGCTCGGCTCGTTCCGCCAGGCCGTGCTGGTCCTGCGCTGGTTCCGCGAACGCGGCTGCGTCCACTGCCTGGCCCGCGACGCTGGCATCTCCCAGGCCACCGGCTACCGCTACCTGCACGAAGGCATCGACGTCCTCGCCGCCCAGGCCCCCGACCTGCACGAGGTCCTGGACCGCTGCCAACAAGAGGGCATGACCCACGTGATCCTCGACGGCACGCTCATCGAAACGGACCGCCTCGCCGGCGTCCGCGACAACGGCAACGACCTGTGGTTCAGCCAGAAGCACAGGGCATTCGGCGGGAACGTACAGTTCCTGTCCGCCCCGGACGGCGCCCCGTTGTGGGTCTCCGAGGTGGAGCCCGGCTCCACCCCCGATATCACCGCCGCCCGCATCCACGCGCTCCCCGCGCTGTACAAGGCGGCGGCCGACGGCCTGCCCACCCTGGCCGACAAGGGCTACATCGGCGCCGGCATCGGCATCCTCGTCCCCGTCCGCCGCCCGAAGGGCCGGTCCGAACGGGCCCTGGACGCCGATACGCGCACCACGAACAGCCTGATCAGAGGCGTCCGAGCTCTCGGTGAACGTGCCGCAGCCGAACTCAAGCAGCGCTGGCGCACCCTGCAGTACATCACCCTCAGCCCCAGCCGGATCGGCGACATCGCCCGCGCCGCCCTCACCCTCAACAGAATCTGGAAATGACCACCGCTGAGAAAACGTCAATGAGGCCATCAAGGGATTCATCGGCCCCTTCTTCACTGGACTCGTCGCAGGTGGAGTCAGCAAGGGAAGTCAGATCGGCCCGGTGACGCGCGCGTTCGGCAGGGTCGGAGTCAAGGTGTTCGGTGTGCCGGTGGCTCTCGGAGCGACGGTCGTAGACTATTTGCTCCCGCAGGGCGGTCCGGTCCGCTACATCGAACCCGGCCCGTTCAACCGTCCTGCGCAGCCCCCGATCTCCTGACGCGGTGATGAGATGACACTGAGAGAATACTGGAACTCGCTGCAAGGCGGCGGATTCATCAGAGGCTTGGCTGATGAGCTGCTGGGCCAGCGATCTCTTTTCCTCGGCATCTGCGGCCTCGTGGGAGGATTCGGAGGCGCCATCAATCTTGATGGCATCGCCAAGCGATTGATGTTCCTGGCGGTCGGCTGCGTGTCTCTCGTCCTCACGGTGTACTCGTGGAGACAAGTGAAGCGTCAGACGCTCGAGAAGAACGCTCAACGCCGACAGCAGAGGTAACCGCCGAAAGGGACCGCCAGAACCCTGGCGGTCCCTTTCGTCCTGTACTCAGAGTGAGCCGTTTTCAACCTGGCTGAGTCATTGACGTTTTCTCAGCGGTGGTCATTTCCAGATTCTGTTGAGGGTGAGGGCGGCGCGGGCGATGTCGCCGATCCGGCTGGGGCTGAGGGTGATGTACTGCAGGGTGCGCCAGCGCTGCTTGAGTTCGGCTGCGGCACGTTCACCGAGAGCTCGGACGCCTCTGATCAGGCTGTTCGTGGTGCGCGTATCGGCGTCCAGGGCCCGTTCGGACCGGCCCTTCGGGCGGCGGACGGGGACGAGGATGCCGATGCCGGCGCCGATGTAGCCCTTGTCGGCCAGGGTGGGCAGGCCGTCGGCCGCCGCCTTGTACAGCGCGGGGAGCGCGTGGATGCGGGCGGCGGTGATATCGGGGGTGGAGCCGGGCTCCACCTCGGAGACCCACAACGGGGCGCCGTCCGGGGCGGACAGGAACTGTACGTTCCCGCCGAATGCCCTGTGCTTCTGGCTGAACCACAGGTCGTTGCCGTTGTCGCGGACGCCGGCGAGGCGGTCCGTTTCGATGAGCGTGCCGTCGAGGATCACGTGGGTCATGCCCTCTTGTTGGCAGCGGTCCAGGACCTCGTGCAGGTCGGGGGCCTGGGCGGCGAGGACGTCGATGCCTTCGTGCAGGTAGCGGTAGCCGGTGGCCTGGGAGATGCCAGCGTCGCGGGCCAGGCAGTGGACGCAGCCGCGTTCGCGGAACCAGCGCAGGACCAGCACGGCCTGGCGGAACGAGCCGAGCGCGCGGCTGCCGCGCGGGGTGCCGATTCGGCGGCGGTGGGCAGCGAGCAGACGCGAGAGGTGGTCCACGACGTGGCGCGGGACATCGAGCGTGGCAACATAGGTGACCAACGTGAAGCCTCTGGTGGTTACGGACATGATCTTGTGGTGAGACCTGTCCTACCAGGGGCTTTACGTCTGTCCACGGCCGGGCCCAGCTCGTCCGGCCTGCTCACG
>NZ_JBQRUW010000093.1:0-2361 GCF_052663305.1 Streptomyces cyslabdanicus
CCGCCATGAAGATGCGGGGCATGACGGGGAAGTGGAAGGCCATGTGGCACTCGTCGCCGCCGGCGGCGTAGTCGCCGAAGTAGTCGACCACGTCCTCCGGCCACTGGTTCGCCTCCGCCAGCAGCACGGTGTCCGGGAACATCCGGTCGATCTCCTCGCGGACCCGCTTCAGGAAGGTGTGGGTGGCGGGCAGGTTCTCGCAGTTGGTCCCCTCCTCGGCGTAGAGGTAGGGCACCGCGTCCAGCCGGAAGCCGTCGATGCCCAGGTCCAGCCAGAAGCGCAGGGCGGCCAGGATCTCCTCCTGCACCGCGGGGCTCTCGTAGTTGAGGTCCGGCTGGTGGGAGAAGAACCGGTGGAAGTAGTACTGGCCGCGGACCGGGTCGAAGGTCCAGTTCGAGGTCTCGGTGTCGACGAAGATGATGCGGGCGTCCTGGTAGCCCTTGTCGTCGTCGGCCCACACGTAGTAGTCGCCGTAGGGGCCGTCGGGGTCCTTGCGGGACTGCTGGAACCACGGGTGCTGGTCGCTGGTGTGGTTCATGACGAAGTCGATGATCACGCGCATGCCGCGCTGGTGGGCGGCGTCGACGAACTCCACGAAGTCGGCCAGGTCGCCGAACTCGGGGAGCACGGCGGCGTAGTCGGACACGTCGTAGCCGCCGTCCTTGAGCGGGGACTTGAAGAACGGGGGCAGCCACAGGCAGTCGACGCCGAGCCATTGGAGATAGTCGAGCTTGGCGGTCAGGCCCTTCAGGTCGCCGACGCCGTCGCCGTTGCTGTCCTGGAAGGAGCGGACGAGGACCTCGTAGAACACGGCACGTTTGAACCACTCCGGGTCCCGGTCCCTGGCCGGGGCGTCTTCGAAGATGTCAGGGACGGGCTCGTTGACAGTCATGGCGCTGGGGGCCCTCCGATCTCGGACGAGGTGGACGATCGCTGGACGTGGAGCACGTGCGCGGGCCGTTCGCCCGGTTCCAGGCGTACGTAGTTGGCTCTGCCCCAGTGGTAGGTCTCGCCGGTGAGCTCGTCGCGCACCGGCATCGACTCGTGCCAGTCCAGGCCGAGTTGCGGCATGTCCAACGAGACCGTGGCCTCCTGGGTGTGGTGGGGGTCGAGGTTGGCGACCACGACGACCGTGTCCGGCCCTTCGCTCTTGCTGAAGGCGAGCACGGCGTCGTTGTCGGTCGGGTGGAAGCGCAGATTGCGCAGGCGGTGCAGCGCGGGGTGGCGTCGGCGGATGTCGTTGAGGCGGGTGATGAGGGGGGCGATGGTGCGGCCCTCGCGTGCGGCGGCCGCCCAGTCGCGGGGTTTGAGCTGGTACTTCTCCGAGTCGAGGTATTCCTCGCTGCCCGGTTTCAGGGCGGTGTTCTCGCACAGTTCGTAGCCGCTGTAGATGCCCCAGGAGGGGGCGAGGGTGGCGGCGAGGACGGCGCGGACCTCGAAGGCGGGACGGCCGCCGTCCTGGAGGTAGGCGTGCAGGATGTCGGGGGTGTTGGTGAAGAGGTTCGGGCGCATCCAGGCCGCCGCCTCGCCGGACAGCTCGGTCAGGTACTCGGTGAGTTCCTGCTTGGTGGTGCGCCAGGTGAAGTAGGTGTAGGACTGCTGGAAGCCGATCTGGGCCAGGGTGTGCATCATCGCGGGCCGGGTGAACGCCTCCGCCAGGAAGATCACGTCGGGGTCGGTGGCGTTGACGGCGGCGATCACGCGTTCCCAGAACATCACCGGTTTGGTGTGGGGGTTGTCGACGCGGAAGATCCGCACGCCGTGGTCCATCCAGTGCCGCAGCACGCGCAGGGTCTCGTCGATCAGGCCGTCCGGGTCGGCGTCGAAGGCCAGGGGGTAGATGTCCTGGTACTTCTTGGGCGGGTTCTCGGCGTAGGCGATGGTGCCGTCGGGGCGGTGGTGGAACCACTGGGGGTGCTTGTGCACCCAGGGGTGGTCCGGGGAGCACTGCAGGGCGAGGTCGAGGGCGACCTCCAGGCCGAGTTCGGCGGCCCGGGCGACGAAGTGGCCGAAGTCCTCCAGGGTGCCCAGGGCGGGGTGGACGGTGTCGTGGCCGCCCTCGGGGGAGCCGATGGCCCAGGGCACGCCGACGTCGTCGGGGTGGGCGTCGAGGGAGTTGTTGCGGCCCTTGCGGTAGGTGGTGCCGATGGGGTGGATCGGGGGGAGGTAGACGACGTCGAAGCCCATCGCGGCGATCGCGGGCAGGCGGCGGGCGGCGGTGCGGAAGGTGCCGTGCGGCTGCTCGGGGGTGCCCTCGGAGCGGGGGAAGAACTCGTACCAGGACCCGTACAGGGCCCGCTCGCGTTCGACGAGCAGGGCGAGTGGTTCGGAGGCGGTGACCAGGTCCCGCAGCGGGTGCCG